>JAOACR010000001.1 GCA_026417735.1 Kiritimatiellia bacterium
GCGACAGCGCGAACCACTGCGCTCGCTTGCTCGTCGGTCAGTTCCGGGTAGACCGGCAATGCCAGCGTCTCTTTTGCTGCGCGCTCCGCTTCTGGAAAGTCTCCGGGGCCGTAGCCGAGGCCCCGAAAACACTCCTGTAGATGGAGCGGAATCGGATAGTAAATCTCGCAGCCGATGCCGCACCCCCGCAAATGCTCCACCAGCGCGTCGCGGCGCTCCGCTCGAATCACATACTGGTTGAACACGTGCCGATCCGTCACCGTCACCGGCGTGCGAACCAGTCCCCGCACCGTCAGACCGGCCTCCGCAAACATGCGATCGTACCGCGCCGCATTCCGCCGGCGCGCCTGGGTCCAGTTGTCGAGATGTCGCAGCTTCGCAAGCAACACCGCCGCCTGCAGCGTGTCGAGCCGGAAGTTCCCGCCAACTTTGCGGTGCACATACTTCGGATGCATTCCATGCATCCGCAAAAGCCGCACGCACTCGGCCTTCGCCGGATCGCGAGCGGTGACCATCCCGCCATCGCCAAAACCACCAAGGTTTTTGGATGGGAAAAACGAAAAGCAGCCATAGTCCCCGATCCCGCCCGCCCTCCGCCCGCGGTGCTCCGCCCCGATCGCCTGGCAAGCGTCCTCGATCACCACCAGGTGGTGGCGACTCGCGACTTCGAGGATCGGCCCCATCTCTGCGAGCTGGCCGAACAAATGCACCGGCAAGATGGCGCGGGTTCGCGCCGTCACCGCGCCGGCGACAAGGTCCGACCGCAAATTGAAGGTCACCGGGTCAATGTCCACGAACACCGGTTTCGCACCCAGCCGCACGATCGAACCGGCCGTCGCAAAAAAGCTGTAGGGCGTTGTGACGACTTCATCGCCGGCGCCGATCTCCTCGGCCATCATCGCGACGAGCAGCGCATCGGTGCCAGACGACACGCCCACCGCGTGCGGCACGCCGCAGTACGCCGCCACCGCCGCCTCCAGCGCGCCAACCTGCGGGCCGTTGATGAAGACCTGCGACTCCACCACCTCGCGCATCGCGGCTTCCACCTCGCTGCGGATCGCTGCGTACTGCGCCTTCAGGTCCAACAGAGGAACATTCATCACGCCCTCGCGTTCGGCTTCCGCTCTCTCCCCTCGCCCCGTCAGCTCTTCGCCGAATCAGCACAGGCTACCGCCCGTGGTCGTTGGAGCGGTGTCGTCCAACGGCCCCGCCGCTCGACTCGCGGCCATCCCACGTCACGTTTGCAGCATGCGCAGCAGCAGCGGGATCATCTGCTCCGCCCGCCGGTGCCATCGGCTGAGCTGCGCGACCCGCTCCTGCAGCACCTTCCGCGCACCACCGTTGGTCTCGGTCAGAAGCGCGCGGATTTCCTTCAGTCCTTCATCCCCGCTTCGGAGGTGGGGCACCACTTTCTCCTGCAAGTACCCCGACACGAGCTTCCGTAGTTCCCGTTCAGCGGTGAAGTGGTCCCGCCGGTCGCCCGGCACATACACAGTGCGCACCGCGCCAAACGATCGCAGCAACCGAAGCCCCTGGCTCACCGCGCCCTTGCTCAGATTCAGGCGCGACATCAGGCCGTCCATCGGCAGCGGGTCAGCACAGATAAAAAGACACCCGTAAATTTCGCCGACCGAGCGCGGCAGCCCCGCGACCTCCGCCAGCCGCACGAAGAGATCCACCACTTCGCGCTCTACTCGCTCGAGCTGCGCGACGGGCGAGACAGCAGACGCAGGGTCGGTCGACGCCATTCCGTTCGTTCACTCTAGAATGAACAAAATGAACGTCGCCGTCAAGACCAGCCGCGCTGCCCCGCCAAACCGCCGGCGCCGCGCCCTTCATCCGCCGGGGCAGACCGGCCCGCGGCCGCTCGGACGGCAGAGCTGGCGGTGCGCAGCCCGCGCGCGCAGGTCCACAGCGGGCTTGTGAGCGCGGCGGACAGACGCTATGTTGCGCATCCGATGCCAGCTGATCCGGATGGTTCCCGCGCGGTGAAGGGTGCGTCCATTTTCGTGCACGGACCCGAGCTGGACGAGGACGGCTACCCGCCCTCCTGCCCGTTCAACACTCACCGGGCCCAGCAGACGCGCGATGTCGTCGCCCGCATGGGGCTACTCGGCACCGACGATCGCATCGAACTGCCGCCCCGCCCCGCACGACGCGAGGAGCTGGAATGGTTTCACACGCCGGAATACCTCGACCTGCTCCAGCGCGGCGAACGCGAGGAGCTGGGCTGGGAAGGACTGGAGGCCGGAATCGGCACACTGGACTGCCCACGATTTGAGCACATGTACCGGTTCCCGGCGCTTGCCACCGGCGCGACACTCACCGCGGCAGAAGCGATCCTCGACGGTCGGGCGCGGGTGGCGTTCAATCCCTCCGGCGGCTTTCACCATGCGTTCCCGGACCGCGCCGCCGGGTTTTGCTATCTGAATGATGTGGTGCTCGGCGCGATGCGGCTGGCCTCCGGTGGCCGGCGAGTTTTGGTGCTGGATATCGATGCGCACCACTCCGATGGGGTGCAGCACGCGTTTTACCGGCGCGCAGACGTCATGGTGATCTCGGTGCACGAAAGCGGCCGGACGCTCTTCCCGGGCACCGGCTTCGAGGACGAAATCGGTGAGGACGAGGGCGAAGGATACACCGTCAATGTGCCGCTACCCGTCGGGACGCCCGACGCCGTCTACGAGCGGGTGCTCGCGGAAATCGTCTGGCCGTTGGCCGACGCGTTTGCTCCCGACGCGATCCTCGTGGAGCTGGGCATGGACACCCTGGCCGGCGACCCGCTGGCCCACCTGCGGCTCTCCAACAATGTGCCCGCCGGCGTTGTCTCCCGGTTGGTGCGAATGAACCGCCCCATTCTGGCGGTCGGTGGTGGCGGGTACCAGTTCGAGCCCACCGTTCGCGGGTGGGCTCTGTGCTGGAGCATTCTGTGCGGCGCGAACACCGAGACGGATGATTTTGGAGCCGGGTTCGGCGGCGTGATGCTCCAAAACACGGACTGGATCGGAGGACTCCGCGACCGCATTCTGATCTCCGACGCCGCGAACATGGCGGAGATCGATGCGGAAGTGTCCGCAACGATCGACCGGCTACGCCGCCGACTGTTTCCGCTGCACGGTCTACCGCTGTAGGCGAACGCGCGGTGTCCGACTGATCGAGGGGGGTGTTCCGCGCGCCATCGTGCGCCGGGGTTGCCTCCGCACCCAACGGTGACGGTCATGCGTGAGCCGCAACATCGGTCCGCCGTTCACGCGATCTCATCCACCGTTCCGGACAGAGTTGCACAAAGCCCCGCGACGCACCTGGACAGACCCGACGGCCCGGCTCGACGGCCAACGCGATGCTACCCCTGGCCCGCGCAAGCCAGTAGGTCGATGGTCGACTCAGCGGTCGATCGAGACGTAACGGACCACGCGCTCGGGCATCCCACAGAAGCGGAAGCTGTTGTTCATGTGGTCCCGCTCATCGAGTGCGATCCGACGAAACACGTCGCCCCAGGTTTGGAACGGTCCGAACTGCTGGGCCACGTCGCACTCGACCTTTTCCTGATCAAGCTCCGGGTGGTCCTTCACAAACTGCATGTAAGCGTGCTCCGCATGATCCTCAAACTCCGCGTTCAGGTAGAACGCGCGGCGGATGTTCACGCGCGCCAGCAGCCGGCTGAACCACGCGTACTTGAACGTGGCGAGCCGCGGCAGCCAGATCCGTCGAAACGCGCCTTCCTGCATGCCCAGCTGGCGCATTCGATCGTCGATCACCAGGAGATGCCAGAACTCGTTGTCCTGCGCCTCGCGGCCCCAGTCCACAATTTTCGTGGCCCGCTCCACCGTCGGTCGGTCGTGATGGTGGGTCGACAGCAGGCTGTACTGACGCGTCTCCCAGGCCTGGTACGGGATGCGCGCAAGGGTTTCGAGCAACCGCACTTTTGGCAGGGAGGTGTCCTTGCCGTAGAGGAGGTCCATCGCCGCAAACAGCATCCTTGCCATCGGCGTGTACTGCAGACGCGGACGGGCCAGCGAGGCCTCCTGCTCACGCCGGAGATCCACCGGCTCCTTCCGCAAATCGAGCACTGGACTCATACCACATCTCCTCTCGCCACGAGGCGAACCTCTCAGCAGACTACACGGGAACCGCGTGAATGCAAGAGCAGGCCGCGCCGGCTGCAGCATTCCGGAGCGCACCGCCGTTCGGCCAGGGCGGCCAAGCCCCGGAGGGTGAGGTCCGGATCGTGTCGCGCGGACGGAACCGCACGCACCACTAACTTCGCCGCCCCGCCCGTTGCGACGACCCTCGCCCGCCGCAACCCGCCGTTGCCGCGCATGCGGCAAAGAATCGCCCTGACCATTCCCGCAAACCCCGCTTCGGCTCCGATTCGGATCGCCGACACGGTCCCATCACCCACCGAACCGGTCGCCGCCGGCCCCGCCCGAAGGTGCGGAAGTCGCGCGGTCCGCTCGGCGAGGTAGTCGTAGAACATCGCCGGGCCCGGTGCGATCACCCCGCCAATGTACCGATCGCCGATCACCGCATCGAAGGTGGTGGCAGTGCCGGCATCCACCACGATCACCGCCCCCCCTCCTCGGCGGGCGATCGCGGCGATATTTGCGAGACGGTCCGCTCCCAACGTGGACGGCCGCGGATAGTCGAACCGAACATGACGGGCCAGTGCCGGGCTCGCCGTCAGTGCGACCAGACGACCGTCCAGCCGAATCGCGCGGCGCCAATCGCGGGTCGCAGCCGGTACGACCGATCCGACCACGATCGACTTCGCCCCCCTGACCGCCAGCCAGCCGACCGCCCGGGCGAGCACCGCGGGCTCGCGGCGAGCCGTCCGCTGACGCCACCGCCGAAGGACCCGTCCTCCCACGACCAGCGCGAGGGTTGTGTGCGTGTTGCCGATGTTCAGAACCGCAACCGGCTCCCCGACCGACCGCTGGCGTGCCACCTTCATTCCCACGCCGGAACGCGAGCCGGCCCGCCGGCGGCGCGCCAGGCCTCCCGCAACACCCGCCGCTGTGCACCCGACAACGGCCGGGGACGATACAGCCCATCGAAGCGGGCCAGCCATCGGGCGGCGACTTCCTCAAGGGGCACCACAAGGCCCTCCATCCGGCACGACGTCGCGTGGCCGCGCAGTCCGACTGCGCTGAAATGTTCCTCGCTCTGGCCCACGTTGATGCCCACACCGAGCACCACAAAGTCAATCTGGGAACCGTTCAGTCGAGGTTCCGTGAGGATGCCCGCAATCTTGCCGCGCGGTGTGACGACATCGTTCGGCGGCTTCACCCGAACGTGTCGGATGCCCAAATCACCGAGCGCCCGAAGCGTCGCGACCACCGCCAGCAAGGGCAACCAGCCGGCGTCCGCGGCGGCCCACGCGCAGCGCAGGAGCACCGACAGATAGACACCCTGATCGCGCGGCGACTGCCAGCGGCGCCCATGACGCCCACGCCCGGCGGTTTGCTCTCGTGCGAGTACCGCCGTTCGATCCGGTGCACCGCGCTCCGCGAGTCGCCGTACCGTGTCCTGCGTGGACACCACGCGATCGAGCACTCGCACCTGCCATCTCGGCGCGGCGGCGAGCAGCCGCTCCTGGATGCGCGCGCGCATCGCGGCCGGGGTGGACTCTGGCACGGCGGCCGGACTCACAGGAAATCCATACCGAAATCCGCGGCCGGCGCAGAGTGGGTCAGCGCGCCCACCGAGATCGCATCCACCCCTGTCGCCGCAATGGCGCGAACGTTGTGCAGGCTCACCCCCCCGGATGCCTCCAGCCGGGCCCGGCCCCGCACAAGCCGGACACACCGGCGCAGGCGCGCCAGAGACATGTTATCGAGGAGGATCCAGTCCGGCCGGCCCTCCAACGCGTCGAGCAGTTCGCGCTCCGTGTCCACCTCGATCTCGATCAGCCGTCCGCCGCAACGCCGGCGGGCGGCGCGGATCGCGTCGGCGAGCGGGCGCGCGGACGTTCCCGCCCAGAGTTTGCGATGATTGTCCTTGATGAGCACCCGGTCGTAGAGCCCCATCCGGTGGTTCTCTCCGCCACCGCATCGTACCGCGTACTTTTCCAGGCGGCGCCAGCCCGGCGTCGTTTTACGCGTGTCGAGGATCGTGACGCCGGTGGAGCCAACGCGGCGGACAAATTCACGGGTGAGCGTCGCGATGCCGGACAACCGTTGGAGGAAGTTCAGCGCGATTCGCTCGCCGGCCAGCAGCGCGCGCGCGGGCCCCTCGACGTGCAACGCGGCCGCCCCTGCGCGCAGCGTCTCGCCGTCGCGATGGTCGCTTTCACACCGAATCCGTCGGTCGAGCCGGCGAAATACCTCGGCGGCGAGCGGCAGCCCCGCCAGCACGCACGGCCGCCGCGCCACGATCACCGCGCGAGCGACCGCTCCCGCCGGCACCAGCGCGCGCGAGGTGACGTCGCCCCTGCCCACATCCTCCCGGATCGCAGCGCGCAACAAGGTGGCGGCCTCGCGGCGTGTCGCCCGATCCAGCGCAGTCCACTGCAGCGCAGAGCCTGTTCGCATGCGAGCATCTTACGCGGCGGGGGGGCGGGGTCAACGGCGCGCGCGCGCCCGCCGACGACGACAGGCCCCGCCCGCCGCCGAAACCAGTGGCCGACCCGCTTTCAGCGCGCGAATCCGGTCACGCAGCATGGCCGCGCGCTCGAACTCCAGCGCCTCCGCCGCCTCAAACATCTCGGCCTCCAGCTGCTGAATCGCCGCATGAACGTCCTCGTCCTCTCCCCCCTCGCGGACAATCCGGCGCTCGATCTCTCGCGCCCGTTCTCGCACCGCGAGCGCCGCCTGGATCTCTTTCTCAATCGAACGCGGTGTGATGCCGTGCTCGCGGTTGTAGGCCAACTGCCGGGCGCGCCGCTCCTCCGTCCGTTCGATCATCCGCCGCATCGAATCGGTGATCTCGTCCGCGTATAGAATCACGCGTCCCCGTGTATGGCGTGCGGCGCGGCCGGCAGTCTGCACCAGCGAGGTCTCCGAGCGCAGAAATCCCTCCTTATCCGCGTCGAGGATCGCCACCAGCGACACCTCCGGCAGATCCAGACCCTCGCGCAGCAGATTGATGCCGATGAGACAGTCAAAATCGGCCTTCCGCAGACCCCGAAGGATCTCCACCCGCTCGATCGCGTCAATCTCCGAGTGCAAATACCGCACCCGCAGACCGGCGGAGCGTAGATAGTCGGCGAGATCTTCCGCGGTTTTCTTCGTCAATGTCGTGACCAGCACCCTCTCCCGCCGGGCGGCCGCGCGACGAATCTCCTCCATCACGTCGTCAATCTGGTTGGCGAGAGGTCGGACCTCGACCGGCGGATCAACAATGCCGGTCGGTCGAATCAGCTGCCGTACCGGTGGGCCGGACATCTGCAGCTCGAACTCGCCCGGCGTCGCGGAGGTAAACAACATCGGGCCGGTGACCGCGAGAAACTCTTCGAAGTTGAGCGGGCGGTTGTCGAGCGCGGACGGCAGCCGGAACCCGTGTTCGACGAGCGTGAGCTTCCGCGCACGGTCGCCGTTGTACATGCCCCGCAGTTGCGGCAGTGTCACGTGCGACTCGTCAATCACCGTCAGAAATTCCCGCGGGAAATAGTCCACCAGGCAGGCCGGCCGTTCACCGGGCCCGCGGCCGGAAAGATGGCGGGAGTAGTTCTCGATGCCGCTGCAGAAGCCGACCTCCGCCAGCATCTCGAGATCGTACTCGGTACGCATGCGCAGCCGCTGCGCCTCGATCAACTTCCCGCGCTCGACAAACCACGACACGCGTTCCTCCAGCTCCGCACGGATCGCCTCTAACGCCGGTCGGATCTTCGCGGATGGCATCACAAAGTGACGGGCCGGCGAGAGCGTCACCGCCTCCACCGGCGGTCCCGCCCGACCGCTCACCGGATCCAGCCGGCGCAAACCGGCGACCGTGGCGCCATCGAACGTCACACGGATCTGCTCGTGGCGGTAGGAGGGAAAAACGTCCACCGTTTCACCCCGCACCCGGAACGTGCCGGGCTCCGGCGCCAGGTCGTTGCGCGAGTACTGAATCGCGACCAGCCGAGCCAGCAGCTCATCTCGGTCCAAACGGTCGCCCACTTGCAGCCGGACGGTCATCTCCCGGTAGTCCTCCGGCGAACCGAGGCCGTAGATGCAGGAGACCGAGGCGACGATGATCACGTCTTCGCGGTTCAGCAACGCGTCGGTCGCGGCCAGCCGTAGCCGTTCGATTTCTTCATTGATGGAGGCGTCCTTTTCGATGTACGTGTCGGTCGCGGGAATGTACGCCTCCGGCTGGTAGTAGTCGTAGTAACTGACGAAGTACTCAACCGCATTGCGCGGAAAGAATCCTTTCAGTTCCGCATAGAGCTGCGCCGCGAGCGTCTTGTTGTGGGAGATCACCAACACCGGCCTCCCCCAGCGCGCGATCACGTTCGCGATCGTGAACGTCTTGCCCGAGCCGGTCACCCCCTCGAGCGTCTGAAAACGCCGGCCCTCTTCAAGACCGCGAACCAAGGCCTCGATCGCCTCCGGCTGGTCGCCGGTGGGCGCATAAGGGGCCACGAGCTGAAATCGTTCGCGCATCGTGCGTTCGACTATAGGCCCGGGGCGCCGGTCCGACAACGGCCGGGCCAGCGATCATCCGCCGGTTGCCATCGCGGCGTCGCGCGCACCTCCGCCCGCCGCTTCCAGCACCGCCGCCGCAACGCCGTCGACCACCGCCGCCAGCGCCGTGTAGTTCAGCTTCTCGGGCAGGTCGTCTGGCTGATGGTATGCGTCATAGCGGAACGGCGCGGTGTCCGTGACCATCAGCGCGGGCACCCCGCGGCGCGCAAACGGCCAGTGATCAGACCACGCAACGCCCGCTACCCACATCGGTAGCGCGGCCCAGCACACGGGCACGTCCGTCGCGCATCGCATCGCGGCGGCGAAGCGGCGGAGCGCGCCGGCACTGCGCACACCGCCGACGAGCGCGATGAAGTTGCCACGGTCCGGATACAGCAGGTAGAACAACGGTGAGGGATAGGCCTGACTGCCGGGCACGTCGCGAAAACATCCCATCGTTTCCAGCGCAACCATCAGTGCGATCCGTTCACCCCGACGCACCGCGGCCGCCGCGTGCACCTCGCTGCCCATGTGCGGCGTCATGAAGAACGGCGGCTCCTCGTTCACAAACGCGACCAGTCGCAGCGTGCGGTCCGGCTCCAGGCTTCGCCACCGCGTCGCCAGTTCAAGCAACGCCGCGACCCCCGACGCGTTGTCGTTGGCGCCGGGCGTGCCGGGCACGGTATCGTAGTGCGCACCGACCAGCACCAGCTCATCGGGACGCACGCGGCCACGACGCTCCGCCACCAGATTCACTACCGTCACCACACCCTGCCCACTCGGAGCCTCAAAAGGTTCCTGCCGCACCGGCCAGCCCGCGGTCTGCAATTCGGTCGCGATCCAGCCGGCCGCTTGCCGCAGCGCGTCCAGCCGGCCGTTCGCATGCCGTTCACCGATTTCGCCGGCCAGCTGTCGCACCCGGCTCTCCAGCCTTGCGGCGGTCGCCTCGCGCGCCGCGGTGAGCGTGGGCGCGTCGGCGGTGCGGCCACCGCAGCGTGCGACAACCAGACCCATCGCCGCAGCCCAAGGCAGCAACCCGCCCGCCGCACCCGCCGCTCGTTGCAGCCGCGAGCGGCCCTCCGACCGAACGAAAGTGCGCCAGAACTGGACGGAACCGGCCACCAGCCACAGCGCGAACAATACTGCCGCCACTACCGTTGCGATCCCCCGGACCCCCGCAAGCGGTCCGACACGGCGATACGGAATCGCCCCCACCACCAGCAGCGCGACCGAGGTCCAGATCGCCAACCGCCAGGTGTTCACGGCTGCCGTTCGACGGGTGCCGGACCACGCGCCCGCCGGGTGCGGTAGTCCATTTCCAATATTTGGATCGCCGCGATATCGGCCGGTATCGTGATCGGGCCGTGTGGCTTCATCGCCTCGTCAAGCACCGCCCGGACCCGCCGCACCGTGGCGACCAGGTCGCGAGCCAGCTCTGGCGGCAGATCACCGGCCACCGACAATGCCGCCCGCGCGTCGAACAGACGACCGCGAGCCACAAGCAGCGCCGCCCGCCGCACCGCGATCTCCGCACGCAGCAGTGGATCCGCCTCCGCGCCCCCTGCCGATTCTATCGCGGACCACGCACGGCCATACGCCTCGTCCGCTTCGTCCGCACGACCGGCCATCGCGAGGGCACGGGCCCGCTGAAGCCAGATCCGGGCGAGCGCTCGCGCGGAAAGAGCCCCGCCGAACGACTCCCCATACGCCGCAAGGGAGTCTGACGACCGCACCGCCTCCTCCAACGCCCCCGCCTCGATCCAGGCGAGAACCTCCTGCGTCCGCGCGCGCACCCACTCCGAGCGCGACTCCGGCCCGAGTTCCACCAGGACCGCCGCCGCGTTCGACCACGCGACCGCGGCCTCCGCGTAGCGGTGCAGCCGCATGCGCGCATCCGCCAGCAACACCCACACGGCGGACAGCGATGGGCGATTCGTCACTGCGGACCGCGCCCACTCCGCCAGCGCGCGCTCCGCGAATTCCGCGGCGCGCGCCGCATCACCACTGTTCAGGTGCAGCGCAGCAAGATCCGCATGCAGTGTCGCAAGATCCTGAGCGGCAATCTCCGGGCGTGCCGCGGCCATCCGCCAGGCCTCCTGCGCGTGCTGCAGCGCACGAATGCGGTCGCCACGCTGGTTCCACGCCCAGGAAAGCAGAATCTGCAGGCGTACCCGCTCCACCTCCTCGACCGATGTCGCAGCCGCCCCCTCGGCCGCCGCCTGCAGACGACGGATCGCCTCATCGGTCTCGCCTCTCTCGAGCAGCGCACTCCCCAGCGACACCACCACCGACAACGGCGGTGCTCCACCGCGCCACACTGACCACTCGTCGCAGGCTGTCCGCCACGCATCAATCGCAGCGTCCAGCTGACCTACTGCAAAGCGGGCGTCGCCCATCTCCGCGCAGAGAAGCGGCACTTCCGGGCCAGCCTCGACGGCGGCACGGGCTGCCGCGAGTGCCTCTTCCGCCTGCGCGGCCGCGGCGCCGGGATCGCCGGCCAGCCGCAACGCGCGCACCAGACGACGTCGCGTCCCCGTAACCAGCGCCGTATCCGCCACCCTGCCGGCCGCGGCGGCATCGGCGGCGATTCGATACTGCCGCACCGCCTCCACGAAATCCTGTCTGGCCTCCGCCGACATGCCCAGCACGCGCGCCGCGTGAAACCGCGCCACCGCAGCGGAGGCGCCAGACGCGTCGGTCTCGCGGAGAACCTCCGTCGCCATACGAACGGCGTCGGTGGGATCCTCCTGTTCCCACCGCACCTCCGCCAGCAGTGCCCGCGCCACCAGTGAGCGGGGCTCCGCACGAAGAATCGCGCGCAGCTTCTGCTCCGCCTCCTCCCGACGTCCTTGCCGCCAGACGGCCGAGGCCGCCACAACGCGGTCCTCTACCTGCTCCGCGGTCAGGCCCTCCGGCCGGAGAGCCACCGCAAGCTCCGCGAGCCAGTCCGCCACCCGCGACGCACCCTCCTCCCGAGCCACCCGCCAGGCCGTCGCCCAAACTTCGGCCGAACCTCTGTCTCCCGGAGCATGCCCCACGACCTCGGCGAGCTGCTCCAGAGCCGATCCGAGCTGGCCGAGCGGCGTCAGCTGCAGCACGTCGCCCTGCGGCCACGTGACCCCCGCAAGCGCATTAGACGGAGAGAGGCTGCACACCGTTCGGCCGGCGCTTTCCAGCTCGCACCGACGGATCGCGGCGCGCAACCACTCTCCTACACTGCCGCCCGCCGGGCGGGTCCGAATACGTTCCAGTTCCCGTGCCAGCGCGTCGGCCGCGCGTGAGCGCCCGAACCATGTCTCGGCGGGACGCTCCGCCGCACCCGCCGACCACAACACCAGCGGCTCCGGAAACGAAAACGCAGACGCCGCCGGTGCCCCCGCCGCGCGGCCGACGCCAGCCGCGATCTGGATCACGACCACCGAAGCGGCACACGACCCGAGCAGAGAGCTCACGGCGGCAGGCACCGCCTCCGCCTCGTTTTTCCCCTCCAGTCCCGCCCAAGCTGCCCCACTTTCACCGTCCGTTGCCGGTGCAAGCGGCCCGCTGTAACCCACCACCGCCAGATCGCCCGTCTGAAGGCGCGCGCGCAGACGAATCAGGGCTGCCAGCACCAACTCGGCGCGAACGGTTGCGCCGGTGAGCACCGCCAGGTTCGCGCCGCCGGCGCGCGACCATACGGCCGCCAGATGCGCCGCGTCGGCTGGGCCGTTCGCGTCGCCGGCGCCAATCCAGACCGCCATCGGCACCGGCGTCCGCGCGAAGGTTTCGGACGCTCCGAGCGCCACCGCGAGCACCATCACGGCGACCGCGCGCCCGGCCGTCCAAACGATGGACGGCCATCCCGGCGTCCGGTCCCAACCTTGGACACCTCGAATCCGACGCGGCCGCCTCATCGCGCGTATTCCGGCCGCCAGCCGAGCCGCGGCGGCACCAGCTCCCCCTGCCGCTGAGCTTCGGGGTCGTGGTAGGCGCCGTAGAACAGGCTGTTACAGTCCAACCACGTCACGATCCGCTCCCAGTCCTCCGGCGACAGTCGTACGTCGTGGTGTCCGTTGCTGAGCATCCGCGCGAGGTGGGCGGCATCGGCGCCGACTCGCCCGGGCGTCGAGTACTGTTCCTGTTCGAAGATGATTCCGTTGCCGCCGGCCCGCGACCAGCCAAACGGCGAGAGCGCAGCGTACGCACGGGACCACCCATGGTGCGCGTGTCGGACGCCGGCGAGCCACTCGGGCGCAGAGACTCGCGCGCCGGGGCCGGTGGCCGGCTCGAACGGTTCTGCGCGCAGATCGGGGCGGCCGCGCGCACCGGCATGGCATCGAACACAGTGGCGATCGAGCACCGGTTGGACCAGCCGCGGAAACGTCAACGGATAGGAACCCGACGGTCCGGGCCGCAGCGAGGAAGGGGGCCGGCGCGCAGCCAGAGGTGAGAACTGAACCGGCGGTGCGGCGTGACGCGGCTCGTGGCAACCGGCACAGCTCAGTGTCGCGCCGTCGTGCGCCCAGGTGCCGGAGCGCATAGTTTGAATCGCACGGCCGCGGCCGTCCAACGCCTGAAAGTAGACCTCTACGCCGGCGGGCATCACAAAGTGCGCACTGCCGTCTTCCTCGACCGGGACGGTGCCGAGCACGCCGCGCGCAATACTTTCGGCAGCGGCCCCGATGCGGGGCACATCGAGCCAGGCGGTGTCCTTTCCGAAGATCTGCACGATCCGCAGCGCGGCGACGCGCCGGCCGGCGGGAAACGGACGGCGGCTCGCATAGACGTTGGCGACCACCACGGTCGCCAGGCCGGTCGGGCGCGAGGGTGAGTAACCGACCATCGGAGGTGCGCGGCGCGGAATCACCGGCGGGCGTTCCCTCGGTCGCACCGGTATCGGGTCCAGGCACGGGAACTCCGGATCGCGATAGAGCACCTCCCGGTTGCCAAAGCTGTCGGCGAGCGTGAGCGCGTAGTGGCGTTGTTCGGGATCCCATACGCAGAGGAAAAAATCCTCGTCCAACGGCCACGGCTGGCCAAACACCTCCCCTTTCGGTTCGTGTCGCCCGCGGTCATGCGGCACGCCGGGCGCGGACTCGGCCTCCGGAAACAGCACCTCCGGCGTCAGCCGGCGCACCTGAGACATGCGGCCGTCGTCGGGCATCGCCGGATCCACCAACACCACCGAACCGTACTGCTCCCCGTGATGGGGTGCCGCAACCGCAATGAAGGTGCGCCGGCCGGGTACCGCGCGCAGCCCCAGCAGCATCCACGGCCGCATCTCGCGCCGGTCGGTGTAGTTGCCATGCGGTGCGCGCGGGTCGCTACCGTCGGGATTGCACACCCACATGTGATGCGCCGCGTCGTTGTCCCGGTCTACGTAGTCCCACCGCGTATAGACGATTCGCCCATCGTGCGCGACGGACGGCTGCCACTCGTTCGTTTCGTGAAAGCTGAGCGGCTCGAGCGCAGAACCGTCGGGCTGCATCGCATACAGCACCGCGGAGGGACACCAGCGCGCGCCGCAGCGCACATTCGAGCCCACCCGCTCCGAAATGAACGCGATGCGGCCGTCCGGCAGCACGCACGGGTCGTACTCGTTCCACCGCCCGTCGGTGAGCTGCATGACCGGCCCACCCTCGAGCGACGCGCGGAAGATATGATAGGTGCTCTCCGGCCGCCAGTGGTAGTGGTGATAGCCGGCGGGCCGCAGACGACACTCCTCCCACGACCACGGCTGGCCCGCCCACTCCTCCGGCGAGGGCACGCGCGCGTCCGCTTCGGTCCACGCGAAGTAGACGGTGCGCCCGTCGTAGTCGAGCTCCAGCGAGATGAACGAACCGCCCGCGAGCGGCCGACCGGTAAGCCGGCCGTTTGCGATCGTCGCCCCCTCGAGCGGGCGGCGCACGCGCGGCGCCGCTCCGAACGGATCCTCGATCACGACCAGCCCCCCGCCACGCGCTGCGTTGAAGCCGAAAAACTGGTCAATCATATGGATTTCGCCGCGTGCTTGCTTGGAATGCAGCAGTAGCGCGATGCGATCAAAGTTGAGCAGAGGATTGCGGAAGGCGATCCGGCGACGGAGCGCGCGCGCGGCGAGGAAACGCTCGTCGGCGCCGTCGGCAGGGAGCGGGCCGTTCGCCGCCCGCGCCTCCAGCGCCGCCAGCTCCGCCGCCTCCGCGGAGAGGTCGGGCGCCCCGGGCTGTGCCCGCAGATGTGTCAGCAGCGCGCGCGTCCGACGCAGCACCACGTCGAGCGGAGAGCGGTCGGTTGGCTGGATCAACGCGTCGGTGCGGCGCGATTCACGCTCGAGCCGCTGGCGCACCTCCGTGTCGAATTTCGTTCCGGCGATCTCGCGCGCCAGCCGTTCGAACTCTTTCCGAGCGTCCTCCCCGTGCACGACCCCCGTCGCGCCAATCGCGGCAGCGACGCATGCGGCGCGCAACAACAGACGGCCGACGCGCTTCATCGCGCCGGATTATGCCCCAGTGACACTACGCCGTCGATGACCAACGGACAACGGGGGCCGCGCGCCGCGCGGCCCCCGCCACCCGAATCTCCCTGACTCCCTGGACTACGTCCCCGTCCACCCCCGCGCCCCTCAGGGGGTCGCGGCACTGCCCTCCAAAATCTCGCGGACCTTGCGCTCGATCATCTCGTCCCGCGCGGCCCGCCGTTGCTCCAGCTCGCGTTTGAGTTTCTGCAGCTCTTTTTCGATGCGGGCCAGCCGATCCCGCCGCTCCGCTTCACGAAGGTCAAACGCGATGGTGACCAGTCGCCGAATCTCGTTCCGAATCGCGGGCCGCTGCTCAGCCGCGGCCTCCCGATAGACCCGCGCCAGGCTTTCAATGCGGGCGGCGTACTGCTCTGCGGCGCCGCCGGACGCTCCCGTCATCCGATCGGGAAGACCGCGCGGCCAGTCCGAAAATCGCCGCCGCACTTCCGCCTCGAATGTCGCCGGGGCCTCCGCGCGCAGACGCACCAGCCGCTCGTACTCGGCGGGACGGCGCTCCCGAACCCACCCGAGCCAGCGTTCGACCCACTGCGCGTCGGGGGTTGCCGCGCAGCTAGATTCGGCCGCCGGCGCCGCGGCGGCGGGCATCGGGTCCGCGGCCACCGGAACGCTGAATCCCCCGGCGACGGCGACGACCAGCACCACCGCGAATGATCCGGCGCGACTCATGCGTCAGCGGGCGACTCGTTGAAATCTGTTTCGTCCTCCCTGGCCTGTGCGGGCTCCGGCGGACGCTCCACCGGACGCTGCAGCTCCCGAGCCAGCGCAGCAGCTTCGTCGCTCAGCAGGTCGAGTTGTAAATCCATCCACTCATCCAGCGTCCAGACGCTGGTCGGGGGCGCTGCGGTCGACATCGCGGTCGAACCATTCGGCCGAAAGCTGGCGCGGAGCACCGCGGCAGTGAATCCAACGAGAAACGCGACGACCATCGCCGCCGCGACCGACCACGCCGGATGTGCCAGCCACCGCGCGCGGGTCGCGTGCGCGCTGACCATGCTGCGGCGGGTGATCTCGGTGAGAATCGTGTCCGCGGTCACCGCCGACACCACCTCCTCCGCGCGCGCCTCGCTGCGGGCGACGGTCTCGACCCGCGACAGCGTGTCACGATACGCGCGGCAGGAGGCGCACCGCTCCAGATGCGCAGTCAGCGAAGGCCGCCGCACCGGTTCCAGCTCGCCGCTGGAGTCCAGCAGGATGTCGCGAATCGCCTCGTCGCACTTCATGTCATTCTCCCCCCGAAGGCCTCGTATTCATCTTTCAGCGCCTCGCGCAGCTTCAACACCGCGTAGTGCATCCGCGCCAGCGCAGTATTCAGTGTGACGCCCTGAATGCGGGCGATCTCCTTGAACGGAACCTCGCCCTCCGTCCGCAGCAGAAACACCTCGCGCTGCTCGGGCGGCAGTTTCAGGATCGCTGCCCGGATGCGCTCCCCCAGGTCCGCACCCGCCACCCGTGTTGCGGGCCCGATCCCGCTCTCCGGCACGCGCTGCAGCCAGCTGCTGCGCGCCTGCGTGCTGCTGGCCGCGCTTTCCGCATCCACGAACAGCTTCCGGCGCCGCGCCAGGTCAATGATCAGGTTGTGCGCGATCCGGAAGAGCCACCCCAGAAGGTTTTCCTCCCGAAAGGTGTCCAGTTTCCGGATCGCACGGATCCAGACCTCCTGAAAAATCTCGTCCGGATCCACCCGGCCCTCGGTCATCTTGAGAATGAACGAATAGAGCGGCCGGCGGTAATGCTCGACCAGCTTCCCCAGGGCTTCACGGTCACCCCGGCGATACTCGTCGAGCCACGCGCGTTCCTGAGCGTCCATCCGGTCCGTCCAGGGACCGCTCCGAACTACGCTTATAGAACGGAGGATCCCGCTGAATATTGCGCCGCTGCCGGCACAAAAGACTGCCACATGCCGCCCCGCCGGCCAACTCGCCGCCCCGCGCCGAGCCCCGACTCCGCCGGCGGGTGGCTGGACCACTGCCTCGGCGGACTGATATAGTTCACAAAATGAAACATTTTTCTCCGCAATCCCCGTCGCGCTCGATCGCGAAGTTCTGCGACGCGCTGGGGCATGTGCTGACGCTGCTCGCCCGCCTCGCGGTGAGCCGCGAGCGCCATGCGCTCGCGCGCGGCCGGCTGACGATGCCGCAAATGTGCCTGCTGGACCACTGCGCCAGCGTGGGCCCTTGCACGATGGGCGAGATCGCCGCGGCATTTCGACTTCGGCGTTCCACGCTCACTCAGATCGTGGACCGCCTCGCCGAACGCGGCCTGGTGACGCGGCGCCGCGCAAGCTGCGACCGCCGGCGGGTGCTGGTCCAAATGACGCCCGCCGGCCGCCGCCTGGTCCGAAGTTTCCGGCTCGAACGACGACGAACCCTGCGTGCGCTGTTCGCGGAGGTGCCGCACGCGCAGCGGCGTGTCTTCCTCCGGATTCTTGAGCATGCGGCCGACGCGTTCAGCGCCGGTACGCCCCCCCGCGCTGTCGCCAAAGCCCGTCGCGCCACGACAGTCGTGTTCGCGCTCGCCGCGGTCACCCGCGCCGGCGAGGTCGCCGCCCTCCGCCGACTCACGCTCGACGACTGTCTGCGCAGCGGACTCGAACGCAGCGTCGCGGTCGCCAACGCGGAGCGCGACCGCCTCGCCGCCAGCGCGATGATCGCCGAAATGCGGGCACCCCTGCTGCCCGAGCTGCACACGCGCGCGGACTACACCCGCCGGAATGAGCTCGACACGCTCGAACTGGATGGCCCGCCGGTGACATTTGGCCGGCTGGATAACTACACCGCCGCCGTCGAGCTGCGGCAGCTCCTCTACGACGGTGGCAGCGTCGCAGCGGGGCTGAAGGCGGCGCGCGTGTACCGCGACCGCGTAGACCTGGCGTCGGAACGCGTCCGCGAGACGCTCGCACGCGACATTCACCTCGCTTTCCACGCCCTCTGGTACCTCGAGGAGGCGGTCCGCGTGCAGACGGCGACGATCGTGCAGCTCGACGAGTTCGCCAATGAAATCGAGCACAAGCACCGGGAGGGGGTCGCCTCCGAGTTTGACGCGATGGCGGCCCGCGTGCGCGCCGCGAACGAGCGGCCCACGTTGGCCGCACTCGAGCGCGAACGGTGCGTCGCCCGTGCTGCGTTCCGCAACCTCGCCCGGCTCGAGACCGATCAGTTCGAACTCGCCGGAGAGGGCGTCATCTCCGAGCGAACCGCGGACCTCACCGAGCTGGAAACCGCGGTGCGGATCGCCCTGCAGCAACGCCACGAACTGCATGAGCAGCAAAAACTCGTGGAGCTGCGCGCGACGGATCTGCGTGTTGAACGTGGCGCGTACTCACCCGTGCTGCGGGCCCGCGGCAGCTACGAGGGACGCAACCCCGAGACGTTCATCTCGTCCGAGGACCGCTGGGAGTGGGACTGGCAGGTGGGTCTGACGGTGGAGTGGAGCCTCTACGACGGCGGTCGGCGCGCCGCGCGTATCCAGCAGAAGGAGCTGGCGCTCGCGTCCGCCCAGGCCGAACTGGAGGAGCTCCAGCGGCGGATCCGGCTGGAAGTTGAGGAGGCGTGGATGCGGCGCCGTGAGGCGGCGCAGGCGAACGAGGCGGCGGAGCAGACGGTGCGGCTGGCGGACCGCAGCGTCGAGATCGCGCATACGCGCGTCCAGACGGGGCTTGCGACCCGCCTCGAGTTCACCGACGCAATGCTCGCGCAGCGCCGCGCCCGGCTCCAGCTGCTGGGAGCCCGCCGCGATCTGCGCAGCGCGGACGTGCGGCTCGCCTACGCGATCGGCCGGTCGCTGCTGCCCCGTGGGGAGACCACTCGATGAAGGAACGTCGGACCGACGAAACCGACGCGGCGGCGCCGGCCGCACGCCGCCATCATCGGCCCTCGGCCTGGTGGATTGCGCTGCTGCTGGCGGCCATGATCGGCGCGGTCGCGCTGCTGCTGCCGCGGCAGACGGAACCCCGACCCGCAACGCCACCGCGCACCGTGCCGGTCCGCGTCGTGACAGCGACCAGCGACGGTGTGCGGGACGTGCTCGATCTGCCTGGCCGGGTCGAGGCGATCTACGCCGCAACGCTCGCCGCGGAGCGCGCTGGGCGCGTCGTCCAGGTCGCCGTCGAGCGGGGCGATCGCGTCCGCGCCGGTGCTCCGGTGGCGCGCGTTGCCGCCACGCTCTGGGAGGCCCGCCGGGACCAGGCCGCGGTGGAGCTGCGTGAGGCGGAACGGGATTTGCGACGTCGCGAAGCCCTCGCGGAGAGCGGCGCAATCGCGCCGCACGAGCTCGACGCCGCTCGCGCCCGCGCCGACCGTGCCCGCGCCGCGTTCGCGGAGGCAGAGGAGTACGTTCGCCAGTGCACGGTCACCGCGCCCAGCGACGGCGAAATCACCGAACGGTTGGTGGAACCCGGCGAGCACGTCGCCGAGGGACAGGCCGTCGCGCGGCTGGTGGACGTCTCGAATGTGCGGATCGTCGTGGAGGTGCCGGAACAGCGGGTGGACGAGGTGACGCCGGGCACGCCGGTGAGGGTGGTGGTCGGCGATCCCCCCCTGCTCGTCCGCACCGGCCAGATCGCGGCGGTCGCTGCGGAGGCGGACCCGCGCAGCCGAACGTTCCGGGCGGAGATACGACTCGACAACCGCGAGCGCCGGCTGCGCGCGGGCCAGATCGTCCGCGTGGAAGTGGACCGCCCCATGCCGGCCGGCTGGGTCGCCGTCCCGCTGCCGGCGGTGATTCCGCGCCGCGGCGAGCACGTGGTGTTCGTCGCCACAGGGGGCCACGCGGAACGCCGCCGCGTGGAGCTGGAGCGAATTGCGGGCGGTTTCGCGCTCTTGTCCGCGGGTGTTGTGGCAGGGGAAAGCGTGGTCATTGAGGGGCAGCGCGACCTCGCGGACGGCACCGCGGTCGAGATTGTGGCGGAGGGAACGCCGCCGCCATGATCCTGACCGATCTTGCGATCCGCTTCCGGGTAGCAGTCGTCGCGCTCGCAGTGGTGGCGGCGGGCGCCGGTGTGGTCGCCTACCTCGAGCTGCCCCGGGAGGGCCCCCCGGACATCACAATTCCGCACGTGTTCATCACCGCGACGTACGACGGCACCTCGCCCGAGGACATCGAACGGCTGATCGCGGTCCCGCTTGAAAAACGGCTGAACGGCGTGGACGGCGTTCGCACGATCCGTTCCACCTGCAGCGAGAACGTTTGTCTGTTCGACGTCGAGTTCCGCGCCGGCGACGACATCGAGACCGCGCGCCGCCGCGTGAAGGATAAGGTCGATCTTGCCCGGCCGGACCTCCCGCCCGATCTGGACGAGCCGATCATCGAGGCGCTGAACTTCAGCACCGACACGCCGGTGCTGACGCTCGCATTGTCGTCGCCGGCTGGCGCGGAGCGATTGCGCCACACCGCCGAGCTGCTGGAGGACCACCTCGAGCGGGTGCCGGGCGTGCGCGACGCGGCGGTCGCCGGCCTGCCCCGGCGCGAGCTCCGCGTGATCCCGGACCCTGCGCGGCTGGCCGCCTACGGCGTGCCGCTCGCGGTGCTGCTGCGACGACTGCAGGAGGAAAACGCGACCGTCACCGCGGGTCACCTCGACCTCGGCCGCGCAAAGTTTCAGGTCCGCGTGCCCGGCGAGTTCGACCGGGCCGCGGAACTGCGGCGCGTGGTGCTCGACGCACCGAACGGCCGGCCCATTTATCTCGGGGACGTTGCGGACGTCGAGGACACCACGAAGGACGCCGACTCCATCTCGCGGCTCGATGGTTCGCCGTGCGTGGCGATCTCGGTGACGAAACGGGCCGGCGAAAACACCGTCGCGCTGATCCGCCGGCTGCGGGACGCGCTGCAGCGCTTCCCCCTGCCCGCGGACATTCGGCTCACGATCGTGATGGACCAGTCGCGCGATATCGCGCGCATGCTCAGCGAGCTCGAAAACAACATCGCCACCGGATTCCTGCTGGTGGTCGCGGTGCTGCTCGCCGCGATGGGCTTGCGCAACGCGGTACTGGTCGGCCTGGCGATTCCGATGTCCATGCTGCTGACCTTTGTCGCACTGCGCGCGGCGGGGCTGACGCTGAACATGATGGTGCTGTTCAGCCTGGTGCTGGTGGTCGGCATGCTGGTGGACAATGCCATTGTGATCGTCGAGAACATCTACCGGCTTCGCACACAGGGGCTGACCCGGCACGAGTCCGCGCGGCGCGGCGCTTCGGAAGTGGCCTGGCCGGTGATCACCTCGACCCTGACCACGGTGCTCGCGTTCGTGCCGTTGCTGTTCTGGCCCGACGTGATGGGCCAGTTCATGGGGTTTCTGCCGCGCACGGTGATGCTGGCGCTGGGTTGCTCGCTCTTCGTCGGACTGATTGTGAACCCCGCGATCGCCTCGTTCGTGATACACGTCCGCCCGCGCCACCGCCGCGCGCAGCCGCATCCGTTCCTGCGTGGGTACGAGGCGATGCTGCGCGCGCTGCTACGCCGCCCCGGCGCCTCGGTGGTGTGCGGACTGCTGTTCCTGCTGCTGTCGCTGGTGACGTACATGCGGCTCGATCGCGGCGTCGAGCTGTTCCCCCTGGTTGAGCCGCGCAACGCGCAGGTGTACATCCGGTTCCCGCAGGGAACCGCGATCGGACGCACCGACGAAGCGGCGCGCCAAATCGAGGCGCTCACCCCGGACGACGACGTCCGCTTCGTGCTAACCACCGTCGGCCAGGCGGCGGGCGCGGACGCGCTCTTCGGCCTCGGCACCGGCGGCCCGCACCTCGCCCGCCTCCACATTGAGTTTCGCGACATGGAGGAGCGCCGCGGCAGCACGAGCGCCTACATTCGCCGTCTCCGCGAGGCGCTGCCGCGCCTGCCGGGCGCCGACATCGTCATCCAGCGCGAGCAAATGGGCCCGCCGACCGGTGCGCCGGTCGAGATCGAGATCGCCGGCGACGATTTCGACACCCTCCGGAGGGCAGCCGAGCAGGTACGCGGCGCGATCGCAGACGTCCCTGGCCTGGTAGACCTCCGCGATGACCTCGAAGACGCGCTGCCGGAGATCCGCTTTCGAGTGGATCGGGACCGCGCGGCGCTGCTGGGCGCCGACACGCGCGGGATCGGCCAGTTCCTGCGGATGTCGCTGTTTGGGGTCGAGGCCGGCCGCTTTCGCGGCGAGCGCGAGGAATACGACATCACTGTGCGCTGGCCGGCGGCGGGCCGCAACTCGTTTGAGTGGCTCGACCGGTTGCGTCTGCCCGCCGGTGCGGGCGTCAGCGTGCCGGTCAGCTCGCTCGGCCGTTTTGAATACGGAGCGGGGTTTGGCGTGATCCATCGGAAAGACCAGCGCCGCACCGTCACGATCAGCGGCAATGACGCGGGACGGGGCGTTGATCGCCTGCTGGCGGACGTCCGCTCCCGCGTTGGCGCGCTCGCGCTGCCGGCCGGCGTCGCGGTGAGCTTTACCGGCGAAAACAAGGAGATGCGGGAGTCGGGCCGGTTTCTCGCACGCGCGTTCGTGCTGGCGAGCGCCGCGATCTTCGTCGTGCTCGTGGTTCAGTTCAACTCGCTGTTGCTGCCGGCGGTGATTCTCTCAAGCGTAGTGCTCTCGCTGGTCGGTGTGATGTGGGGGCTGATTCTCACCCGGATGCGCTTTGGGATCATCATGACCGGCCTCGGTGTGATCACGCTGGCCGGTGTGGTCGTGAACAACGCGATCGTGTTGGTGGACTGCATCCAGCAGCTGCGCGCAGCGGGAATGCCATGCCTGGAGGCGATTCTCACCGCGGGCACGCGGCGGTTTCGACCGGTGCTGTTGACCGCGGTGACGACGATCCTCGGTTTGATCCCGATGGCGATGGGCTGGAGTCTCGAGATCCATCAGTGGCCATGGCGAATTGTTGCCGGTGCCGAATCGAGCGCCTGGTGGGCCCCGATGGCAGTCGCGGTGATCTTCGGGCTTGCGGTTGCAACAATCCTCACGCTCGGATTGGTACCCGCAATGTATCTGCTGGTCGCCAGCGCGGTGGACTGGGCAAAGCGGCGCTGGTCGCCGGAGCCCTGAGGCGGGCCGGTGTGGGGTCGCTCCGCGAATCGAGCGCCACCAGCGCCACTCGCCGGCCCTCCGGCATGGTCGCCACCCCGTGTGCACAATATCTCCCCCGCCCCGACCATGTGGCCATGATGCGTCGAACACGGCTTGTGGCGGTGCTCGGGCTGGCGGCGATCGCCGCGGGGATCGCGGCACTCATGCTGGCACCTCGGCCGGCCCGCGAGCTGATGCGCTGCCTCTGGCGCATCACCGCAGTGCTCGATCCTCCGTTAACCGCCGCGCGCGTCGCCCTTTCAGGCCGGATCACCGTCACCGAGGCGGTCGGCACGTTCCGCTCTCTGGGAGGTGGCCAACTGGAGTTTTCGGTACAACCGCCCGCGTCGGTCCGCGCTGTTGTCCGGCACCCCACAGTTCATCTGATCACGGGGCGTCAGGGCGACGAAATCTGGGTGCACTCCCCTGACGCGCGGTTCGCCGTGGTGGGGCGGCCGGGTCTGCCGAAGTTTCCCGGTCTGTCCCCGGAGCCGGACACGACCCGTCTGGGGCCGATTCGAGCGCCATGGTCCCGCGCCACGATCGTCGGGTTGGCGTGTGCGCTGCGTGTGACCGAGCGGTCGCCGGAAACGGTCGCCGGTTCGCCGTGCCGGGTGCTCGAGGCGCGCCCCCGAAAGCTCTTCGCGCAGGTGCTCAGTCTGCCACCCCTTCACGCCCGGCTCTGGATTCGAACCGCGGATCACCTTCCCGCGCGGTTGGAACTGGCCAGCGCAACGGACCGGCTCACGGTGGAGTGCACCGACTGGCGAATCACCGGCGAACCCCGAGAGCCGACCACCCAAACGCTTGCGGTGCCGGCCGGACACCGTGTGGAAACCGTGCCGCTTGGCCATCTGCGCCGCGCGATTCTGGCGATGAGGTCCGCCGCCCGTGGCAACGCGTCCCCGCCGGGATCGCCCGGGGGCCAGCGGCGGCTGATCGCCACGTCCGGCGACGGCCGGCTGGAGCTGCATGACGGTACGCGGGTGCTCTTTCTCCGGGGATCCCCCGAAGCGATGGGCCGCCAGCACGGCGAACTGCTGCGGCGATCTGTCCGCGAAGTGGCGAGCCGCCTGCTCTACGGCGTCGGCGTGGGCGCCTCCTTCTCAAAGGGCCGCTGGTTCTTTGACGAAATCGCCGAAGCATGGACCGCGCTCCAGCCTCACCTGAACCCGCGGCATGTGCGCGAGATGGACGCGTTGGCGGACGGGGCGGGGCTGGATCGCTGGGAAGTGCGGCTGGCCAACGTGTTTCCTGAGCTGTTCCACTGCAGCGGCTTTGCGCTGATGGGCCGCGCGACAGAGGGCGGCCGCATCTACCACGGACGAGTGCTGGACTACCTGCGCGGAGTGGGGCTGGAAGCGAACGCGGTGGTGATTGTCCATCGCCCGGACCAGGGCCACGCCTGGGTCAACGTTGGCTACGCCGGGTTCATCGGCTCTGTCACCGCCATGAACGAGCAGCACATCTCGATCGGGGAGATGGGTGGCCGCGGCGAGGGCCGTTGGTATGGGCGGCCAATGGCGCAGCTAGTTCGCGATGTGATGGAAACCGCTTCGTCATTGGAGGAGGCGGTCGCAGTGCTGCGGCAGGCGCGTCGGACCTGCGAATACTACTACGTGATCGCGGACGGGCGTCGCCGCACGGCGGTCGCGATCTGGGCGACGCCGGACCGCTTCGAGACGGTGGGGCCTGGCGAACCGCACCCGAAGCTGCCCCGACCGGTTCCGGATGCGGTGCTGCTCTCCGCCGGCGAGCGATACGACGCGCTGGTTGAGCGGGTGCTCGTGGCGTTCGGCCACTTCGACGCCGAGCGGGCACGAGAGCTGATGCGACGCCCAGTCGCAATGAACTCGAACATCCAGTCCGTGCTGTTCGCGCCCGACACGCTGGACTTCTGGGTGGCGAACGCGGATGGGGCGCGGATCGCCAGCGACACCCGCTACACCCGCTATAACCTTCGGGAGTTGCTCCAAACGATGCCGGCGCGTTGATGTTCACGGTCACCGAGGCGGCAGTGCCGCCTTGCGATTGCGCAGCACGGCCCCATATTGAATCTTGTGATCTCGCTGCTCCACCTCCTGCAGCGGTGGGTCGTTGCGACGTGGGATGTCACTGCGCAAATGGCCCCGTATCTGCTGTTCGGTTTTGGTGTGGCTGGGCTGCTGCACGTGTTGCTGCCGACGTCGTGGGTTGCCCGCCATCTGGGCGGTGACGGATGGCGGGCGGTTGCAAAAGCGTCGTTGATCGGCGTTCCGCTGCCGCTGTGCTCGTGCGGGGTGGTGCCGGTGGCGCTCTCGCTACGGCGGCAGGGCGCATCGCGAGGTGCCGTTGCGGCGTTCCTGATGTCCACGCCGCAGACCGGCGCCGACAGCATCCTGGTCACATGGGGGCTGCTGGGTCCGGTGATCGCGGTGGTGCGGCCGATCGCCGCGTTTCTGTCCGGGCTGCTCGTTGGCTTTGCAGTGGGTTGCGGGCCGGCGGGGAACGGGGTCGCGGCGGAGGCGGCCGAGGCCGGCGGAGTGGCCGCGGTGCCGCGGCCCCGGTGGCAGCGTGCGCTGCGGCACGGTTTCGTCACGCTGCCCGCGGATATCGGCCGCGAGCTGTTGGCGGGACTGGCGATCGCCGGCCTGCTGGGCGCGATCGTTCCATCCAACCTGTTCGCCGATCGCATCCCGGCCGGCTGGCCCGCTATGCTGCTGATGCTGGCCGTCGGCATCCCGATCTATGTCTGCTCCACGGCATCGGTCCCGATCGCGCTGGGACTGATCCGCGCAGGCATTTCACCGGGCGCAGCGATGGTGTTCCTGATCACCGGGCCCGCGACGAACGCCGCGACGCTCACCGCGCTCGGCCGGATTCTTGGGGGCCGGTCCACCGCGGTGTACCTGGGATGCCTCGCGCTCACCGCGCTGCTGACCGGTGCGGTGTTGGACGTTTGGGTGCTGCCCGCTTTTCCGGAGGCCGCGCCGCTCTGCCATACCCCCGAGATCTCGGCTGCACAGCACGGTGCGGCCGCGGTGCTGCTGGGACTGCTCACCGCGAATTGGCGCCGCCGCAAATAGAGCGGCCGGGACGTCAACCGCGGACCGACGTCGAGAGCCGGATGTTCCGCCGTAGGAAGGTCGGCACGTCCACGTTCACGCCGTCGCGAACGGTGGGCGAAACGCCGTCAAACCGGTTGGGCATCTCTGCGGCCAGTTGCAACTCCGGCTGCCGCAGTCGGTCAATGGCGGCGGGAGTCTCGGTGCGGCCGCGCGAGCCGGTTGGCAAGGCGGGGCTTTCCGCCGGCTCGGCCGCCAGCAGCGTGACGGTGATCCGCCCTTCCCGCTCGCGGTCCGCCACCGTCGCGCCAAGCGTGAGCGTTGCATCGGAGCGGATGTTCGCACGCAAGCCCTCGGCGAGCCGTTGGAGTTCCCTGAGCGTCAGCTCCGCGCCCCCTGCGACACCCACCAGCACCGCGGGCGAGGCGGCGAGCAACGCACCATGATCCAGCAACGGCGAGCGAAGCAGCTCCTCCACCGCCGACTCCACTCGCCGCTCACCCGAGGTCTCCACCGAGGCCATCGCGAGCAATGAAGTGTGGTCCGCCGCCAGCCGGGCCAGGTCCGAGAGGTCCACGGGCAGAATTGCCGGCGAGACAAGAAGCCGCCAGAGCGTGTCGAGCGAGGCACCGACGACGTGGTCCGCAAACTGGAACGTCTGCTGCAGCGGG
This sequence comes from Kiritimatiellia bacterium, assembly GCA_026417735.1. NCBI lineage: Bacteria > Pseudomonadati > Kiritimatiellota > Kiritimatiellia > Kiritimatiellia bacterium. Next base: position 26,862 of record JAOACR010000001.1, read on the forward strand.
GTGCCATCTGGCACCCACTCCGCGAGCCGCTGGTTCGGAAACGCAATCACCACATCGGCCGCCGCCTGTAGCGCAGCGAGGCTCTGCCGGGCGACCTGGTTACGCCGGGGCCCCTCAAACATGAAAGGCAATGTCGCGAGCGCCAGCACGAACGCCCCGGCCTCGCGCGCGGCGCGCGCAACGACCGGCACCGCGCCCGAGCCGGTGCCCCCGCCAAGCCCCACGAGCAGCACCACCACCGCGAACCCGTGCATCATCTCGCGCAACTCGCCGAGCACCTCCGTCGCGGCGCGCTCGCCGACCGCGGGATCCCCGCCGGTGCCGCCGGCCGGCCCCGCCGGTAACACGACCGCGCGCGCGATGCCCGTCTGCGCGAGCACATCGGCACGGGTGTGCACGACCGCCAGCTCCGGCGTCTCGGCCAGGAACCCCCGCATCGAGGTGAGCATCCGACAGCCCGCGTGACCCACCCCCACCCACAACGTCGGCAGTGGCGGAACGCTGGCCATCATGTCGGTGGTCGTCCGGTCAGCAGCCGCGAGAGCACCTCCGTCAGTCGCCCCCCCCGGCGCTGTTGGCTGCGCATCATCACGCCATATCGCAACATGCCGATCACCGCCGCATAGCCGGGCATCGCGCGCAGCTGCGAAAGGCCCGAGACCCTGCACGGCTGGCCGATCACACAAGGCATGTTGAAAATCTGCTGGGCCAGTTCCACGATCTGGTTCGTCATCGCACTGCCGCCGGTCAACACGATGCCCGCGCCCAGCTGGTGGAGAATGCCGAGCGCATCCAGGTCCGCCCGAATCCACCGCAGCAGCTCATCCAGCCGCGCATGCATGATCGCGTGCAGGTCCGAGAGGCGCACCGTCCGCTCCGGGAATGCACCGTCCGCATGAACCGAGACTACGCGGTGGCGATGTGCCGGCTGCAGCACCGCGCTGCCGTACTGAATCTTCAGCTGTTCGGCCTGCGACAGCGGTAGCCGCAGTCCACTGACAATGTCGTTGGTGACATGATCGCCGCCCACCCCGATCGAACCGGCGTACGCAAGCACCTGGTTCGCATACGCCACACATCCGGTGGTGCCCGCGCCGAGGTCTATCACCGCGACGCCGGCGGCCTTCTGCTCGCGCGACAACACCGCGAGTGCCGCGCAGAGCCCAGAAAACGCGGCATCATACACGTCCACCTGCGCGCGCGCGACGGCCTCCAGAAGATTCCGGATCGGCGTCGCGCTGCCGTGGATGATCAGCATGTTCTGCGACAGCACCTCCCCCCGCATGCCCGCCGGATTGATCACGTTCGGCTGCGAGTCCACCGCGTAACCTTGATTCACGCTGTGCAGCAGCTGACGGTCCTCGGGCAGCGAAAGGTTCCGCGCGATGTCGCCAACCGCCTCGATGTCCTCCTCGGTGATCTCGCGCGACGGCCGTGAAATGTGCAAACGCCCGGAGTTCACCGTACCGCGCACGTCCGGATTCGAGACCACCAGATGCACCTCGCGGATGGGCCGCTGCGCGTCATGCTCCGCCATCTGGATCACGTCGCGGCAAAGCTCCACCACCGCCGGAAAGTCCACAATCTGGCTTTTCCGGATGCCGGCGGAGGGCAGTTCCGCGCCGCCGAGAATCATCAGCGTTCCGTCGGTCCGGTCCTCGCCGACCAGCAGCCGGATGCTGTGGGTTCCGAGCTCCAGCGCGGCGATGGGCGACGAGCGCCGCATCGCTTCAGCCCGCGCCGATCGGCGCGACGCTTGCATTCACCTCGCCGGTCAGGTCGATCTGATGGGGGCCCGGCGATGCGCCGCGGCGGGCGCGAAGATGCCGCAGCAGATCCGGCAGGTCATCCAACCGCTCCAGCAGCCGCCGCCGCGGCAGCAAGACCTCGTCGCCGGTGTCGAGCACCAGCACCAGCGTTTCGGCATCGAGACGGCGCACCTCGCGAGGCGTAAGCCCCAGAAACGCCCGGCGGCGGGCACAGTGGTCGAGCAGCAGGAGCGCGTCACGCACCTCGGGCGACGAAAGCTGCAGCCCCGGCCGCAGTCCCGGCGTCGGAAACCCCTTCAGCAGCGGCAGCGCGGCGCTCGCGCCGTCCCCGACGAGCACCCACCCCTCCACGTCCACCGCCAGCGGCAGATCCGTGCCCGGCATCCGCAGCCGTGCCAGCGGCGTGCGCTCGGTGACCCGCACCTCCAGACCGTTCGGCAGGCGCCGGCGCACCCGTACCTCGCGAACGAGTGGAACGCTCAATAAATCCTCCCGGACCCGCCGCAGATCCACCGCAAAGAGGTTGTCGCCGGCACGCACTCCAGCGTACTGCCGCAGCAGCTCGGGCGTGAGGCGCCCGTCAGAGGAAACATCGAGCGTCTGCAGCGTGAACAGCGGATTCTCATAGACCAGCGCGGCGGCGAGACGCCGGGCACCGGCCAGCGTCCCCCATCCGACCAGCGCCAGCAGCGCGACGCCGGCCGCAAACACCGCTGCGACCCGCGTGGGCACCGGGCGAACCGCCGCACTCGGCACGCGTGCCGTCAGTACGCGGATTTCACCCCGCCGCACACCGGCCGGCCCCGCCGACCACCGTCGGAAAGGGTTCCACTGCATCAGGTGCTGATCACTTCGCCAGTCGGTCGGACGCAACTCCGACGCTCGCGCACGCTAGCACGGGCCGCGGGCGAGATTCAAGACGTGATCGCACAGCTCCGGAAACGGAATTCCGACCGCCGCCGCGGCCCGCGGAAAGAGGCTCGTCGCGGTGAATCCCGGAATGCTGTTCAGCTCCAGCACGTGCGGCCGGCCGTCCTCGGAACAGCGCAGATCAACCCGTCCCAACCCTTCCGCGCCGAGCACCCGGAACGTCCGCCATGCCAGGCGTCGAAGCTCCAGCTCAAACTCCGCTGCGATCGGTGCCGGGCAACACAACCGTGCCGCGCCCGCGGTGTACTTCACGTCGTAGGTGAACATGCCGGCCGGCGGCACGATCTCCACCGGCGGCAGCACCCGACCCCCCAGCACACCCACGGTCAGCTCTCGACCCGCCAAATATGTCTGCACGATCGCTTCACCGTTGTGCGCAAGCGCGGCGCGGACGGCGGGCCCCCACTCCGCCGCCGTGCGGACCAGGTGACAGCCCACGCTCGATCCCTGCCGCGTCGGTTTCACCACCACCGGCAGCGGCAGCGGACTGCTCGCCGTCGCACGGCTGACCACCACACTGGCGGGCGTCGGCACACCGGCCTGCGCGAGCGCCCGCCACGCAAGCCCCTTGTCGAAGATCCGCCGGCACGCCTCCGCGCCCGAGCCGGTGTACGGTACGCCGAGGCGATCCAGCATCGCCTGTACCTCCCCGTCCTCCCCAAACTGCCCGTGCAGCGCAATGAACACCGCGTCTGTCCGGGCCGGCAGCTGCAGATGGGTTCCGCAAACCTCCACCAGCTCCACCACATATCCCCGCGAACTCAGCGCCGCTGCCACCGCCCGCCCGGAACGTAGCGACACCTCACGCTCGGATGAGGGTCCGCCCGCCAACACCGCGACACGACGAAATCGCCGCCTCATCGTCACCCCGCGTCTGTTTCCCGGCCGTAACCGGATCTGTCAGTATAGCTGCGTGCCACGGTCCGCGCAGCGCAGAATCCCTGAGGGTGGTTCGCTACGGCGTGACGACGCGCGTCTCTACCGCGGACGCGGTCAGCGATCCATCACCAGAACTTTCGCGCCGCGGATCTTGCGATGGTACAAATCGCGCAGCGCCTCGTTCGCCGCCCCGAAAGGATAGATCTGTACCTCCGGCCGTAGCTCGATCTCGGCCGCAAGCTCGAGAAATTCGCGGACATCCGCTCGCGTGACGTTCGCAACGGAGATGATCTCGCGCTCCATCCACAAGTCCCGCGCGTAGTCAAGCTCCGCCATCACCGCGCGGTCGGCGGGCTCTTTTCGGATCGCGTTGATCACCAGCCGCCCTCCCGGCGCCAACCGACGCAGCGCCGCGGCCACCGGTGTCCACGCGGGTGTGGTGTCGATCATCCGATCCACCGGCGCGGGCGGTTGGTCCCACGTGTCGCCCGCCCACGCCGCGCCGAGCTCGCGCGCAAACTCGCGCTCCGCCTCAGAGCGTGCAAACACGAAGATCGGCGAGGCGGGCCACCGGCAGCGCACCACCCTGGCGACCAAGTGGCCGGAGGCACCAAAGCCGGTCAGGCCGAGCGTCTCACCATTCCGCAGGCCGCTCAGTTTGAGCGCACGCCAGCCGACCGCGCCGGCACACAACAGCGGCGCCGCGGCGACGGAGTCCAGCCGCTCCGGGATGGGATACACGTAATCCGCGCGCGCCAGCGCGAACTGCGCGTAGCCGCCATCCACGTCGCGGCCGGTCGCCTGAAACTCCGCGCAGAGGTTCTCGCGGCCTTCGCGGCATCGCGCGCAGCGGCCACATGCGGCCGCGATCCACGCGACGCCCACCCGATGGCCGATCATCGTCGCGGCCACGCCCGCACCCACCCGGTCCACGCGGCCGACAATTTGGTGACCCGGCACCACCGGCAACACCGGCGGGGGCGCGCGCCCCTCAATCTCGTCCAGTTCCGTGTGGCAAACGCCGCAGGCCTCGACCTTCAGCCGCACCTGGCCCGGCTCGGGCTCCGGCACCGGTCGTTCAACCCGTCGCAGCGGCGCCGGCTCATCCCGCAGCGAGACCGCCCGATGCAGCTCCCACACCCACACGGCGCTGCCTCCTGCGAACCGCGCGCTCAGCCGGGCCGGCACATGCGGCGCAACTCGCGCACGCGCCGCTCGACGGCGGCGCGCGTTGCGCGGGCGACCCAGTCCAACCCGAACGCCTCCACCGCAAAGGACGCCATCACGGTGCCATACACCATCGCGCGGCACAGCGTGCGCTCAGACACCTCACGCTCAAGGGCGAGCCGGCCGATCAGGCCGCCGGCGAACGTATCACCCGCGCCGGTTGGATCGCGGGCATCCACAACCGGATAGGCCGGCAGCACGCGCAGTCCGCGCCGGTGCATGAACACGCTGCCGTATTCGCCGCGTTTCACGATCACCCACCGCGGCCCCAGCTTCAGCAGCGCCGCACCCGTCGCCCGCAGCCCGCGACACCCCGAGAGGTGCTCGGCCTCGGACTCGTTCACCATCAGCAGGTCGACCTGCCGCAGCAGCCGCCGCAGGTCATCCGGCGCGGTACGGATCCAGAGATCCATCGTGTCCGCGACGACCAGCCGCGGCCGACGTTCCATCTGGCCCAGCACATGAAGCTGCAGCGACGGCGCGATGTTCGCAAGGAACAGAAAGGGCGCGACACGGCACTCCGCGGGCAGTTCGGGCCGGAAATTCTCGAACACATTGAGCTGGGTGCAGATCGTGCGCCGCTCGTTCATGTTCTGCGCGTACTCGCCGCTCCAGCGGAACGTCCGGCCAGGTGCCGTCTGCAGGCCGGCCAGCCCGATGCGCAGCCGTTCAAAGCGCCGGCGCTCCGCGGCGGGGAAATCCTCGCCAACCACACCAATCATCGCGGTGCGCACACCAAGCCGTGCGGCAGCCGCGCACGCGTAGGAGGCCGATCCGCCGATCACTTCCTCCCGCCGCTCTCGGGGTGTCGTGATCGTGTCGAGGCCAACCGACCCCACCACCACCACTTCGGGTGCCCAGGCGCTCATCGGCCGTTCACCTCCCCGCCGGCGAGCAGCTCTTCGATCCGCTCGCACAGCAGATGCAGGATCAACTGGTGGCCCTCCTGGATGCGCGGCGTGTGCGCACTGACCGAGACGCACAGGCTGGCGTCCGCCGCGCCGGCGAGCGCACCGCCGTCGCCGCCGGTGATCGCCAGCGTCCAGAGCCCCTGCCGGCGGGCAACCTCCACCGCGCGCAGCACATTAGGCGAGCGGCCGCTGGTACTGAACGCGACGAGCGCGTCGCCGGGCCGGCCCAGCGCTTCCACCTGTCGGGCAAACACCGCATCGAAGCCGCAGTCGTTGCCAATCGCGGTCAGCGCGGAGGTGTCGGTGCTCAGCGCGATCGCGGGCCACGCCGGCCGGTCGAGCAGGAACCGGTTCACGAGCTCCGCCGCCATGTGTTGCGCATCCGCGGCGCTGCCCCCGTTACCACACAGCAGCACCTTCCCGCCCGACCGCAGGCAGCTGGCCAACCGTTCCGCGGCCGCCTCGATTGGCGCGCGCAGCCGCGTCAGCGTTTCATGCAGCACCGCGAGTGCGTCCGCGGCGATGGCGTCCCAATCCATCCTCATCCCGGACGCGGCGGCTCGCCGTTCGCGTATGCGATGTCCCCCCCGGCGCTCCCGCCGCCGGTGACGAACTCGGTCACGCGCACGCAAATGTCGCCCGTCTCGCTGAGGCCGACGTCGTCCGCAAGCCGCGAGCGGATCAGTGCCTGCAGCCGTCGGCCGAACTCCACCGCGGAGCGGCCGACCGGCAGACGGCAGTGCAGCTCGATGCGGACGCGGTCGCCCTCGCGGGTCGCGGCGCAACGCACGGTCTGCACGCCCGGCAGCTCGCCGGCCAGCTGCACCACGTAGTCGCGCACCGCGCCCAGCCGGATCCGCACCTCGCCGCCGTCGGTCGGGTAGCGCAGCTCCTCCGCACCGGCCGGCCGGGTGCGCAGACTCATCGCGGCGAGCACTGCCAGCCCGGCCACCAGAATGCCGACGGGCGCCGCGGCCTCCGGCCGCCGCGCAATCCATCCATCCAGCCGCCGGTGCATGGGCCACGCCGCCGCGACCAGTAGATAGAGCCCTGCCGCGAGCGCGACCAGCCAGCAGAGCCCACCCAGCGTCCAACGCAGCGTTTTCACGGCGCAGTGTCGGGCGATGACGTCGCGGGCGCCGGGGTCTCCGGCAGCCGCACGCTCTGGACGATCACGTTCACGCTGCGCACCGGTTTGCCGGTCATCCGCTCCACATCCTCACGAATGCGGCTCTGGACCTCGAAGGCGACCTTCGGGATGCTCGCGCCGTACTCCACAACCAGCGCGACCTCGATGATCAGAGTGTTGTCCGCCACTTCCACCCGCACGCCGCGGTCGAGCGGTTTGCGACCGACCATGCCCGCGATGTCGTCCACCAACGAGCCGACGAGGTCCGCGACGCCCGCCACCTTCAGCGCCGCCTCGCGCGCGATCACCGCGATCACGCTGTTGTGGATCTGGATTTGGCCGAGGTCGTGCGTCTCCTCTGCGCGCTCCTCCGGGGGCGGATACATCGGGGGGCCGGCCGCGGGCGCCTCGCCGCTGTGGATTCGATCGCTTCTCATGGCTCACCTCCGCTTCCGGACTGACGGATCAGGAAGCTTTCCTGCATGAACGATTCCAAAAATGCGGTGTTGTAGTCGCCGCGCGCAAAGCGCGAGTCGCCGAGCACCGCCTGCCCGAGCGGGGCGGTGGTCGGCAGCCCCTCCAGCGTAAACTCCGCGAGCGCGCGGGAGAGCGTCGCAATCGCCTCCGCGCGCGTCGCGCCGACCGCGATGATCTTTGCGAGCAAGCTGTCGTAGTGCGGCGGCACGGTGTAGCCGCTGTAGATGTGGCTGTCGACCCGAACGCCGCGGCCGCCAGGGAAGTGCACAAACTCGACCACGCCCGGCGCCGGTGCGAAGTTCCGGTAGGGGTCCTCCGCGTTCACGCGGAACTCGATCGCGTGGCCGGAGGGTTCGATCTCGCGCCGGCCCAGCGAGAGCTTCTCGTCCGCCGCAATCAGGATCTGCTGCTTGATCAGGTCCACCCCGGTGATCTCCTCGGTGATCGGGTGTTCGACCTGGATCCGCGGGTTCATCTCCATGAAGTAGAACTCGTTTGTCTCCGCGTCGAACAGGAACTCGATGGTGCCCGCGCCGCGGTACTTCACAAACTCCGCCGCACGCACCGCCGCGCGGTGGATCCGCTTGCGCACGTCCGGGGAGAGCGCGGGGCTGGGCGCCTCCTCGATCACCTTCTGGTGCCGCCGCTGGATGCTGCAGTCGCGCTCGCCCAGGTGCATCACGTTGCCGTGGTGGTCGGCGAGGATCTGCACCTCGATGTGGCGCGCGTTTTCGACGTACCGCTCCAGATACACCGCCGCGTTCCCGAACGCGCGCTCCGCCTCCGCGCTCGCGGTCATAAACGACTGCGCGAGGCTCACGTCGTTGCGCGCGACGCGCATCCCCTTCCCGCCGCCGCCCGCCGCCGCCTTGATCACCACCGGGTAGCCGATCTTCCGCGCCACCTGCAGCGCCTCATCCTGACTGGTGACGACCCCCTCGCTGCCCGGCGTCACTGGCACGCCCGCCTTCTTCATCGTGCGCCGCGCCGCGGCCTTGTCGCCCATCGCGCGGATGTTTTCGGGGCTCGGACCGATGAACGCAATGTTGCAGCTGCGGCAGATCTCCGCGAAGTGCGCGTTCTCGGAAAGAAATCCGTAGCCGGGATGGATCGCGTCCACGTCCGCGACCTCCGCGGCGCTGATGATGTTGGCGATCTTCAGATAGCTCTCCGACGCGGGCGGCGGGCCGATGCAGATGGCGGTGTCCGCCATTTGCACGTGCAGCGCGTGCTCGTCCGCTTGCGAGTACACCGCGACCGTGCGGATGCCCATCTCGCGGCAGGCGCGGATCACCCGCACTGCGATCTCGCCGCGGTTCGCGATCAGAACGCGTTCAAACATGCAGCACCCCGCCCCTCACAGCGGCTCGATCTTGAACAGTGCCTGTCCGTACTGCACCGCGGTCGCGTTCTCGACCAGCACCTTCCGCACGATGCCGCGGCATTCCGCCTTGATCTCGTTCATCACCTTCATCGCTTCGATGATGCAGACGACCGTGTTCTCGTCCACCTCCTGGCCCACCGTCACGAACGGCTCCGCGTCCGGCGCCGGCGAACGGTAGAACGTGCCGACGATGGGCGCGGTGATCGTGTGCCACCGTTCCTCCTCCGCCTCCGGCGCCGGCGCCGCCACGGCCGCCGGTGGAACCGCCGCCGCTGCAGGCGTGGCCGCCGTGGCCGAGGCGGACGCCGGCGTCAGCGCGACGGCCGGCTCCGCACCGATGCGGCGGCGCACCTTCAACCGGAACCCCTGGTCCTCCACCTCGAACTCTGCGAGGTCGTTGTCGCGGATCATGTCCAGTATCTTGCGGATCTCCCGGATGTCCATCGTTCGCCTCCGTTCAGGCGGGCCCGGTCGCCCGCCGCGCCGTCAGCCAGGCCACCAGTCCGTCCAGCGCTAGCCGATAGCTCTCTCCACCGAAGCCCGCGACCACCCCGATGCAGGCGGGTGCGGTGAGACTGCGGCGCCGAAACCGCTCCGCCCGCGCCGCGGGGTGGCTCAGATGCACTTCCACGCACGGCAGCGCCGCCGCGCGCAGCGCATCGTAAAGTGCCACGCTCGTATGCGTGTAGGCGGCCGGATTGAAGAGGATGCCGTCAAACCGCCCCGGCGCCTCCCCGATCGCGGTCACCAGTTCCCCTTCGCAGTTGCTCTGCCGGAACTCAATCTCCACCTCAAGCTCCCTCGCGCGCGCTTCCAGCCGGCGCTGAATGTCGGCGAGCGTCTCCCGCCCGTACAGCTCCGGCTCGCGCCGGCCCAACAGGTTCAGATTGGGCCCGTTCAGCACCAGGATCTTCATTCGTATCGCCCCGCGGTCGGCGCTCAGCATAGCCGAGCGGGCGCGGCTGTCCAATCCGGAAAGCGAAGACCCGCCGGACCGCGCTTGCCCTCGCGCCGGCGGGTCTCCCCCTCAGGCCCTCAGCGCAGCCGACGTCGCAGCAGCAGCGCCGCAGCGACCATCCCGAGCAGCCCGAGCGTGGCCGGCTCCGGCACCACCGTCAGCGTCACGTCATCCGCGTAGCCCGGCAGCGTGCCGTAGTTGATCTGGAACTGGTTCGCGCCGGCGGTGAACGTCGTGCCGTCGGGCAGCCCGTTGAAGACGCTCGAATCGATCGTGCCCCAGTTCTCGATGATCGGGAACACAAAGCCGAGCGTGAGCGGGTTGGGCGCCAGCACCGACAACGTCGCGTTGTTCAGCGTCAGCTCGTACACGCCCGTCATCAGGATCTTGTCCCACTGGCCCGCGAGCGTGCCGAGCAGCTCCACCTCGAACGTCGAGCCGCTCTGGAAGGTGACGTCCCCGGTCATCGTCAGCGTGCCCGGGCTGGTGCCGGGCTTCACGATCGAGCCGCTTTCCGCGATCAGACCGCCCTGCAGCGTGCCGTTCCCCTGCAACGTCTGCCCGCTGGCCAGCCACAGCGTGCCGTCCGTGCGCGGCGTCACGTTCAGCGTCGCGCCCGCGTCAATCTGAATCGTATGCGCGTTGCGGATCGAGCCGGTGCCAGAGAGCGCCAGCACGCCGGTCATCACCCGCGCCAGCCCGCTGAACGAATTGCTCGCCAGTAGCGTCATCGTCGCCGGCCCGTCCTTCAGAATGCTCAGCGGCGCGGCCGGCTGGTCCTTCTCATACGGCGACCAGTACGTGCCGTCCCGGATCGTCGCGGAGATCGTCGCGTTCGTGTGCTGCACGATCCGGAAGCTACCCGGCTGCGTGCCCGCGTTCTCAATGAACGAGTTCGTCGTCAGGTCACTGCCGAAGTAGTCGGTGGTCAGGTTGTCGGCCTTGCCGTCGGTGAAGAGCGTACCGATCGTCACCTGGCTCCCAAACGCCTGCAGGTTCGCATCATGGCGCATCACCACCACCACGTTCGAGGAAATCGCGAGCGTGGGATTGCCGTCGTTGCGCCCGAACCGCACATAGGCCTGCTTGTCCGAGTCCTGCCCCGCCCACGCCACGTCCGTGCCCTGCCGATTGCCGAGCTCCAGCGTGCCGGTCCAGCCGGTGTTCGTCCCGCTCAGCGTCCAGACCATGCGGACCTTCAGGTTCGTCGGATTGTTCTGCGTGTTGGGCAGACCGCCCGGGGAATAGCTCTGCTCGATCGACACCCGGATCCGCTTGTTGATCCCGGTGATCGGTCCCTCCAACCACGCGTAGTTGCGCTCCTCAAAAGTATCGCCCCCGTCGCTCGCCCGTCCCCCGGAGATGTTTTCCTCCAGGCGATGCAGGCGCAGCTCCCGGAGATTGCCGAAATTGTCGAAGCCGGTCAGGTCCAGCCGCCCCGTGAAGCGCACCACGTCGTTGTAGTCCGGCCGGAAAACCCCCAACCGCGTATCATCGCTCTCCCCCACCACCCGAATGTTCTGCTTCACCACGGCCTCCCCGGCGAAGCCATCTGCATCTGTCCGGACATAGAAGGCCACCGTGCCGCGGTTGGTATTGGCGGGGAACCCGAGCACGTACTCGGACGCGTTCGGCAGCAGGTCGACATGCCGGGTCGCAAACTCGAATGTCCCGTCCTGAATCCGTACAGCGCCGGTGAAATCGGGGCTGAACCCGCGCACGGTGAGCCGCGCATTCCCCTCCTTCACCAGCGCACCTGTGCCTTCGAGATATCCGGCATCGGTGTTGAGGTTGAACTCGTCGCGGTCTACGAAGAACACCGCGTCGCCGAGGAAGTTGATCGGCGCGTTCCACCGCCACCCCTGGTAGGTTGTCGTGTCGCGATCCCACACCTCGATGCGCGCGCCCTGCTCGAGCGTCAACCAGTCGCGGAAATCGGTCGTCGAGGTGTACGGCCCGAGCGCGTTGCTGATGACCAGCGAACCACCGCTGCGAATGACGATGCCGTCATAGTACGAGTGGCTCGACCCAAACACCTGCTCGTTCGAGATGGCCACACGATCCACCACGATGGATCCGTTGCGAATGTCCACAAGCCCCTCGATCATGTTGACCACCGTGGTGATGGTGGGGCCGCTGCCGATGATCAGCGCGCCGGGGCCGGTCTTGATCAGATCACCATGACCGTTGTTTTGCAGGACCGCGGTGGTCCCGAAGATGTTCGTCTCCGACCGGATGCTGCCCTCGAAACGCGCCGCCTGACCGGCCCCGACCCAGATCGTGCCGCCGTCCCCGCCGAGCTCGACCGCGTTGGTCAGGAAGTTGATCGAGGACAGCACCTGCAGAACACCGCCGCGCAGCCCGAGCACGTTCGTGCCAATCACCGTCGACGCGCCCAACTGTGAAAGCGCGCTGACCGCCAGCACGCCACCGTTGAGGAAGACGCGGCCCGAGAACGTATTCGCGCTGGAGAGCCAGGTCGTCGATATTCCGGAGTGCGTGAGGTGCACCGGACCTGTGATCGCCGCGGAAATGTTGAACCCGTACGGCGCATAGTTGTGAATGATCAGCTCGTTCACCTCGCCGGAGCTGCTGGTAAGGAAGCCGTTGCCAATACCCTGCGGTCCGCCGAAGCCGTCGCTCGAGCCTCGCGTCACGAGAATGCCGCGGTCCGCGATGCGCAGCGAGCTCCCGCCCAGATCCAGCGTGGTGAACAGGTTCGTGTCAAACCGCAGCGACCCGACCACGTCCGACGGCAGCAGCCCGGGGCTTCCGTTGCGCACATCGGTGTGGTAGCTCGGCGACCCGTACGCGTCCACCGAATAGCCGGTGTAGGGCACCAGATTCGTGCCGCCCGGCGCGGTAGCCGCCCACGAGAGCATCTGGAAGTCGTTCGAACTGAACACCGCCCACGACGACACACGCGTGTTCGCGTTGGTCCCGAAGAAGATGACGCCGCCACCGCCGCTGGTGAAGTCATAGTTGAAGTGCACCGTACCGCCCCAATCCCGCACCAGCGAGGCGCCGAGGAAGTTTGCCACCTGCAGCACGTTGGACTGACCGGGACCGGCCGGCCGCACGCGGATCACCGAATCGCCGGACATCACCCAGAGGTTGCTGTTCAGGATCTCGCTCGACAGGCTATTGGAGACGCTCCCGAAGAGCGTCACATCGCCGCCCCCAAGCACCAGCTGCGCACCGCTGTCGCGCGTTCGGCGATGAGTGGTCGCCGCGCCGGCCTCCGGCCGCCGGTCGAGCACCAGCTCGCCACCCAGCAGCACAAATCCAAAAATGTCGTTCGCCTCGCTATAGGCACTGTCGTTCGGCCCCTGCAACCAGACCTGGCCGTTGCCGACCTTCACCAGGCGCGACGCCGCACTCCCGCGCAACGTCTGCACGATGTTCACCCGGCCGACGCTCGCGGTGCCGGCCGCGGAATCCCATCCGTTGTGCGAGAAGACGTTGAACGTACGGTCGAAGGTGATCCGGTTGTCCTGGGTGGAGGGGCTACCATCGTTCCAGAAGTTGCCGATTGTCACCGTCTTGTTCTGCGGGCCGAAGTGCTCCAGCCCGATCATCAAGGTGTTGTTGGTCACGTCGGTCGCCACCGTCCACCGCTCAGCGTTGAAGATCTGGCCGTCCCGCGTCAGCAATAGCGTTGCACTGCCGCCAGCGTCAGTGCCCGGCCCGCCGAGCTGGAAGCCGCTCATCCCATTCGCAAAGTCCGACCGTTCCAAAGCGGTCTGATCCCAGAAGACCCCTTCGCCCAAAGTCGGATCGCCGAGGAACCGGAGCGCACCCTGCTCGTGATACACACGGCCGGTGACGCGGAACGGACGGTAAACATTGATCGCAAACTCGTCACCGAAACTCGAAAGCGCAGGACCATCAAAGCGGACTCGGAGCGCAACATTTTCGTGCGAGATCCGGTTCGTAATATCGCCAGGGCCCAGCCGGTCAAAGGTCGCACCCGTCGTATCTTGCGGCTGGGGAACTCCGCCCACGAAGCGGTCGCCGATGTAGCCTTTCAGGTTGAGAATGCCGCTCGAGCCGCTGAAGGTCAGTCGAATCGGATCGAAGAGCCAAATGTCGGGATTCGCGTTCGTCGCGACCGCGGCAATGTCGCCGGCGATCGTCAGCGCGGCGTTCTGGGAAGCGTTGCCCGCGAGGATCTGAGGGTCTTGGATAATCGTGCCCACCTCATCAACGTTCGCAATCACAATCCGGCCATTCCACTGGTTGTGCTGGGTCTCGCCGACCAGCGCGGGATGCCCATATGGCATCGGGGGGATCCGCAGCTCCGCGGCGTTGAACGATCCGCCAAAGTTCAGGTACAACTGTCCGCCGGCGCTCACGACGACCTGCGTCGCGCCGCCCAACGCCGCCGGATGCCGAGCGTACAGCAAGCCTCGCGCGATGTTCACCGTGCCGCTGATCGCGTTGGCCTTGTACAACACCAGCGGGTTCTCGCCACCTTTCGTCAGTCCGTTCCGCGCCTCAATCACACTCGCGATGTAAAGCCCGTGACCACTGGCGACCTGGACGATCGCTTCCCGGTTGTTGTTCGTGCCGTCGAGATCAATCGTGCCACGCCAGAACCAGCTGTCCGTTCCCGCGGCATCATCGCCGCTCGCGCTGCGGGTGTCCCGGCCAGCCAGCAACATGCCCGACTCGAGCGTCAGCTTCGCACCATGATCCAGCAGCACGGAATTGCCCGCCCAGACCGTCCCGCCCTCGTTCGTCGCAATGCCAAGGCGCAGCGAGTTCCACGTGACGTCGCCCACAATCCGATTCTTAATCATGTTCAGCGAACCGAGGACCCCGTTGGTGGAGGTGTCCAACAGCACCCGGGTCGCCCGCCAGGCAAGGTTCACGTTCGCGTCGGTCGGCGCGTCGGCCTGCGAGATGACCAGGAAATTCGTCGCACGTCCGCCGAGGTGGACCATCTCATCGTGCCGTAGCGTCCGCAGACGGTTGCCGTCCATCGTCGTGAACTGGTCGGCGCGCGTCGGCGTAAGCGCCACCGGATCGTTCGCCGGATTGTCATGAAATGCAATGTCGCTCGCATCGCCCCCAAACACGCCCACCACGAGCGACCGGTTCACCGCCCCGACACCGCCGCCCGAGCCCACCTGCAAGAGCGAGGCGCCGGCATCCGCAAGATTCACGCTCACCACCCCCGGCCCCGCATTGGTCGCCAGCGCCCCCTCCCGCACATCCTTCACGTGCAATTGCACGATCGAGCCGGGCTGACGAACGAGGTTCGCCGCGTTCAGCGTCATGGGCTGATTTGCGGAGTCGTTCAAATCGAACACAAGAAACAATGTGCCGAGAAAATTCGTGACACCACCAATCGTTTCGCTACTGGGCGCGCTCGCGTTGCCGCGCATCTCCAGGCGCCCCCATCCGCGGTTGAGGACATAGAAGTCGTCCGGCAGGCGGTTGCCGAGATTGACGTCCTGGTTGTCCAGATACAGGCTGCCAATCCGCAGAAAACGGACACCCTCGGCGTCGGTCAACTGGCCGTTCAGACGGAGCGCCACCGCACCGTAGCGACCGCGGCCAAGATCGAACTCGCGGACGATGTTGATCGGTCCCTGGAAATCGTTCGTCGCCAGGAGGAGCATCTCCCCCGAACCAAGCTTCGTGAAGCCACCCGGCCCCGTCAGCGGTCCAGCCCAGACCTGTTGGCGCACGTTGTTGGTGAGTAAGGTACCCTGCGTTTCGTTCCAAATCCACACTTCACTCGCGTCGCCATTGAGCGTCCAAGTGCCGGTGAACACGGCGAGATGGTTGGTCCAATTTGCGCGGAACGCGAGGGTGTCCAGCGGCCGCGAAAACGTTCGGAATGAGCCTTTATTCAGCGTAACGTTGTACCCGTGGAGGAACAACGCGGCTTCGTTGGTACGGTTGTCGCCGGAGATCTGCCAGTAGGGGACCGCGGTTCGGTCGAGACTGCCTCCCTCGCCCACATTCGTCTGAGTCTGGATCGGGTGCCATTCGCCGCGGTCGAGTACGCCCGGCGCAACGCCCACCACGATGTTGGTGATCGTCGGGCGCATGAGCCACAGCCCTTCCAGCTCGTTGATCACGCGGCCGCTGCGGACATAGAAGTTGTTCACGTTGGTGACGATTCGCTGAATGTACAGCGCACCGGCCTCCGCCTTCACCACGTCATTGCCCATGCCGTCGAGCGCGCGGGAGTTCGTCGTGCCCCCATGCAGGCGCATGTCCTGCCACATGTCAATGTACAGGCCCTGCGGATCGGCAACGCGAATCCCGGTATTGATGAAGTCGGCGCTGTTGCCGATGTTGTAGTGCCAGCCGGGGACGCTCGGCATGTGAAGGTCGCCCGAGCCGTGCGAAAGCAACGCCCGGCGACCGTCACCCGTATCGAAGGTCAACCACGCGCTCGTTGAATCGTTGAGACCACGCAGTTGCACTCCGC
>JAOACR010000002.1 GCA_026417735.1 Kiritimatiellia bacterium
GTTGCTGGTTGCCTGCGTCGGCGGCGGCAGCAATGCGATGGGGCTGTTCGCGCCATTCCTCCGTGACCGCGGCGTCGCGATGGTCGGGGTGGAGGCCGGCGGCTTAGGCATTCGTCCCGGCCGGCACGCCGCCCGCTTCGCGGCCGGCCGGCCCGGCGTGCTGCAGGGAACACGTACGCTCGTGCTGCAGGACCGCCACGGCCAAATCCTCCCCACGCACTCCGTCAGCGCCGGCCTGGATTACGCGGCCGTCGGCCCGGAGCACGTCTGGCTCCGCGATCGTGGCCGCGCCCGCTACACGTGGGTCAGCGACGCGACCGCGATCCGCGGCTTCGAAACGCTCGCGCAACTTGAGGGGATCCTGCCCGCGCTCGAGTCCGCCCACGCGATCGGATGGCTGCTGCGTGCCCGCCTTCGCCGCTCGGACCTCGTCATCGTCAATCTCTCCGGCCGCGGTGACAAGGACGTGCAACAGCTGGCGGAGCGCGGCGTCGGGCGGGCCCCGGAGGCGTGAGCCGATGAGCATACGCAGCATGACCGGCTTCGGCCGCGGCACCGCGCGGCGCGACGGTTTGCGGATTGATGTCGAAATCAGCACTGTGAACCGGCGCCAGCTCGATGTGCAGATTCACCTCCCCAAGGAGCTCCAATCGCTGGAATCGCGACTGCAAACTGAAATCGGCCGCTCGATTTTGCGGGGACGTGTCACTGTCAGCGTGAAGGTCGCCGTCACCGATGGCGCCGGGCCGCGCATCCGCGTCCGCACCGAGGCGGCCCGCGCCTACGTCGAAGCCTGGCGACGTCTCGCGCGAAGTCTGCACATGTCCGATCGCATCGATCTGGCGATGCTTGCGGCCATTCCGGACCTCTGGGTGGTCGAGCACCCGGAACAGGACGCCGAAGCGATCTGGCCGACGCTGCTGCGTGCGCTGCGACAGGCGCTGCGGAGCGTCGGCGCGATGCGGGCGGCGGAGGGCGCCGCGCTCGCGCGCGACCTGCGCGCGCGCTTCGCCGCCATCGGCCGGCGCCTGGTCGCGATCCGCCGCGCTGCGCCACTGGCGGCGGAGCGCCATCGCACCCGCCTGCGCCGCTGCGTCGAGGACCTCTGCTGTGCCGCCCATGTCACCCGCGATCAACTGCTCCGCGAAATCGTGACCGCGGCCGAACGCATGGACATCAGCGAGGAGCTCACCCGTCTCGACAGCCACCTCGCCCAGGCCCGCGCAATGCTCCGCCAAGCCGGCCCGATCGGCCGCAGCCTGGACTTTCTCGCGCAGGAGATGTTGCGCGAGGCCCATACGATTTCCGCCAAATGCTGCGACGGCCACATCGCGGAGGAGATCGTCGAGTTCAAATCCGAACTGGAACGCATCCGCGAGCAGATCCAGAACATCGAATGACCCCTCCCGTCGCGTCTCGGCGGCACGCATGAGCGAGCCACCGCCCCCGTTGCTGATCGTCGTCTCGGCCCCTTCCGGCGCCGGGAAAACAACCATCTGCGAACGTCTGCTCGCCGCACACCCGCAAATGGTCTACTCGGTCTCCTGCACCACGCGGCCCCCCCGCGGCGCGGAAGTGAACGGCCGAGACTACCACTTCCTCTCGTCCGAACAGTTCGATGAACTCCTCGCCCGAGGCGAGTTCCTCGAACACGCGACCGTCCACGGCCACCGATACGGCACGCTGCGAGCGCCAGTCGCCGCCGCGCTCACCGCCGGCCGTGATGTGTTGATGGATATTGACGTGCAGGGGGCCGCCAGTGTCCGCCGAGCCGCGCAGACGGCTCCTCCGGGCGACCCCATCGCGCGCGCGTTCGTCGACATCTTCATCGTCCCCCCCTCGCTCGAGGAGCTCCGCCGCCGACTGCTGCGCCGTGGCACCGACTCAGCGGCGACGATCGCGCAACGGCTGGCCAACGCGCAGATGGAACTGGCGCGGGCAGGCGAATACCGCCACACCGTCGTCAACGATGACCTCGAACGGGCGGTCCGGGACATCGAACACATCCTCGACGTGGAGCGCGCCCGCCGCGCCTAACCACCTCGGCTCTCCTTGCGCCGCGCGCGAAACTGTGTGATGCTGCGGCGCCAAACCGTCCCAGCATGCGAGGAACGCCGAAAACCAGCCAGCGCCCAGCCGGGCGACCGATCCCGCGCCGAGTGGCACTCGCGCACATCGCTCGAGCAATGGCCTGGCCGCTTGTCGTGCCGGCCGCGACCCTGGGCCGAGCTGGCACCGTCTCGCCGAACGAACGAATTCGCCTGGCCGCCATCGGCATCGGAGGCCGCGGCCGTTACGTTCTGCAGTGGTTCCTGCGCCAGCCGGACGTACAGGTGCTGGCCGTGTGCGATGTGCACCGACCACACCGGGAAGCCGCGAAGATGAGGGTGGACCAGCAGCACCAAACACGGGACTGTGCGATCTTTCATGACATCCGCGACCTGCTGGCCTGCGCCGCCAACTTCGACGCCGCATTGATCGCGATCGGCGACCGCTGGCACGCGCTCGCCGCGGTGTGGGCGATGCGCGCGGGCCTGGATGTGTACTGCGAAAAACCCTCGTCAATGACGGTCGCGGAAGGCCGGGCAGTAGTGGAGACGGCGACCCGATTCGGCCGCATCTACCAGACCGGCACGCAGCGGCTGAGCGAGCCGAACCATGTACTCGTGTTCGAGCTGGCTCGCACGGGTCGTCTCGGCCGCTTGCACACCTGCTACGCGCACATCGCCAGCGGACCCACCGTGCTCGGCGTGGAATGGGCGCCGCCCCAACCTGAACCGGCCCCCGAGGAAACAAATTGGGACGCCTGGCTCGGCCCATGCCCGTGGCGGCCGTACAACGCCCGCTACGTTGGCGGAAATTGGCGCAACGACGCCGACTTCCACACCGGCGCGATCGGCGAATGGGGCGCGCATACGATCGCGCAGTGCCTACAAGCAATCGAGCCGCCCCCCGAGGCACCGGTGGAGATTGAGCCGGCGCCCAACACCACTGGCGACGGAACCCGACTGCGCTTCGCCAACGGTGTCACGATGGTACTGGAGGCGGGCCGGGGACACTGGCGCGGCGCCTGCGGCGAATGGATCGAGGGCGACGAGGGGGCCGCGGGAACGGCCGACGGCGATTCGGTACCGGCGGTGTCCCATCCGGCGCTGCTCCGCGAATCACGCCGGCTGCTCGCCGTCTACCAGCAGCGCACCGGTCGCGCGCTCGATCACGTGCGCAATTTCCTCGATTGTATTCGCAGCCGCGAGCGGCCGGTCGCCGACGAGGTCGTGATGCATCGCTCGATGAGCCTCGTCCATGCCGCGAACATTGCGCAGCGGCTGCAGAGGCCACTGGTCTGGGATCCGGCCGCCGAGCGTTTTCGCGACGCACCGGACGCAAATCGCTTTCTCTCGCGCGCCGCGCGCGCTCCCTGGTTGTTCGGCTGAATGCGCCGGTGTTTCCAGCATCGCCGTGCGCTCGCCCTCATCGCGTGCACCCTCTCCTCCTCCCGGCCCTGCCTCGCCGGCGCTCCACCCTTCCGAACTGAAGCGGAATGCCTCGCCGTGCTTACCCAGTCCAACGTTCCCGCCGCAGCGGTCGCTGTGGCGATGCACGAACTGGCTGCGGTTGCCACCGAGGCCGCCGTCCCGATACTTCGGCCCTACCTCGTCAGCTCCCAGTGGTGCGACGCCGCTCGCGGCGCGCTGGAAACGCTGCAGCACCCCGCCGCCGCCGCCGCAATGCGCCAGGCTGCCGAGAGCACCACGGGCCGCCCGCTCGCAGGCCTTCTCGACAGTCTTGGCCGGCGCCGCGACGAGGCCACCGTTTCGCTCGCCGCCCGTCACCTGGCCGATGCGGACCCCGATGTCGCCGCCGCAGCCGCCAGAGCCCTGGCCCGCATTGCGAACAACGCCGCAATCCGTGAGCTCGTCGGTGCGGCAGTCGACCCGCAACGGCCACCCTCGACGCCGCTCATCGAAGCGCTCTGGAGCGCCGCGGACGAACTCCTGCGCCGCGGCGGACCGCTGCAGTCGATACTCCCGGCGCTTGACGCCCTCGGCACCCCCCCCCGTCCGGCGAACGCGATCGCGCTCCGCGTCCGTGCCGCGACGAATTCCGGGGCAGACGCGGTCGCGCTCGTGCGGACGGAGTCGAACCCCGCCGTCGGGCTCGCCGCAGCGCATCTGCTACGGCGAGGCGAGCTGGCCGCTCCCCCCAGCCTCTCCGCGGACCTGCTCGCCGACCTCCCAACGCCCCTGCGCGATGCGTTGCTCGCCGCCGTGATCCGCCACCGCCCGGAATCGGTGGACACGCTGCTGCTGGAACTGGCGTCCGACTCCCGATCGGATCTTCGGAATCTTGCGCTGTCTGCCATAGGCCGGTGGGGCCGCGCCGCCGCACTGCCCCGCCTCTGGGAACTCGCCCGAACCGCGGACTCCCCAGACTCTGACACCGCCCGCCGATCTCTCGAGGGCTTTCCCGGCGAAGCCGCCGACCACTTTCTGGTGCAATGGCTCAACCCCGCCGGCGCCCCCGCGGACATCGCGCTCGCGTTGGAGCTGCTCGGCCGCCGAGCCTGGGCGCCCGCAGCGGACGCTATGGTGCGCTTGACCGGTCACGGGGATCCCGCCGTCCGCGTTGCAGCCGTGAGCGCCCTGCGGGACGTCGGCACCATCGCGGACATGCTGGCGTTGCTCTCACGGTGGAGCGCACTGCAGGCCCCGGCGGAAATATCCGCGGCGGAACGGACGCTGCTAGCCGTGATCGCGCGGCGACACGGCACAGATCCCGCAGCGCCGCTCATTGCCGCCATTTCCAACGCGCTGCAGACCGCCGCAGTGCCGGCGCGCCCGCCCTTGCTTCGGGCGCTCCACCGTGTCGGCGGACCAGCGGCCGCCGCGGTGGTCATCGGCGCCACCAGCGCGACCGACCCTGAGGTCCGCGACACCGCCGCCCGACTGTTAACCGAATGGCCGGACATCCATGCGCTGGACTGGCTGACGGCGGTCGCCCACCAGAAGGGCGCCGGCCCTCTTCAGCAGCTTGCACTGCGCGCCGCGCTGGGGTGGACAGCCGCCGGCGACCGACCGCTCGGTGAAAAGGCCGAGCGCCTGCTTGCGTTCGAACCGCTGTTGGCCACCGATGACGACCGCCGCGCATTCCTCGCCGCGCTCGGCCAGGTCCCCTGTGCGGCGTCGCTGCACAAAGCCCGCGCGATGCTCTCCGGCCAGCTGGCCGACGAAGCGGCCGCAGCGATCCTCTCCCTCGCCGCACACCCCTCCGCGCTGCCACCACAAGAGTTGCGCAAGGCGCTGGAAGAGGCCGCAGCGGCGCCGGTCGCGCCGGAACTCCGGCGCTCGCTCCGTCAGCGGCTGGTCGAGATCTCTCGCAGCCAACCATAGCGCGGCGCCGCAATCCTCTCTGGATCCGCCTTTACCGCGGCGCGGGCGAGGCGCCGTAGATCACCGACCACTCGTTCGTGAAACGAAGATGCTGCAGCGCCCGCACCGCCCGATTGAACTCCTCCGTCTCAACGGGCGTACCGACACGGTAATTCTCAAATCGGGTCGTTTCGCGAAGCATTTCGCTCGGCCCCCTCAGCACGACATCGTGCCGGGTCGGGATCCATGCCCCGCCGGAACTGCGCACCCACCCGCTGTACGTCCACACCGCCAGCGGCTCCTCGCCACCCTCGGGACGATAAATCGCGATCTGCGCGGGTCGGCCCGCCGGATCGAGCACGACTTCACCCGCCGGCGTCCCGCCGATCACGATCCTCCGCCAGCCATTCGAGGGCGGCCCCTGCTCCCGTTCCGGCGCGGTCGCCCACCTCAGCAACAGGTCCATCGGAGTGCCCGGCACCACCAGGAGCGACCGCCGCATGTCCTCGTCTAGCTCGGCCACAGCCCGCGAGAATCCCCAAAGATCCCCCTCGACATAGCTCCAAAACGTCGTTCCATCCGACACCACCCGCCGCCGCAACGGCGAGAAGGTCTCCGACAGCAGCCGATCGGGCCTCGCCCAGATCACGCGGCTCAGTCGTCGAACCGTTCCCTGGGGACCGGTCGCCTCGCGATGGACGTCACAACGCACCGTCGCGATTTCGTCGTATCCGGCCAGAAGATTCGAGACGATCGGGCCGGCCACCGCGGGCGACACCAGCCCCGCCAAGAGCAGACATGTTCCGCAAGCGGTAGAGTGCATCGAGCGCTTCAGCGGAAACTGGTTATGTCATCGGGCCGCCCGCCCAGCGCACGCCAGATTTCCTGCGCAACCGCTTCCCCCAGCGCACGGCTCCCCTCCTCATTGAAGTGGACGTTGCGCGGCCGTTGCCAACGCCCGAGGTTCGGCAGCGCCAGCCTCGCCAAATCATTCACCGCAATACCCAACGGGCGCAGCACGCATAATGCGGCGTCGTTGTACAGCGCGCAGTCGGCCGGATCCCGGTAGGGCGACGTGCCCTCCGGATAGGGTGTGGTGGTCGCAAAGATGACGCGCGCACCGCAGCAGAGCAGGCGCCGGCCAATCGCCTCGATGTTTCGCCGGTACTCGGGCAGATCCACCTGCCGCGTCCCCTGCCCCTTCGCCAGCGCGTTGCTGCCCTCGGCGGTGACATGCTTCAGATCATGAAGCCCGAAGTTGAAATGAATCACATCCCACCGATCTGTTCCCAGCCACGCATCCAGCTGCGCAAGACCGTGGCGGGTGTGCATCGCGTTGCCGGGGTTATGGAAAACCTCCGCGCGCCCCTGCAGCAACACGCGGACGTGCGGTGTGTAACCGATCGAGATCGAATCACCAATGATCAATACTCGCGGCAAAGGCTCCGCCGCCACCGCCGCGCCCGCCAGTGCGATCGCCAGCCACCAGGGCCGCCGGCTCACTCGGGTAGCTCCTCCAACCATGCACGGACCCTCAACATCCGGCTCGAAGGGGCCGGCCCGTTCGTCACCACCACTGTTTGCCCCGCACCCTCAATGCGCATAAAGCCGGGCAACGGACTCCAGACTCCCGCCGTCAGGGAGGTGGTCGTCTCCACCGCGTAGTATCGCCGTCGGCCCTGGTAGCCCGGCCCCTCAGCGCGTCGCGCCTCGAACGAAACTAACCCGCTCCGATTCGACACTGCGACCAACATCAGTTCGGTCAGTGCATTGCTCACACCTGAGCCGTCGAGAAACTGCAACAGATCTGCGCGGCCGTTGCCATCGCGGTCCGCGAGCGCGTTGGAGGGGCCAAGACTCCCGAACTGGACCAACTCCCACTCGTCGGGGATACCGTTCGTGTTCGCGTCGCCGTTCGAGCACGGCCCGCCGGGCGTACCACGAGGGACACCCGCCCTCCAATGGGCGGGATCATTTCCGTACCATGTCGGCCGGATCTTTTCGATCGAACGTCCGTCCAGCCGACCCGCTGGCGGCCATGGCCACACATCATCATACTCGACCTCGTCCGCCAGAATGAACGGCACAAACCCGTCCGCGTTCGGATACCCCGGTTTGCGGAGCCGAACCGTGTCACCGGCATTGTCCAATACATTGGTGAACGGTCCAAAGATCTGGATGTGCCGCGGAATCGAGTTCGAGGCTCGAAACGCGACCGGATCTCCCCCCACCACCAGCGCGTACTGCCGGCCGGTCAACACCGTGTTTGGCGGGAACGTGAACGCGATGCCGCCGCTGACCCGCCATCGGTTCGTCGGCGCGGTGACCTCGTAGAGCGGTACCAGTCCGTTGGTCACTGCAAGAATCTCAACGTACTCCACCCCGCCCGCCAGCGGCGCGTACAGAATCTCCGTGATCGTCACGGGGCCCACCTTCGGCGGCGCGTTCGGCGCGCCCGGGGTGGGCGCCGACAACGGCGGATACTTGACCACACCGTCCGAACGAAGATGTCGCCCGAACGTCACCTCCCGGTCCGATGCTTCGAATACCACGCTCTGTCGCCAGGACGTCGCCACACCGTTGGTGACCGCGGTCAGATGAATCTCCTCACCCAGTTCACTGAGCGCGAAGGGCACCACGCAACCAGGGTGGTTCGTCGAGTTGAACGCGGACTCGCCGAGGACGAGGTAACCGCCCGGCGGAATCACCGTGCCGGCCGGAATCACAAACTTGCGCAGACGGGCCAGATCGTCGCTCAGCCACCACCCGCCAATGTCCACCGCGAACTCACCGGGGTTGTACAGCTCGATCCAGTCGGGCGTTACGTCACCGTGAGCGAGCCATTCGTTGATCAGAACCCACGCCGGTCCCATTCCCGGCTCCGGTCGGCCGGGTGTGCCCTGCCACACCCATGACGCGCCCCAGTGTTCCCGCCGTCCCCACTCCGAGTGCGGTGCGGCCAGATTCGTGATCACCAACGAGGCACCCTCGCCATCCGCTGCCGGCTGCCACGCGTCGTTGTAGTCGAACTCGAGAATCGTCTCGTTGTTCGGATCCTCGAGTTTCAGCTCTTCCCCGCTATCGTCCAGATACCCCTCACAGGGGCCGAATACGACGATGCCGTTCGTGTCGTATCGCGACGCAAACGCCGCCGGGTTTCGCGCCACCACCACCCGCCCCGCCGGCGGAAGCCAGACGTCGTTCGTCCATCCCCACTGGATGCCCGCGGTGAATCGAACCCCCTTCAGATTGAGCGGCGCATCACCCAGATTGGCCAGCTCGAGCCACTCGAACTCCCGATCGTCCGTCCAAGGGGAGCTCGCTGGCGGCGGGGTCGGATGGAACATGATCTCCGTGACCCGCAGATACTGCTGCCAGGCGGAAGGCGACGGCGGATAGTTCGTCGCCGCCACCAGCCGACCACGGTGGTCCCACAGCTCCACCGATTCACCCCACGAGGACAGATGCCCCGCAAACGGTCCCGTCACATACGCCATCTCGTTGGACCGCGGCGAGACCGGCCGCGTCCGAAACGCGCAGAAGTCGGCGCAAACAAAGAGATTCGAACCCGGCAGCAGGATCGTTCCGCCCGGAAACACGAATCGCACCGCGTTGCTGAACGACCAGCCGGAGAGATCCACCGGCCACGAGTTGGTGTTGACCAGCTCGATGTACTCCTCGTCCTGATTGCCCGAGGGCGGCGACGATTCGATCCGTCGGATCGCAACTCGCGAGAAGTCGGGCGGCGACATCGGGATCAACCCCCCGTTCGTAACGGTCTGGGTCTCCAGGTACCACCGTCGACCCGGCAGGAACAAATTCAGGATTTCGTCGCCCGCCTCGCGCGCGGTCTGCCACGGCGTCCACGATCCCCACTTTGCGTAGTCGAGGTCCGCATCCGACACCGCGACATCGGGCGGGTCGAGCTGGTCCAGCCACCAACGGATCCGCTGCTCGAACCAACCGTTCGTCGTGCCAGGCGGCCCCAGAAAACGGTCCATCGCGGTGCGCATGCGCGCGGCAACCATCGAGCGAACCGCGGGAGTGTCAAGCAGCGCGCGGTACAACCGATTGCCGCTACCGCTCAGATAGCTCTCGTTCGTGTAGACGTTCGGGTCGAAATAATTGTAGGTCGACGTCCATCGATGCCCCAGGCAGAGATCCACGTCCCACGGCAGCAGCATCCAGAGCAGACTGCCCTCCGAATCACGGTAGAGGTAGTAGTTCTTGTGCCCGTGGTCGACGTCGTTGATCACCGCACGGGCGGCAAAGTAGTTCACCGCGCGCGGAATGTCCACGTTGTCAAACACCCACCGCGAGCGTTCCGCCAGCGGACGCGCAGGATTGAGCGCATCAATCAGCTCCTGCAGGTCGGTGTTCGGCTCGTCGCGCCGCGTCTTTTTCTCCGCATACACCACCGACGAGGTCAGCGCCTGGTACATCTTGTAGAGCGCGCCGTCCCCGTCGAAACCCAGCCGCTCGATGAAACGGTTGTCCGCGTCCTCTATCAAATCGTACGTCGAGAAAAACACGCCGTTCGAATGCACGCGGACGGGGAAGGAAAAATGCGCCGGCATGTCGAACGCGGCGAACCATTCCGCCGGAATCACGTTGCGCACCTTTGCCTTGTCCGCCCAGTTGGACAGCAGATCAATGTCCTTCACCCGGCGGGGTCCTCCGTAGTGGAAGCGATGGTCCGACGGGAAATCGAGGTTGAGGCTCTTCTTCGGAAAGGCGCCACCGGAGGTGCTCTGGCCGTGCAGATCGAACCGCACACGGTCGTAGAATTCGTCAAGGTGCCAGACGCACCCGTAGGTACCAACCTCGTTGTAGGCGGCGCTCCAGTTCGGCATGAACACATGCACGAGCGGAAGACGGCTGGTGATGGTCCGATCCTCCATGACCGTGCCGAAGTACTGCGAGCTGTCCCACGGATCCGAGAACGGCGGCAGCAGAGTGACACCCCCCGCCTTGTCCCTCGCTTCGTAGCGCCACCGGACCATCTGGCCGGGGACGGCCATCACCCCCGTCGGCACCGTGCCGCTGAAAGTTCCATCTCCCGCCGCCGCGTCCGGCGCCACGCCATCGTCCTTGAGCAAAACTGCAGTCTCGGATCCGAACATCACCACGTAGTAGGCCCGCACCCACTGAATGTCGGAGGCGACCCGACGCACCGCTGCGGTCAGCACCAGGTTCTGTCCCGCCGGGATCGGGCGGCCCGAACTGTAGGCGCTCTCAATGACCGGCCCCCGCACCTGGTTCTGCGGAACGTTCGGCGCGCCGGGCGTCGGCGGATAAAAGAACGCCCAGTTCGTGCTGTTCACGCTGTACTGCTCGGTCGTCGCGACGAGCCCTGCGCGAATGAGTAGATCCGAATTGTTCGTCGCCCGATTGAAGCCGTAGATCGCCAGTACGTTGGTGCCAACAACGAGCCGTGACCACGGCTTCCGGATGCCGACCTGCGAGACCTGGTGACCATCATTCTCCGCCGTTGCGGTGGAATTCCAGTTCGGCGGCAAATAGGCCAAGGAGAGGTTCGTCGCCCAAATCGCGCGACCGTTGATCCAGGCCATGTAGCCGTCGTCAAACTGCATCTCGAGCGTCAGCGACTGCACCGCGGCAGGCCGCTCGACGACGAACGGAATACGGATCTGCACCGCGGTCCGCCGGTTGAACATTTCGTTCGATACCGTCGACCCGAGATAATTCGAGTAGTTCGCACCAAACCCCACACCGGTGCGTCCGGTGGGCCACGCGCTGTCGTCGTACCATTCGAACACCCACTCGGACGGCGGATCGGCGTCCGGCACTCGGTAGCGACAGGGAGCGTTAGTCCGGACCACCAACGTCATCGAGGTCGTGGCGGGCAGCAGGCCGTAGGCCACATCGGTCGCCTGCGTCGGGAAAGGATTCAGCGCCTGCACAATCACCCCGTTTGAGGCCACTAACGCCAGATATTCGCCGTCCTTTTTCAACTCAAAATTGGTGTGCAGCTCTCGGCCCGGCGTCGCGCGGTTCCGGCCGGAAGCAAAGATGACCCAGTATTCTCCCGGTGCAATGTTCGTCGAGGGAAACACCCACTTGGACAAATTGCCGATCTCATCCGTGAGCCGCCAGCCCGCAAGATTCACCGTTTGCGTGCCGATGTTCGCCAGTTCGATCCAGTCGGAAGCATCTCCAAACTCGTCACGAATCGTCCTCGAGTTGGAAGCGGAAAACTCAGTGATGCGAACGGTGGCGTTTGCCACCAGCGCACTGAAAACCGCCACAGAGAAGCTGAACCAAACCCTAACGCACCTGGCCACATCAGGACGATACCCCCTGCCGCAGCGGGCGGCAAACTGCATGCTCATTCGTCGCCGTGTCGCTATCGCGGGCGCCATCTCCAACCGCAGCATGGGCACCGAATCATGCAGAACGCGCGATTTCTCGTATACTGAGGCCATGCATTCCCTCGAAGTCAATTCCCGGCTGATCGCGTGCCCAATGGTTGTGATCGCGTTGTCTCCCGCTCTCCTCGGCTGCAGACCGCCGCCTCCCCCCCCGCCGGAGCCTGCCCCACCATTGCCTGCGGCGGTCGTGTCGTTTGCCGTAAGGCCGGACATCGTTACGACCGGCTCGGCGGCCGCGGGGCAGTTGGGCACCATCAGCGGTCTGACATACCGCGCTGAGCGGGGCGCCGCGACCACCGGGGCTTTCCCCGTGCTGGTCGAAGGCTCCACACCCGACCGGCGCGCTCTTCGCCTCGATCGGGGCGCGTTCACCGCCCCGTTGCCGGCAGATCTGGGCCGGGGCTTCTCCGTGGAACTGCTTGTCCGCATCGAGGGACAGGGCGGCCTCCTGGGCAATGGGGGGGCGTCGAACGGCACGTTGATCGCCGTCGGGAACGGCTACTCGGACGGATTTCGCCTCACCGCAGACACCGTCCGTCGCACGCTCAGTTTCTCCATTGGCCGACCAGCCCCGCCGCATGCGGTGAGTCTCACCACCCCTCCTGTTCCGTTCGGACAGTGGCTTCATGTGGCCGCCACTTGGGACGGCCGGACCATGCGGGTGTATTTGGCGGGTTGGCCCGTTGGCCAACGCGCGATGACGGATCCCTACACGCCGCCGGCAGCTCCGACGCTCCGGATCGGATACGCCAATGCCGGCGTTGGTTCACTGGACATGGCGGTGGAGCGGGCAACCGTCTTCGCGGTCCCTCTCAGACCGTCCGATTCTCTGCGACTCGCACTGGCGGACGGGCCCGACACCGCCGAGTTCGTCGATGCGTGGGACGCCGCGGTCAGGGCAATCGAGCGAGGCAGCCTCGCCGAAGCCACCGATGTACTGCGCTCAGTGGACCAGACGGCCGCTCGTAGCGGCTCGGGCGCGGCGAGCGTGGCCGCACGCTGGCTGGAAGCCGAGCTCGAGATCGCGCGCGGCCGCAGCGCGGCAGCCGCGGCTGCACTGCTCGAGGTGGTGGCGGACGCCCAGAGTCTAGCGTTCTGGCGGACCGAGTCGCTCGAACGGCTGCGCCGCTGGATCCGCGAAGGCGCCGCATCCAGCTGGCCCGCCGCGGTTCTCGAGCGTGCTTCGGACCAGCTTGCGCTTGCCCCTGCTGAACGGACGTCCCTGATGCTCGCTCAACTCGCGGCATTCATCGAGGCGGGCAAAGCGGAGAAGGCAGGCGAGCTGGTCGCCCGGTTGCTCGACATGCCCTCAGCGGAAGTACAGGTGCGCAGCATCGCGTTGCTCGCGCGCGCCCGTCTTGCACTCGAGGCGGGCGATCTCGACCGCATGCGATCCGATCTCCGCGAAGTTCTCGCTCTCAAGGACGCGCCTCTTGCCCATCGCGACGAGGCCGAGCGCCTCCTCGCCGATCCCGAACCGGGAACCGTTCGCGACCGCCTTTCCCCGTTACCACAGTGGCCGAAACCAGCGATCGAGCTCTTCGTTGCGCCGCACGGCGATGATGCGAATCCCGGCACGCGCGAGCGCCCTCTGGCCACCCCGAACGGTGCTCGAGACGCGCTCCGCCGCCTCCGCACCGCCGGGGGCCTTCCGCCGGGTGGCGCGATCCTCTGGTTCGCGCCCGGCCGATATGCGATCCGTACCTCCGTTCTCCTCGACGCACGCGACTCCGGCACACCCAATGCGCCGATCGTCTGGCGCGCCGCCGATCCCGACCGACCACCCGAGTTCGACGGCGGAGTCCGCCTTCGCCCCGCTCCGCTCTCCGACTCTTACCGCGCGCTCGTCGATCCGGACATCGCCGACCGGTTGATCGAGTTCGACCTCGCCGCGCACGGCCTGACCAACCCCCCGCCGCTGGTCCTGGGGGGCTTCGCGTCCGGCCGAGGTTTTCGCACCATCCCCACGCTGGAACTCTTCGCGGATGGCGGTGCGCTGCCGCGCGCCGCTTGGCCGGACGATGGCTGGGTGCCACTCGTCTCCGTCCACGGCACCAATCCG
Source organism: Kiritimatiellia bacterium (assembly GCA_026417735.1). Taxonomy (NCBI): domain Bacteria; kingdom Pseudomonadati; phylum Kiritimatiellota; class Kiritimatiellia; species Kiritimatiellia bacterium. The sequence goes on from JAOACR010000002.1 coordinate 13,824, forward strand.
GTGCTGGCACACGGCCGTACCACCGGCGCCGTCAAGGAAGGGATCCTCGGGTATGACGGCGACCGGCCGGCGCGGTGGACCAACGAACCGGCTTTGCTGTTGCATGGCTACTGGCATCACCGCTGGGCGGATTCCTACGAACACGTCCGCGCGATCGAGACCGCAGCACGCCGCATCCACCTGGAACCACCGTGGCACACGTACGGCTTCCGCAAGGGTGGTTTTTGGCGGGCGGTCAACGCCATCAGCGAGATCAACCAACCCGGCGAGTGGGCGGTGCTGCCCAACGCCCACCGCATCATCGCGATGCCGCCCGCCAAAGGAGCTACGGAGTGGGTCGTCTCCGCCTGCGCGGAGCCCATGCTGCGCGCAGAGAACCTTGCGCACGTCGCCTTTCTCGGACTGGTGTGGCAGTACGGCGCCCACGACGCGCTGCGGTTCCGAGCGGGCACCAATGTGTACATCGCCGGCTGTGTGATCCGACACTTTGCGGGCGACGCGATCGTGTTCGATGGCGGCCGCTCGAACACGGTCCGCTCCTGCGACGTGTACTCAATGGGACGAGGAGGCATCTTCGCCAGTGGCGGCGATCGCCGCACCCTGACGCCGGGCGGCCACCTCGTAGAGAACTGCCATATCCACGATCTGTCTCGCATCCATCCCACCTACACGCCCGCCGTTTCGCTGGCGGGCGTCGGGCACCGCATCGCACATTGCCTCGTTCACCATGTCCGCAGCAGTGCCTTCCGTGTGGCCGGCAATGATCACCTCGTTGAAATGAACGAAATCGCCCACGTGGTGACCGAGTCGGATGACCAGGGCGGCGCGGACATGTGGGGAAATCCCACCTTCCGGGGCGTCCGGTTCCGCCACAACTTCTGGCATCACATCGGCCGACGAGCCGGCGAGACGGTCACCGCCGACGTGGGGCGCGCCGGTATCCGGCTCGACGACGCCATTTGCGGGGTCGTCATCCGCGGAAACATTTTCCTGCGGTGCGGAGCGGGCGGTCACAACATCTTCGGGAGTGTCCAAATCCACGGCGGTAAGGAGAACGAGGTCGACGGCAACGTGATCGCCCTCGCACCCGCCGCGATCAGCTTCACTCCCTGGGCCGAGGCGCGCTGGCGCGAGTTCATCACGGGCACATTGGAGAAACCAGATATCGACCGCGCCCTGTTCCTCGCCCGATACCCTGCGCTGGCCAATCTCCCCGAGAACCCGAATCGCAACGACATCTTCAGAAACTACATCTGGCGCTGCGAAATGCTCGGGTGGAGAAGCGGCGCAGCCCCCCGCTGGCTCGCGAACCAGATCACCGCCGAGCCGGAGACTCCGTTCCTCGCCCCCGAACACGGCAACTTCCAAATCAAGACCGGCCACCGTCCACCCGGTTGCTTCGGACCCGACCCGATCCCGTTCAACGCGATCGGACTCCGGACCGACATATTCCGCAAGTTGCTGCCCGATGCTCTGTTGTCCGATCTTCGAGCGCCCGCCCGGAAGCCCGGTGGTTCGCGTTCTCCATGACGGCCGTTGAATTGACAATAGTAGGGTTTCTGGTAACCTTCCATACCGGGTACGTTGAGCCCAAAAGAGGTGCGGAATGAAGCGCAAACTCTTTGGACCCGTAATCCGCTTGACGCTTGGTTGCATCGTCGGTCTCCTCGCCCCTGCCGCATCAGCGCAACTGATCAGCAACACCTGGCTGAATTTCTCTGGCGGCAACTGGTCCGACGCGGCCAACTGGAGCAACAGCGTAATCCCGAACACTGCCGCGTTTTTCACCGAAGGCTCGAACTACTCGGTCACGCAGAACGTCGATGTGACCCTCGGCACAATCCGCCTGTGGGTGGCGGGCGGCACGTACGTCGTGCCTGCTGGCCGATGGCTCTTCGTCACGAACGTCGGAGGTGTCGGGGGCAACAACAACAACGGGTTGAGCTTCAACCATCCGTCGACGATGACGCTGCTGATCAATGGCGGGCTTGTGACAAATTCTGGTTTTTACCTCGGTGGAGCAGCTCAGCTGATCATCACCAATAATGGTCTCCTCTACACTCGTAACATGGGTCAGACGCGGATCGATCGGAACGCCTCGTTGACCCAGTACAGCGGTGTTTGGGATCACCTACCCTCATTGGAAGTCGCGTTTGACGGCACAGTGCCTGGGCCTGTGGCATATGTGAATTTGTTCGGCGGCACCACATTGATCCGCGGCAGTCTGGCTCTGGGCGCCCGTGAGACTGGAATTCTTACGATCAATGGCGGTACCCTCACCAACTGGGTCGATCTGACTGTTGGCGCCTCCGCGCCCAGTTTTTACGCCTCCGCAACAGGCCTTCTCAATCTGGCCAGCGGCACGATCATCCATATCCGAAACCTGCTCATCGGCGACTTTCTCTGGACAAATGCGCAGCGCAGTCAGTTCACGATCACTGGCGGGGAGTACCGCAACATCACGAACGCCGCGGCTCAAATTCGTGTGGGGAACCGTGGCACTGGCGCACTGCACGTGGCGGGCGGCAGCTTTGTCGCCACAAACGGCG
>JAOACR010000003.1 GCA_026417735.1 Kiritimatiellia bacterium
GAGCAATGCGTGTTCGGGACCAACCGCCGCATAGTCAAGGCCGGCGCTGACCGAATGCGTAAGTTCGATGTTGCCTTCCTCGTCCTGCAGCAGATAGGTACGCGTGCCCTGAAGAATGCCGACCCGGCCCCCCGCAAAACGGGCGGCGTGCTTGCCCGGCCGGATGCCCTCGCCGCCTGCCTCGACACCAATCAGCCTGACGTCGGATTCCCGAATGAACGGATAAAAAAGGCCGATCGCATTGCTGCCGCCGCCGACGCAGGCAACCAGCAACGTCGGCAGCCGCCGTTCTGCGGCGAGGATCTGGCGCCGGGCTTCCCGCCCGATCACGCTCTGGAACTCGCGGACCATCAGCGGATACGGGTGCGCGCCGAACACGGTGCCCAGCACGTAGTGCGTGGTGCGAACGTTGGTGACCCAGTCTCGCATCGCCTCGCTGATCGCCTCTTTCAGTGTTTGCTGTCCGGCGGTCACCGGCACGACTCGCGCACCCAGCATGCGCATGCGGACCACGTTCAACGCCTGCCGCTCCATGTCCACGCGGCCCATGTAGACGACGCATTCGAGGCCGAACCGCGCGGCCATCGTCGCGGTGGCGACGCCGTGCTGGCCAGCGCCAGTTTCCGCGATGACCCGGCGTTTGCCCATGCGGCGGGCGAGCAGCACCTGGCCGAGGGCGTTGTTGATCTTGTGGGCACCGGTGTGGCAGAGGTCCTCCCGTTTGAGGTAGACCCGTGCACCGATTCGTTCGGAGAAGCGCTCTGCGAAATACAGAGGGGTCGGCCGGCCGACGTACTCGCGCAGATGGGACTCGAACTCGCGGCGGAACAACGGGTCGCGCCACGCGCGCCGAAACTCCCGCTCGAGCTCTTCCAGCGGTGCCATCAGCGTTTCTGGCACGTGCCGTCCGCCGTACGGGCCGAACCAGCCGCGGGAGTCCGGAACGGTCACAGCGCGCGACATCGCTGCACGAACTCCTTCATCTTGGCCGCATCCTTCCGTCCCGGCGCGGACTCGACGCCCGTGCTCGCATCTACTCCCCAGGGTGCGACTTCCCGCACCGCGGCGGCGACGTTGTCGGGCGTCAACCCGCCGGCGAGCACCACGCGGCCCGGGAACGCGCGGGTGAAGGCGGCGGCGCGGTGCCAATCGGCCGGCAGGCCGGTGCCGCCGGGGTGTTGGCCAGTGCCGCTGTCGAGCACGATTGCCTCTGCCGGCCAGCCGGTCGCCGCGGAGACTGAGGCGGCCGCGGCGGGCATCGCTTTCCACACCCGCAGTCCTGCCGCGAGGGAAGGGGGTTCCTCGCCGTGGAGCTGTACGATCGTGAGCCCGGCAATGTCGACCGCGCGGCGCAACTCATCCGGCGCGGGATTCACGAACACGCCGACCCGTTCGAGGTCAGGCCGGAGGTCGGGCAGCCACTCGGCGACCTGCTCCGGCCGTACCGCGCGAACCGAACGGGGCCAAAAAACGAAACCGACCGCGTCCGGAGCGGCTTCGTTTGCAGCGGCGATGTCGTCGGCACGGCACAGACCGCAAATCTTGACAAACAACGGCACGCGGCTGTTCTACCCCACGCAGAGCCGGACCGCAAATCTGCAGCCGAAGGACGCTGCGCCGAAGTGGTGCGGAGCGAACCGCTTCCCGATTCGGTTGCGAAAATGCGCCAGCTGCCGCCCGACGTTCGCGAAACTCTCTCTCAAGGCGACCGGGTGCGCGGAAGTGCGGCAGGGCGGGGCCGTGAAAGAGGCCGGCCTGGCGCGAACGTCCTCGGCCTCGATGTAACGCGCCGCTGGTCACCGTGGTGCGCGGCTACCAGGGGGGGAGTGGGACGACGGAGATGTCATCGAACCAAACGGCGTCACCTTCTGCCTGCCGGACGCTGAGCATCAGCACCAGCTCGTCGGCCGCCTCCGGCGTGGTCACCAGGTCGCAGGCTCGCCGCCATCCATCGGGGAGCGGTTCGGCGAACCGAAGGCGCGGCATCGGCAGCGACCAGTTCCAAGCGCCGGACTGCTTCCAGCCGATCAGCACGGTCGCCGGACCGCCGCGCGCGTGCGCCTCGATGACGACGGGGGTTTGGGGAGGAAGCCGCACGGATGTGACGAAGCATCCCTCTTCGACGCCGGCGGCGTGCAGCGAGCCGGCGCACTTGCGGCCCACGTTCGCATCGACACCGAGACGACCGGCGCGTCGTTGTTCGCGGCGCCAGCGCGACCACCCCGCGGGGAGAGGGTCCTCGGCCTGCGCGGCGGTCACGTTGGTCGTGGGCGAGCAACTGCCATCGGCGAGCAGGTTGGTGATCGAGCCGGCGGTGCGCTGCCGTTCGACCCAGACGCGAGCCCAGCGGCTCGGATTGCGCGCGATCGCGAGGATGTCCTCAAATCCGGCGATGGAAGCGCTCCAGGTCCGGTTGGTCTCGCGGCCGGGCAGGCGCCAGCGGACCCAGTCGCACTGTTCCCCGTAGACCCAGACGAACTCATCGGCTGCCGCGGTTGCCGCGGCGAGGTTCGCGAGGAGCCGTCGCGCGCGCGATCCGTGCAGTTCGCCGAAGTACCACGGTGAGCCGGGCGGGTTGATGTACATGTCGAGGTAGATGCCGAAGCCGGCCAGGACGCGGGCGGCGTAGACCGGCTGCACGTCGGGGCCGACGAGCATACGGGCGGGACCGTGCACACGCCAGGCGCCGATGTGGAAGTCATGTCGGCTCGCATCGTAGCGGTAGGCGTGTTCGTCGCCATCCACCAGGCGGGCGCCAGGGGGCAGCGCTCGGAGCAGGCCGTTCAGGAACGAGGGCCAGAGATCTCCGGCCTCTTCGACGGCGCTGGCCGGGTCGGGATCGTCGAGGTGGTCGCGGCACATGCTGAACAGCCAGAAGCTCAGCAGCGTGATCTGTGGGTATTCTGCGGCGATCGCGGCCATGAGTTCCGCGCCGCGCTGCCGCGCGAGCGCAGCGCAGATCGGCCAGGGGGGATCGGTGGCGAGGCGGCGGTACTGATGAACTTCGTAGTAGTCTTCGGGATCCACCAGGATGCCCGCGGCCCGGCCCTCGCGGGCCAACCAGGCCAGCACGGCGTGGTTGGAGGCGATGCGGGCCCACGCGTCGTCGTCGGTCCATGCGATTCGGCGGGCGGGCGACCAATACGCCGTGAGGAAGTTATGGCGCAGACCGCCGTTTGCGCACGCGCGCAGCGCGATCACGTCATTGCTGAACCAGCTCCGCTGCCAGGGCGGGTCGGTGAAGATGCTGCAGCCGCGGGGCTCCGCATCGTTCTGTTTTGGCCCGCGGACGTGAAGCGAGACCCCATCGACCGGTAGGTTCGTCCACAGGTCCAGATGCGCGGCGACATCGGTGGGGTGGACTGCCAGCAGGTCCCAACCGTGGGCGATCAGTTTGCGCTCGACCGCGTCGGTCTGGCGTCCACCGGCGAGCAGCACGGCGAGGAGCAGCGCGTGCAACCGGCGCGCCGCGTTGCGCGGGAGAGCGACAGACGGACGACGGCGTGTCCAAGGATGGGATGGCGTGCGCGCGGCCCGGTCCAAGCGTTGGAAAGGCGAACACAGTGGGTTCATGGAACGGCGTCTCCGGCGCGGCGAAGGAGATCGCGTGCGCGGTTTGAGGCCTCGGGGAGATCGGTTGCTGTGGCGACTTCGCGCAGCGCCGCGATTGCGTCCGCTGCGTGGTCGGTGCCGAGCAGGGGCTCACACATTGCCAGCAGTGCGGTGGCCGTTTCGGTGCGAACGGCCGGCTCGCCGAGCCAGCGGCGGGCGAGCGCAATCAGCGCGGGGTTGGGAAGCACAGCGGCGGCGAGCCAGGCGTGCCGCTCGGCGGGTGTGCGAAGAAGCGGGTGAAGCTGTTGAAGCCATGCGGCGCGTTCCGCGGGGGGTACGGATGCGGCCGCGCACAGGCGCAGCGCACCAGCGAGCAAGCGAGCGCGCTGCGGGTCGTCGCCGGGCAGCCGGCGAGCGAGCGCGGTCAGCGCGGGCACCGCTTCTGGCGAGGTCCATTCGGCGAGCCGCCGGCCCGCTTCGGTGCGGACCTCCGGGGTTTCGTCATCGAGCGCGGCGATCACCAGCTCCAGCGCCACCTGGCCGCCGGCGGTTTGGGCGATGTTCAACGTGGTGATGCGGGCAGCCGGTGTAAGACGCTGCCATCGCGCGCGCAGACGACCGATCGCGCGATCACGGTCCGGCGTGCGGCCGAGCAGGTCGCGCCATGCCTGCGCGATCGCGGCGAGGAGCCTTTCATCTTCGCCCGCCCGCACCGCCAGGTCCGCCAGCGCCTCGTGAACGGACGGTGTGGCGAGTCGGCCGACGGCGCGAATGCATTCGGCGCGCAGGTCCGGATCGGGGTGCGCCCGGGCGGCGGTGAGGAGGGCGGGTAGGGCGGCGGGTGTGGCCCGACGGGCGGCGAGGCGCAGAAGTGCGTCGTTCGTGTGGGCGCCGACCGGCGCGAGGCGTGCGGCGATCGCCTGATCGACCTCCCTCCACGGAAGTCGGCGCAGCAGTGTCGCGGTGGCATTCGCGGTCGAGGGGTCCGGCGAATCGAGCAACGCGAGAAGATGTGAGGTGACTTCGGCGTCGGGCGGCCAGTCGGGAATTGCGGTGAGGGCTGCGAGGCGAATCTCGGGCGCTGCGCTCTGAAGGAATGAGAACAGTGCGTTCCAATGGGCGGGGTCTGCGCGGCGCGCGAGTGCAGCGACCCAGCCCGGCATAACGTGCGGGGGCAGCGCAGACGTCTGGGCGATTAGCGCGGCGGTGAGGTTTGAGCCGACGAGGTCGTTCTGGATCAACCAGAGTGCCAGATGGCGTCGGCGCGGGTCCTCGGCGGTCGCCCATTCGGCAAGCTGGGGTGGCGCTGCGGCGGGATTGAGCCGACACTGTTCGAGCAGGGCGAACTCGGCCGCCGCAGCCGCATGGGGTGTGGAGGCTACCGCATCGAGAAGACGGCGCGCGAGCGACGGATCGAGCGGTGCCAGTCTGCGGGCGGCGACCACCGCGGCGTCCGCCGCTGCGCGGCGTTGGGCCTGACCCGGACGAGCCTCCACATTGGTGAGTGCGCTGAGGAGACTTTCACCGGCGGCGGGGACGGCGATCTCGCCGAGCGCCCAGGCGGCGGCGTCGGCGATGGTTGGATCCGCGTCGGCGAGCAACGGTGCGAGGGAGTTGACCGCGTCGGGGGTCCGACGCCGTCCGAGGCTGAGGATGATGCCGAGTCGGCACTGGCCCGTGGTGGATCCCAGTGCGGCGCACAGCAGCCGGTCCGCTTCCGGGTCGGGGATGGACTCGAACACCATGCGCACTGCATGGGCACGGCGTTGGTCCGCCAACAAGGGGGCCAGCGTTGCGAGCGAACTCGGCGGAGCGTCGCTCGCCAGTGCGCGGCCGGCTTCCGTGATGAGGTGGTCGTCGGTGGCTGTCCGGAGGAGGGCGATCCAGGCGGCGGCTGGCAGCGACTCCTCCGTGGTGAACTGAAGGCACCGGCTCGGATCGACGCGATCGGCGAAGATCGCGGCCCAGCCGGGGCGGGGAGGGTCAGCAGGGATTGCATAGACGCCGGCGCGGCCGTTGGAGGGGGGATCGCTGAGTTCCCAGTAATACACGCCGGGCGGTGCGGGGGGCGAAACGGGCAGACGGACCGTTGCGTTGTCCGCGACATTTGTGAACTGTCGGGTGGCGAGTCGCTGCACCCGTGCGGTGGAGTCCCAGAGGGTGAGGGTGACGCGGACCGAGGGATTTCCCCAAGTGGGAACGACGACCTGCAGTGCGCGGAGGGAGCCGGTTGTGCTGAACACCTGGCCCAGGTGGCCGTGTTGATCGAGCGCAACAGGTTCGGCGGCGCTGGCCGGATGCAGAGCTGCAACGAGCGCGGAGAGCATCGCGGCGAGCGAGTGGCACAGCATGGGGCGGATCGCGGCGGCCGGCGGCACGTTACAGCCTCCAGGGCGGGCGCAGCGCAACGTCGCGCAAACGGTTTGCCTCTTCATCGCCCGGAAATTCTTCGCGGAGCGGATCCCAGCGGAGAGACCGACCCAGCCGCAGCGCGAGGATGATCAGGTGGCCGAGCGCGGCGGCGCGGTGGCCGAGCTCCGCGTCGGTTCGGGTGGGGCCGCGAGACCGGATCGCGTGGATCCAGTCGTCGTGGTGGTCCTGGAAATCGCCGACCTGGACGTCGAGGAGTCCGGCCTCTTCGAGCAGGTCGGCTGGACCGCCGCGAATCGGTGCGCCGGACATGGAGGTGATCCAGCCGCGCTCGCCGACGAAGACACCGCCGAACATTCCCCGCAGATCCGCGTCGGCCGGCACCGCGTGGTAGAGCCGGGCCACATCCGACCAGTTCTCGACCATGTGCAGCAAGGTGCCGTTCGCGTACCGGCAGGTGATGGTGGGGAACGCGCGATCTGCGGGATGGAGGATTTCCACGGGGCCGCTTCGCTCCATACCCAGCGCGTACTGAATGATGTCGGCGCTGTGCGAGTGGTGAGCGGTCACCGCGCCGACGCCGAAGTCCGAGCAGAAATGCCAGGGCACCACACCGGGGGGTGGATTGCGGTGGTATCGGGAGCTGTACGGCCGCCACGGCGCGGGTCCGATCCACATGTCCCAGTCCAACCCTTCCGGGACCGGTTCGGCGGGTAGAGCGGGATTGTGCGGATAGGGCAGGCCGTTCACCCGTGTCCAGAGCGTGAAGACCTGGCGGACCCTTCCGAGACCGCCGGTCCGTACGAACTGGCAGATGCGCCGGATGACGGGTTTCGAACGGTACTGCGTGCCGGTTTGGAAGACGACACCCCGCGCGTGCACGACGTCGGCGAGGCGCCGACCCTGCGCGAGAACGAGAGACACCGGTTTCTCACAGTAGATGTCTTTTCGGGCCCGTGCGGCGTCGGCGGCGATGATGGCGTGCCAGTGGTCCGGCGTGACGATCACAACGGCGTCCACATCGCTGCGCGAGAGCGCATCGCGGTAATCGTTCAGTGCGACGCAGCCGCGGCCGGTGCCCGAGTCGGCATTCTCGGCGATTTGGCGGGCGGCCTCGCGGCGAACGCGGTCGGGATCGCAGACGGCGATGAGCTGTACGTCGCCGCGTCCCAGCAGGTGCCGGAGGTGGCCGGTGCCCATCAGGCCGCAGCCGATCAGGGCGATGCCGATCCGTTCGCTGGGTGCAGTTGCGGTGGCGGCGAACGGAAGCACGACGGCGGCGCGCAAAAACTTACGGCGCGAAATGGGTGGGGCGCGATTCATCGTGCGGAGGAAGCGGGCTGGCTGGCCAGCGTGATCGCGATTTCGTCGAGCCATCTGACCAAGGAGCGGACCGCGGGTGAAGGAGAGCCGTCCGTGCCGATGTTTCCTGCGACAACCACGGTCAGGGTCCCGTCGCGCGGAGTTGCGGCGCGCAACACCCGGGAGAGGTCCATCGGTGGCGTTCCGCTGTTCCCGGCGAGCGCGAGCCGCTCGGCAGGGAACCAGAGGAGACGTGTGCGAGGTGGTAGCGGATCGGGCCCATCGTCCGCGAACGTGTTCTCGAGGAGCCATGCGATGCCGGCGTTTTCACGACCGCGATGGCCAGGAAGGACAGGCGACCGAAGTTCGATCACGCGAGGCGGGCGCCGCTCGGTCGCTGTTTCGGTTGCCAGACCGTCGCCTCCGGAGCGTTCGCACATTACGGTTTCGACGCCGAGGCGGGCGGCGAGCTCGTCCAGACGCGCAGCGTCGGGAGGGTTGGTGGCGGCGCCCGCGAACAGAACGAGCGGTCGCAGGCCAGCGGCGGCCAGTTCGATTCGAAACGCGGCCCGCTGCGCGGCGGTCATTGCGGGTTCGATGCAGACAGCAGCGTCGTCCTTCATCGGCTGTTTGTTCGCCAGCGCGATTCCATGCAGCGCGAGGCCGGCGGCGGCTCGACAGAGGCGGCGGACCGAGACGCTGTGCGGCGGGTCGCCGGCCAACGCGATCTGCCAACCGAGGCGGGACTGGGCGATGCGGCCGGGGCTGATCCGGCTGCTGGGCTGGTCGGGCGCAGTCAGATCGCCCAGCGCGTAGCGGAGTCCGGCGAGGAGGAACTTCAGCCACACGGGATCTTCAAACAGATGGGGCTGATGGCCGAGTGCGCAATAGAACACGCGACCTCGCCCGTGCCGGCGAATCCAGGCGATCGCGTAATCGGAGTCGGGACGAAAGGCGGGCATGTCCTGATTGCCGGGCACGAGCGCGCTGGCGGCGAGGTCCACCGAAATGAGCACTCGGCACCGGTCGCGGGACCAGGGATCGCTGAATCGGAAGAACTCGTCGGCGTGGTTGATCGAGGGGCTTGGGAATGCGCGCACCAGTGGGTGTTCGGGTTCGTCGAGGCGGAGGACGAGTTGCTCGTCCGCTGCGCGGTGGCGGGCCCCTCGGGCACCGAGCATCCACGCGAACTCCGGCCAGTCCTCGCTGCCACCGGGCCAGTGGACGAACGCGACGGAGGCACCATGAATGCCGATCAGCCCGCCTCCCGCCGCGACGAACTCCGCCAGCGACGTGCGCAGGTCTTCGTTGGTGAAGAGGTTGCCGACGGTGTTGTTGAGCAAAACGGCGTCGAATCGCGCGAGTGATGCGGGGGCGAAGACGATGGGATCACGGTGGACTTCGGCCTCGTAGGCGCCAGTGGACCTGCCGAGCTTCGTCAGTGCGGAGTTGGCCGCGGCGATGGAGGCGTGGCCGGGATAGCCGACATTGCGATCAAAGATCAGAAGACGGCGGGCGCCGGCGGGCGGGGGGGATGCTTCGGCAGGCGGAGCGGCGAGGATGCGCTCCGAGAGGGGTGCTGCCGACGGCGCGTCGGCGGGCAAACCGGGCGTGGCGCCGGCCGCAGCTAGCAGGAGCAACAGGGTGAAGGGCCGGCGAGTGAGCATGTGGCGCTGTCTACCTTTACGGGGCATGGCGCGTCAAGCTGCCGCTGTGGGCGCCGCGTCAGAAGCGGGGTGACACGGCCCATTGCGCTGGTCGAGTGCGCCAGAGAATCGCGCAGGTTGCGTGGCTGGCGCCGTTAGGTATGCTCATTCCCGAGGCCCGGAAGGGTGGCTGAGTGGTTTAAGGCACTCGACTCGAAATCGAGAGGGCGCTTAACCGTGCCCCGTGGGTTCGAATCCCACCCCTTCCGCCAGTGAACTCCGCGACACACGAGCGTCGAGCGTCGTGTCGTTTCGCTGGCCGAGGGGCAGCTGTCCGATTCCGCGAGGCGGTTGCGAGTGGGGTGGTCCCGCGGCAGGTCGGGAGGCGGAGGGTGTCTGGGCGGAATTGTCGATTTGCACCATTGCTCGATTGATGCGGGGCGCGGTGCAGGGAGCTTTGTCGCTGGTGCGATGTGGACGAGGTGAGGGGGTCTGAAGCGGTGAGAGCATTCTGCTACGGGTTGGTGGTCTGGGCAGGTGTGATTGCAGTGGAGGGTGCCCCCGAGGGAGCGGTGTGCCCGCTGGCTGCGCCGTATGACCTAAGGGTGGAGGGGATGGACAACCCGGAAGGGGTGGACGTGCCGGCTCCCCGGCTGAGCTGGAAGCTTCGGCCGGCGAGGGACGAGGCGCGCGATCTCGCACCGGCGGCCTACCAGATTCTGGTTGCTTCCTCGATGGCGGCGCTGGCCCGCGACGAGGGAGACTTGTGGGACAGCGGGCGGGTCGAATCGAGCGACACGATCTGGATTCCGTACGGCGGCCGGCCACTGCGTACGGGGCAGCGTTGCTACTGGAAAGTGCGCGCGTGGGAGCGATCGGCGCCGGCTGCGCCCTCGCCCTGGAGCGAACCGGCGCGCTGGATCGTGGGGGTGATGCGGCCGGAGGATTGGAGTGCGAAATGGATCGGGCCGAACCGCGCGACGTGTCCGCCGTCCGACTTGGGCGGGGCGAAGTGGATCGGCGCCGCGGTGGAAGACGGTACGGATGCCGGCCGTCCGGGCACGCGATGGTTTCGGCGCAGCGTCGAGCTACCGGCGACGGTGACGTCAGGTGTGACGTGGCTGGAGATCACCGCGGATGACTCCTATCAGGTGTACCTGAACGGGCGTTTGGCGTCGCGCACGTGGGGACATCTGAACCGGCCGCGTTGGGTTCGCCGAATCGACGTGAGCGAGTTCATGCGGCCGGGAACGAATGTGATTGCGGTGCAGGTTCCCAATGCGACGACGGGCCCCTGCGGTCTGCTGCTGGCGCTGCATCCGGCTGGGGGCGAGACGGTCGCCACCGATGGCCGCTGGTGGGTGGCGGAGGGCGGGAGACTGGAGGAGCGTGTCGGCGATGCGCCCGCGCCGCCCGCTGCGCCGTGGCGACCCGTGCTGGTGCTGGCCGAGCCGGATGGCGGGCCCTGGGGGCAGTTGGATCGGCGCGACGAACGGCTGGCGCCCGCCTTCGAGACAACGATTCGGGTGCGGCGGCCGGTGCGTGAGGCGACGATGTTCATCAGCGGCCTCGGTTTCTATGAGACGCGGCTTAACGGCACGCGGGTGGGAGATCGAGTTCTGGATCCTCCGCCAACGCGCTATGACCGGCGGGTGTTGTATTCGACGTATGATCTCACAGGACTGCTCGCTCCGGGCGAGGTGCGCTGGCGGATCGACCTCGGGCACGGCTGGTACGACGTGCGGACGGTCGCCGTGTGGAACTTCGACAACGCACCCTGGCGGGATGCTCCGCGAGTGATCGCGCAGTTGGACGTGCTCTATGACGACGGCACGCGCGATCGTTTCGGCACCGGCGATTCCTGGCACCACGTGGAGCCTGTTGTCGCCTATGATTGCATTCGGGAGGGGGAGCTGGTAGGGGTGCGGCGCTCTGATGCGCCGGACCTGGCGGCGAGGCGATTGCCGGCGGAGGTGGTGCCGGCGCCGGCGGGGCGGCTCGGTGCTGCGATGCTACCGCCCAGCCGTGTCACGCGCGAGCTGCCGCCCATGTCGCTGCGCGCGGTTGCGCCGGGCGTGTGGGTGGCGGACTTCGGCCAGAACCTCGCCGGTTGGATTCGGTTGCGGATACGAGAACAGCCCTCGGGTACGGTGGTGACCGTTCGATACGGCGAACGGCTTGCCGCAGACGGTCGCCTCGATCCCAAGCCCATTGACACCTTTTTCAAACATTCGGGATCGTTCCGGTGGCTGCCCGGTGGCGGATTTCAGACCGATCGGATCGTTGCGCGGGGTCTCGCCACGGAGGTGTTCGAGCCGCGGTTCGTCTATCACGGTTTTCAGTACGTGGAGTTGTCGGGCCTCTCGAACCCGCCGCGAGCGGAGGATGTGCGGGCTTGCGTGGTACACACCGACTTCCGCGATGCCGGCGGGTTCCAGTGCGACGTTGAGCTGCTGAACCGGATCTTCGAGTGTGTGCGGTGGTCCTACCGCGGCAACTTCGTGAACGGCTACCCGACTGACTGTCCGCATCGCGAGAAAAACGGCTGGACCGGCGACGCGCATCTTGCTGCGGAATTTGCAATGTACGCATTTGACAACGCACCGGCCTATGCGAAGTGGGTCCGCGATCTGCTCGATGAACAGCAGCCTGATGGCAGTCTGCCGGGGATTGTGCCGACCAGCGGCTGGGGCTACCAGTGGGGCAACGGTCCGGCATGGGACAGCGCGCTGCTGATCGTTCCATGGCTGCTGTACATCTATCGGGGCGACCGCGCAACGCTTGCAGGCGCCTACGAGGGCATGCGGCGATATGTCGAGTATCTGGAGGGGCGGGCGACGAACCACATTGTGAGCTTTGGCCTGGGCGACTGGATCCCGGTAAGGACAAAGACACCGGTGGAGGTGACGTCCACCGCCTATTTCCATGTTGACGCGCGGATCGTCGCCCGTGCGGCGCAGATGCTGGGGCGCGCCGAGGAGGCGCAGCGGTTTGAGGAGCTCGCCGATCGCATCGCGCGGGCGTTTCACGAGAGCTTCCATCGTGGCGAGGGCCGTTATTCGAATGCCGGTCAGACTGCGCAGGCGTGCGCGCTGCACCAGGGATTGGTTCCCGCCGATCTGCGGTCGGTCGCCGGGGCGCGGCTGGTGGAGGCGATCGAGGCGGCCGGGCGGGCGCCGGACTTTGGGGTTCTCGGCTCGAAGTATGTGTTTCGCGCCCTGAGCGAGATTGGTCGGACGGACCTGGCGTTTGCGCTGGCGACTCGCGAGGTGCCGCCCTCCTTTGGCGCTTGGATTCGCCGTGGCGCGACGACGTTTTGGGAGGACTGGGGAGAAGGCGCTTCGCGCAATCACGTGATGTTTGGCGACGTCGCCGCGTGGATGATGCAGTATCTGGCCGGCCTGCGCCTGCATCCGGCGGTCTCCGCGGTCGGTCTGACCTGCGATACGACGCGACTGGCGTTTCGCGAGTTTGTGATTGCACCGGAACCGGTGCGGGGACTGGGGCGTGTGCGCGCGTGGCACGATTCGCCGCAGGGCCGGATTGAGGTCGAGTGGCGCGTGGTGGCGGATCGGTTTGAGATGGAGACGGTGGTGCCGGTGGGCACGCGGGCGTGGGTGGTGTTGCCGGTGCGTGCGGACGCGGCGGCAATTCAGGCCGAGGGGCGGCCGCTGCGCTGGGCGGACGGCCGAGCGGGGTTCGTGGTGGGTTCTGGTCGCTACCGTTGGGCGTGCGGAATGTCCGGCGGAGGGACCGCGACGCCGGGGGGTGGGGGTTCGGCCGCGCGGGCGGCCTCGTCGGCGAGTGCGCGGTAGCGACGGTACTGCGCGGCGAGCCAGCGTGCCTGTCGGCAGACGCCCATCAACAGGCGCACGTCCGCGTCGGACAGGGGACCCCGGCTGAATGCGCGAAGAAAACCGAGCATCATGTGATCGGCCTTGTGCGGTTGCATAAAGCCGATTTCCAGCAGCATCTGTCGCCACATGTCGAAGAGGCGGGCTTTTGCTTCCATCGTCGCCTCGGGCGTTCGTTCTGCAGGCGGCTCGAACTGACCAGCCGTCACGTACAGCTCGTAGGCGCAGACCGCCACGGCCATCGCAAGATTCATAGAAGGGTAGGCGGGCGAGTTCGGGATGCGGATCAGCAGCGGGCACAGCGCGAGATCCTCGTTGGTGAGGCCGTCGTCCTCGGGTCCGAACACGAGCGCGACGCGGCGGTCTGCCGCCGCGGTGAGGATGCGCGGGACGGCGCGTCGCGGTTCGACCGCGTGCGAGCGGTAAAGTCCGCCGCGGCCGGTGGTGCCGACCACGAGGCCGCAGTCGGCCACCGCGTCTGCGAGCGAGGGCGCGTCGCGGTGCGCGCGCCAGATGTCGTGCGCGTGCGCGGCCATCGGGTGGAGCGAGGCCATGTCCTCGCGCGGACCGCCGCCCGCAATGACGAGATCACGGAGACCGAAGTTTTTCATCGCGCGGCAGACCGACCCGATATTGCCGCCGTAGATCGGGCGGACCAGCACGATGCGGATACGGCGCAGCGGGTTCATCGGGCGGGATTGTTGCGGGAGGCCGGCGGGCGCGCAATCCGGCCGGCTGGACTGGGGCCGCTTCGCGTGCGAGGATCCAGGGGACCCGAAGAGCCACCGACACATGAACCGACGGAGCGACTGGTTGGCGCTGGCGGCGATGGTGCAAGTGGCCGCGGCGCGACCGAACTTCGTTTTCATCCTTGCGGACGATCTCGGCTACGGCGAGCTGGGCTGCTATGGGCAGACGGTGATCCGAACGCCGAGACTGGATCGCATGGCGGCAGAGGGGCTTCGCTTTACTCGTTTTTATGCCGGGGCGACAGTGTGTGCGCCGTCGCGCAGCGTGCTGATGACCGGCGAACACCAGGGCCGCACACGGGTGCGCGGGAATGCGCCGAGGTCGCGAGCGCTCGCGCAGGCGCTGCGACCCGAGGATCTGACCGTCGCGGAAGTTTTACAGCGGGCGGGCTATCGGACGGGGCTGGTCGGCAAATGGGGGCTAGGCGACGTCGGCGCTGCGGAGTGTGGTCTGCCGCTGCGGCAGGGCTTCGACGAGTTCTACGGTTATCTGAACCAGACCCATGCGCACAACCACTTTCCCGACTATGTATGGCGAAACGAACAGCGCGAGCCGTGGCCGAACGAGTGCATTGCGGTGGGCGAAGAGGGCGGCGGCCATGCGACCAACGCGGTGGTATTTGCGGATGACCGGTTTGCGGAGGAGTGTCTGGCGTTCGTGGAGCGGCACCGGGACCAACCATTTTTTCTCTACTGGTCGCCAGTAAGCCCCCACGCGAACAACGAGCGCGCGAGGGTGCTCGGGGACGGAGCGCACGTGCCGGACTACGGCCCCTATGAAGCGGAGGATTGGCCGCCACCGGACAAGGGGCACGCGGCGATGGTGACTCGGCTCGACGGGCACGTCGGGCGGCTGCTGGATCGGCTACGCGATCTGGGGATTGCGGAGCGAACGCTGGTGTTTTTCTCCAGCGACAACGGCCCCCACAGCGAGAGCGGCCATGATCCTTCCCGTTTCCGCCCGGCGGGGCCGCTCACCGGCATGAAGCGCAGTCTGACCGAGGGCGGCATCCGGGTACCGGGCATCGCGTGGTGGCCCGGCGTGATTGCGCCGGGGCGGGTGACGGATCACGTGGCGTACTTCGGCGACTGGTTTGCGACGGTGTGCGAGCTGGCCGGCGTTGCGACGCCGGCGGGGCTGGACTCGATCAGTTTTGCCCCGACGCTCCGCGGCGACGAGGCTGCTCAGAGACGACATGAGTTTCTCTACTGGGAGTTCCACGAGCGCGGTTTTTCTCAGGCGGCGCTCTGGCAGGGGCGGTGGAAGGGCATTCGCGAGGGCGGTGCAGACGCGCCACTGCGACTGTACGATCTGGCCGCGGACCTCTCCGAAACGAACGACCTGGCCGCGGTGCATCCGGATATCGTGGCGAAGCTTTCTCGTTATCTCGCGAGCGCCCGGACGGAATCAGAGGACTGGCCGATCCGCCCGCCGGCTCGGCAGGGCGTTGAGCGGACCCGGGGCCAATGACGGTGGGCGGCCCAGTTTGCTGATCGCGCTCGGCTGCTATGGCGATGGGCTGGTGACATCGCCGGAACATTCACTGGCTCGCGGCAAGGGGGGTGAGGTTTGAAGGCGCGTACTGTTTGTTCCCCTTGCCCGGGCCGAGCCGCGAAGCGTTTCTGACCGGCCTTTATCCTCGCTCCACGGGGATCTTCTCCAAAGGAGGTCTTTCGGGCGATGGTTCCACCGTAGGTCAGTTTGCCGCAGGCGTTTCGACTCGCGGCCGGGTGGGCGATTCGGGGCGGCAAGCTGGACCATGACGCGGCGCCGGGTTCAATCGGCACGAGGGGGCACGGCGAGCCTGTCTCGTGGGAGGTGCAGATCAATCCGGCCGGCGTGGACCGGCTGAGTGAGGAGCCGGACATTTTTCCCTGGTGCCGGGACAGTTCGGCGGAACCCTGAGCTGCACCGCGTCGCCGCATTGGGAGCGACTCCAGACCGACTCTTGTCGCGGCCGAAGCGATCTGGGCGCTGGTGCGGACGGCGCGTCAGCGTGAACGGCCGTTCTTCATCGCGGTGGGTTCTTGTCGGCTCCACACATCCTTTGTTGCGCCCACAAGGGATTTTGACCTGTATCCCATAAAGCGGATGCCGGTGGTGGGCGGGGTGGAAGAGGATCAGCGTGACATTCCGGGGGCGGCGCTGATGAGGCGAAAGCCGGAACAGGACTCGCTGACCGACAAGCTGCGCCGGCGGTGCCGGCAGGCCGATGGGGCGAGGATCACGTTCATGGATGTGCAGCTCGGTCGAGTGCTGGACGAGCTGGAGCGGCACCATCTGACCTCGAACGCGGTGATCGTGTTTGCCAGTGGCCGTGGCGATCACAGAGGCGAACACGGTCGGTGACAGAAGATGAGCCAGTTTGAGCAAAGTGCGAGGGTGCCGCGGGTCATCGTCGCGCCGGGCGTGGCGGTGTCCGGTGGAGTCGCGCGAGCGCTGGTGAGCCATGGAAACCTATATCCGTCCCTTGCGGAGCTGCGGGTTCGCTACGCCGAGCAATCTGCAGGGCAGAGTCTTGTGGCGATGCTTCGCGGCCCGGCGCATCACGGCCGGATGGGGGCGCTCACGTAAGTGGCGCGGCGACGCGGGGTGCGTCGAGCAGATGGCGCGGGAATGACGAACCTGACCGAATGCGGTTACTCGCTACGAACGGAGTGCTGGCGGCACACCGCCTGGGACGAGGGATAGGAGAGGGGGAACTCTACGATCATAACCACGATCCAGGAGAGCTCACGAACTTCGTGCGGGCGGCGGTGCGAACCGACTCGGGGCCGGTTGTCCGAAGCGATGGCGATATCATCGGCGTCTCATGCCGGCCGACGGGTAATCGCTCGCCCGCGACTACCCCACTGCCTGCGCGGACAATCTGCGACGCCGCCGCCCCGCAGTTGGCGCGTGTGACCGGTCGCTGCGCAGGAAAGGAAGAGCGGGCCGGGCATCAATCGCGGCAGTCCAGAAGGGCTGGCAAAGAGTGGTGGCCCCTTGGTGGATCAGGGGCAGTGTTTCAACGCCTCGCGCAGCCGCGCTGGCGTATCGGTGATCAGCACCGCAACGCCCGCTTGGGCGAGCGCAAGCGCGCGTTCGGGATTGTTCACGGTCCACGCCCACACCGCAAGGCCGGCATCATTGGCGTGGCGGACGAGGTCCGCGCTAATGAGGTCTTCGCGAACGCTGAGGAACGAAATCCCCTCGGGCCGCCAGGGATCGGCGGCACTTTCGATCAGACGGCCGGTGGGCAAGTCGGGTGCCCGTTCGCGGCAACGTGCGAGCACCATCGGATCGGCGGCGGTCAGCCAGCAGCGGGATCGGGCCGACGACGCGCCGACGATGGCGAGCACGCGATCCGCGAGCTGCGGTGACGCGTCCGGGTCGTTCTTCAGGTCCAGATTGATCAGTTCAACCTTCGCGATGGCGAGCGCTTCCGCCAGCGTGGGGATTCGCTCTCCGGCATAGGTGGGGCTCCACCACGATCCGGCGTCGAGCGCCGCAAGGTCGGTGAGCAGACAGTGCGCCACCGGGCGGGGATCGCCGGTCGTGCGCAGCAGATCGGGGTCGTGCAGCAGTACGGGTTCGCTGTCACGAGTGAGGCGGACGTCGAGCTCGACGCCATCGGCCCCCTCGAGGATGGCGGCGCGGATTGCGGCGAGCGTGTTTTCCGGGGCGGAGCGGGAGGCGCCCCGATGGGCGACGATTTTCATGGAGGGCATTGGTCCACGTGAGGGCCGTGTCTAGGCCGGCGCGGCGGCCGGCGCTCGGGCTGTGGAGAGGAGATATTGCACGGCGTTGCGGAAGATCGCCACACCGAGCCCTTCGGCGGGTAGCGTTCCTTCGAGGCGCTGACGAACGGCCGAGGGGTGCTGCTCCGGGTACAAATAGGCTTCGGGATGCGGCATCATTCCAAACACGCGACCGCTCGGGTCGCAGAGGCCGGCGATCGCGTTCAGCGACCCGTTGGGATTGGCAGGGTAGCGGTGGGCGGGCTGACCGGTATCGGGGTCGACATATCGGCAGACGGCCAGATGTTCCTTTTCGATGCGTGCGAGCACGCGCCGGTCCGGCGCGACGAGTTTGCCCTCACCGTGGCGCACCGGCAGGTCCATCGGCGGCAACCCTTGGGTGAACACGCAGGGACTGGCGGGGTTGAAACGGATCCGGACCCACAGGTTGCGGAACGTGCCCACGTCATTCATTGCCAGACTGACGCGGGGGCGGAAGTAGTCGCCGTCGAAGGCCGGTACCATGCCCAGCCGGGCGAGGATCTGGAACCCGTTGCAGATGCCCAGCACCAATCCCCCCTTGGCGAGGAACTCCTGAAGCTGTTCGCGCAGGCGGTGTCGCAGACGGGCGGCGATGACGTGGCCGGACCCCATGTGGTCGCCGAAGGAGAAGCCTCCGATGAACATCAGCGCACGGACGCCGCTCAATGCGCCGGCATCGGCCAGAAGGTCCGCAAAATGCAGGGGGAGGGGATCCGCGCCGGCGAGGCGCCAGGCCGCGATTGATTCGGCTTCGCAGTTGAACCCGTAGCCGGTGATGATCAACACGCGTGGCCGTTCCCCGGAAAGCGAAGCTGTAGCAGCCGACGACATCGGGCGGAACCTCGCGATCAATAGCCGATCAGCAATCCCTCGAAGCCGGCGAGGTCGGCAGGGGTGAGCGATGCCCGACGGGCGATTCGCAGCCGGAGGCCATCCCCCTCCCCGCGGTCGACCGAACCGCCGCTTATCACGGCGCAGCGGGCGGACTGCGCGGCGGTGTCCATTCCCAGCACGATGATCGTCAATCCGCTGGCCGCCAGACGCTCCGCAAGCGCGGAGATCCAGTCGTCGCCCGGCCAGGTTCGGAAGGCGAGCACGAGCCCATCCGCATTGACCTGACGGACGCGGCCTTCGATTTCCGACGGGACCGCGCCGGCGGCGCTCCGGCATTCCACCATCGGCAACAGCCAGATGCGGTGGTACCGCGCGAAGATGTGGTAGACGGCCGGATCGGGTGTGGCGGGCCCGGTCCAACGACCGTCAGTTTCCACCGTGAACCAGGCCGGACACAGCGCGGTGAGGAACGGCGTGTCGTTACGGATTGCGGCCAGTTGCTGATCGGTTTCGTCGCCGGAGCTGGTGGGAGCGAGCGCGGCCAAGCGCGGCTGGAGGGGCCCGGCACGGAGCGAGGTGAACTCTGCGGCGGCCTGACCGCGGGTGGGCGAGTGGACCGCGAGGCCGATCCATCCGGCACGGATGTCGGAGGGAATCACGAGCCGTGTCGCGAACGCGGGCTCGCCGTCGACGAAGCCCATCGCGCCCCGGCCGTTGACTTCCAGACGCAGCGGAGTGAAACCGGCGGGCGGGATCCACTCGCGCTTCATTTCCTGCAGCAGACGCCCATCGCGCCAAACCTGGAGGTGCAACCGGCCCTCGGTGAAGCCGAACCGTACGAGGTGGCGTTCGGTGCGACGAGCGTACAGCCACACACCGCCGTGAATCCCGCCGACGGAAGCTTCCACGAGCGCGTCGCGGGTCTGCAGTGAACCCAGCAAACGGGCGGAGGCTTCCGCATAGGCTTCACCTGCGGCGAGGCGGATGCCGCCGCCCGCACGCGCAGTCACGTCGCCGCCCTCGATCCACCAGCGGTTCGAGAGGCGTCCCTCCGCCATCGTCTCCACTGCGGGAGTACCGACCGGCAGAAGCCGTGCGCAGAGCTCGGCGATTCGGGGATCTCGGTTGTCTGCTGCAATGGCGCGCAACGTGGCCATCAGCGGGGCGGCGGCGGGGAGCGCGGGAAGCTCGTACTTCCAGCACGACTGCGCAAACGGAAGATGGTTGAAGGGCTTGAGACCGGCGTTGGCCAACCGCTCGATCGCGTTCCGGTACTCGGCGGCATCCCGAGTGTGGCGCACGACCATGGCGAGCGCCTCGACGTGTTCGGGCTGGACTTTCAACAATTTTCTGGCCGCATCCAGCGCTTCATCGGTGCGGCGGTTGTCGACCAGCCACCGTGCCTGTGCGAGCAGAATATCCGGGTTGCCCGGGAAGAGTCGCGCGTACAGGTTCAAGGACTGCATTGCGCGCTCGGATTCCCCCATTGCGACCAGCACACCGGCCCGGCGGATCGCGAGGGTGATCTGGCCGGGGTCGAGGTCCAGACTACGATCGTAGTGCTCCACTGCACCCCGCAGGTCGCCTTTGCGCGAGAGCGCATCTCCGATCAGCATGTAGACCTTCGGGTTTTCGGGCTCAATGCTCCTCCATTCCTGCCACAGCTGCACAGCGCGGTCATACTGGCCGTCGAGATAGGCCGCCAGTCCCTCTTGCTGCAGTCGGGCGGCGCGGCTCTCCTCCGTCTCGATGCCGCCGCGTTCGGCCGCGCCCGGGATCATGAAAAAGAGGGGCATTTCCTCTTCGCTGGCGGGTGCCGGCACTTCCTCCACCTTCACCACCGAAACCCCCGTTGCGGTCTGACCGGTGGTCAGAGGGGAACCCGCCGCGACGGCGATCTGAGCTTGCGGGACCATCGCGAGCAGCGAGGCCACGTGTGAGCGGGTCTCCAGCGTGGGAGGCAGCCGGACCAGCAGCCGAAGACCGTTGGTGGCGAGCATCGAGCCGCACTGGCGCAGCCAGCTGGCAATGGCGGGCAATCCCGCGTCTTGCGCGGCGGACAGATTGACGAACAGCCCGTCGAACCGCTGGGCGATTGCGCGTTCTGCCAGCAGTGTCGGCGCGGCGCGCTGCAGCGCCTTTTCATCGGGCAGCAGCACTTGTGGCAGGTAGCGCAGGTGGTTCACACGGGCAGCGAGCCGATAGACGTCGATCTCGGCCGGGGAGGCAAGGCTGCCGCCGCCGGTGCGGTCGTCCCAGATCGGGCACAGCTCGGTGAGACGGTAGGCCTCTTGATGCACCCACCGAAAGGCGTAAGGTTCGGCAGGCCCACCGGCCAGCGAGACGGCCATGGGGGACTGTTCACGCACCTCAACGCCGCGGAGGCGGGCTCGCGCCACTCCCCGTTGCGCTGCCCAGACGCTGATGCCGACCATGCCGGGGCGCACGTCGCCGCGCAGCATTCCCCGGCTCTGAAAGACTTCCTTGCCATCGAGCCGCGCAAAGAGGAGGCGGTCGCGCAGGTAGAGTTCCAGCGTATGGTCTTTGGTCGGGCTCAGAGGCACTCTGGAGGAGGCGAGCGTAAACCGTTCGCTGCCGACGAACTTTTGGCGCAGCCACACGCCCGTGTCCTCGGCGTCCTCGCCGATCGGGACCCGTTCTCGCCCTTGTGAGAGCTGGCGCAACCACACCTCGCCGGCCGGATCGAGTCCTACGTAGACGTACGATTCACTGTCCGGCGACGCGCGCAGGTACAATCCGAGCTGTCCGCGCTCCAGGCGGAAGCGCACCCGCGCATAGAAGTTGCTGTTCAGGTCGCTGCCGGCCAGCCACATTTTCGCGCCGGTCGCGTTGGTGGATGCGAACAGCACCAGTGAACCGTCGGGTTCCTGGGACATTTCGCCCCAGTCCACCACCCAGGCCGACGCGATCGGTCGGCCGTCCTTTTCGAGTATGGGCGACTCGTTCGGCCAGGCGAGATCGAGACGGCGCACCAGGTCCGCGCCAGACCATTCCGGGCGCACGAGCAGCCGATTCAGCCGACGGGGGTCGCTGAAGCGGGTGTTCAACGCGAGGTTGCCAACGATGAAGCCGAGCCGGTAGTGCCGGCCGACCAGGCCGAGGTTGATCGGCCTCGTGGCGACCGCCCGATGCTGGTACTGGCCGAAGTCACCGAACGGATAGGCGTAGGCCAAGGGGGTGACGCCGAGGTTCCGCTCGATCAATTCCCGGCAAGTCCGATGGTCGCGGTCAAGCCGCGCCTGAAACTCCTCCAGTGTTTCGAAGCGTTGTTCGTCTGCCTTCCAGAGCGGTGCGGTCATGAAGTTGCCGGTCAAACCTTTTGGGCTGGAGACGATGCGCTGGACGCCCTCGTGACTTTCCGCGCCGATCTCCCACAGGCCGGACCGAAGCATGCTGCGCAGGTACGGCCACAGCAGGGCTGCGGGATCCCCGTCCACGATCGGTTTGGTCCAGAGAAACATCACCGCGTTCCATCCGGTCCGGCGCAGGACGGAATGCGTCGCGAAGTAGGAGGTCTTCCGCGAGTGATCGAAGGTGACCAGCACCGCACGGCGCGGCAACGGCCGACCATCCCGAAAGAGCGCGTCGACATCCGCCAGACGGATCGGCTGATATCCGGCGGCCTTCAGCGCTTCGATGTGTTCGCGGAAGCGGTCGGGCGAAACGTCGCCTTCCTTCGTCGAGACGCCCTCATACGCGATCGCGACAAACGAGACGGCATCGCGCGGGCCGGTGTGGCGCGCGCGGGGCCACAGCACGCGTTCCATTACGATCTTCACCGGCACCCACCATGCGACCAGCAGGCAGAGCGCCGCCAGAAAGTGCAGCCAGGAGGTCGTATAGGCCACTTTGACGGGTGGTGTGGGACGGCGGTTGTAGAGCGTGTCGTTCGATGGCGGCTCCGGGTTGATGGCCGCCGCGGGCGGCTCCGTGGTGCTCATCGTGTCCCCCAGTGCGTCTGCCGGACCGTCAGCAGGGAATAGTAGCCCTGCCAGCTGAAGAACAACACGTACGTGATGGTGAAAAGAAATCCGGCCCACCAGTGCGGCCGGCTGGTTTTTTCGAGGTAGTAGAACGACCACAGCAACGTCACCAGCAGTACGCCGATCACGTAAAAGCCGGCGGGCCGGCCGTACACGATCGGTCCGATCACCAGCGCGTGCAGCATCACTAGCGGCGCAATCAGCGGCAGGATCGTCATCGCATACCAGGACACTGCGGCGACGGGATGCTTGCGCCACATCCATCGGCCGGCGAACAGCATTTCGCGCACCCACGAGCGCTTCCATCGCGCCTGCTGCCGGATGTACTTGCCCCACGTTTCGGGCACGATCGTGGTCGCCAGCGCCTCGTCGTCATAGAGGATGCGGTAGTCGCGCAGCAGGAAGTTCGTGAGGCTGCGATCGTCGCCATAGGTGCAGTAGCGGCCGAGGAACTTTTGATGCAGCCAGCGGTCAAGCACGTTCAGCACGCAACTCTTGCGGTAGGCGGAGAAACAGCCCGGGCAGCAACTCACCGCGCCGAACACGCTCTCGGCCGCCTTCATCACGCGGTAGGAGACAAAGTAGCGCACGTCCTGCATTTTCGTGAGCGCATTCACGTTCACGTTTTCGACGTCGGTGTGTCCCGCCACCGCGGCGACGGTCGGATCGGCGAGGCCCTGGAGGACCTTCCGGATTGAGCCGGGCAGCAGAAAACTGTCGGAGTCTACGTAGATGAGGAACTCGCCCCGCGCGAGGAGCGCGCCAATCGCCATGCCGTGTCGTTTGCCCTTGTTCTCTTCGAAGTCCACCACCACCAGAGACGGGTGACGCCCCTGCGCGGCGAGCATTTCGTCCAGCGTGTTGTCCGTGGAACCGTCGTTGACGACAATCACCTCGAGGCGGTCGTGCGGGTAGCCCTCCGCATAGATGCGACCGATGGTTTTCCCGATCGAGTCGCCCTCGTTTCGGCCCGCAATCACCACCGCCGCGGTCGGCTCGAAACCGACATCCGGGGGCGCGACGTAGAACGCGGCGATCACAAAGCGCGACAGGATGAACGCGCCGACGGTGAGGCTGTACAGGTTTACCCACGGCTGGTACCAGAAGTACTCGAGATTTTTCAGCTTGATGTAGATTGCCAGCGACAGCAGCACGATCCCGATGATGCCGAGCAGCACCGTCGGGCCCCGGCCGAGCTGACGATAGCCCTCGTGAACGCTTTTCGCGCCGACCACGCCCTCGGGTTCTGGTGACCATGGCCGCGCCGGGCCGGTCTCGACGTGGAGTCGCGACTGGCAGAACGGGCAGACCACCGGCGCGGGCGCCTCGACGACGTGTATCGAGAGCCGGCAGAGCCCGCACCGGCATCGGCGGGCCGTTCGGGTCGCGGAGCCGCTGGCACGTGCCGGGGGGCTTTCCTGTAGCGCGGCAGATTCGGCCGGCGGTGTGGCGACCATGGCAGCTGGATCAGATCGCAATGATGCCGTCTCCCATGCAGCCCATTGGTTTGAGCTTAGCACAGCGACGGTCCCATGTGCAAAGCAGCTGAAATGTAAAAATGAGATTCATGCGCCAGCCCGTGCCGGCCGACGCGGCGGTCGTGCACGGCAAAAGTGCCCAAGTCTGAGTGCTTTGGCTCGGCACGAGCGCAGTGGTGGCCGGCCGGCAGGGTAGCCGGTCTCAGCGCGGATCCGGCAGCGATTCGGCGACGACGCGAAATCCGACCGTCGCGTACCGTCCCCAGGGAGGCAACGGGATCCGGACGTGCGCGGCGGCCCAGCGGGGACGGTCGCGCCACGAGCCGCCGCGGACGACGCGCGGGCCTTCGGCCGCGGGGTCGTTGCGTCCGTCGTCCGCGTACGGATAGGGACGGTGCAGCGATCGCGTCCATTCGGCCACGTTCCCATGCACATCATGGAGCCCCCAAGGGTTCGGTCGGTATCTGCCGATCGGGGCCGGGCCGGTGGCCCGATCGTCGCAGTCGCCGGCATGTGGCAACCACGGCGGTGAGTCACGGATCAACAGTTTCAGAAGGGATCGGTCGGCAAGGTTCGCGAACGCGGAAAAATCGACGGTGGGTTCGCCGTACCACATGGGCGTGCGGCGGCCCGCGCGGGCGGCGTATTCCCACTGGGCTTCGGTGGGGAGGTCAACGACGCCGCCGATGCGTTCGGACAGCCATCGGCAGACGGCGCGCGCGGAGTGCCAGGAGATGCGGATGGCTGGCTGAGTCGGCTGGTGGGCGGGCAGGCCGGGACCGACGTGGTCTTTGTTGTACTGGCTGATCGCCCCAGAATCATGGGCGGGATCGCAGAGCCGGACGATCGCATTGGGGATTTCATGGCGGGAGATCCAGAACGGTGACGGGATCGTGACGGGGTGAGCGGGCCGTTCGTCGTCGGCGCCATCGTCGGCGCCCATCCAGAAGGTGCCGGAGGGCAGCCGAACCATTTCGAGAACGACGCCGGGGGCTAGTTCGAAGCGCCGGACCGGTGGTGGGGGAAGGGGCGTTTCATCGGTTGTTGGGGGGGCCGTCCCGGCCCGGCTGCGGGGCGGAGCGCTGTTGGGCGGCGGTGGTTGAAAGGTTACGGCAAGCGGCGGCTGCGGGGGATATTGTTCCCAGTCCTCTTGAATGCCGGCATATGTTGCACGCAGCTGTGCGCGGAGGTCGGCCCAGCTGGAACGGCGGCGACCGGTTTGCTCGGTCCAGGTGCCATGATCCGGCACGTTGAGGTCAAGCCAGGTGATGAGCCGATCCCACTCCTCCGGTGCAAGACGGACGCCGTGGTGGCCTTTCCGCAACAACCACACCAGCTCGCTCGTGTCGGCGTGGTATTCCATCGGGGGTCGCGGACGGTAGTCGCTTTCGGGACCGGGGCGATTCACGAACGGGTGCAGCGCGACATAGGCCGGCGTGAAATTGCGGAAAGGGGAAGATCCAGCACTGCGAAAGTCGGGCCGGTCGGCGGAACCATCGTGGCAACCGACGCAACGGCGATCGAGCACCGGTTGCACTTCGCGACGGAACGAGAACGGGCGCGGTGGACCGTACCAAGGTTCGATGCGCGAGGGCTCGCGCCGGAACGCGGCGCGAGGCGCCGGAGAAGCCACTTCGGCATTCCGCTCGTGGCAGCCGACGCAGGAGACGTTCTCGCCGGGCATCGCAGTGAACCACGAACGCATGACCTGCACAGCCGCGCCGTTTCGGTCCAGCGGCTGCAGCGCGATGGGGATGTTTGCGGGCACACGGAAGAAGGCGGAACCGTCCTCCTCGACGGGGACGGTGCCAAGAATGCGGCGCGCGTCCCACGGACCGTCGATACCGATGTCGATGTGGCCGCCGGTGCCCGGCAGCGCGTAGTGGTAGGCGAACAGACGCAGCGCCCGCACCGTACCGCGTGGGACACCGCGCATGGGTTCGCCGAGATACACGTCGTGGATCAGTACGGTCGCATCGTTACGGTTGAGGTCCACGTTGGGGGGGATGATCGGCGGGCGGGGTGATGGCCGCCAAGGTGTCGGTTCGAGCCAGGCGATGTCGGGGTCCTCGCGGAGCAGCACGAGGTTGTCGAAGACGTCCGCTAGCCAAAGGCCCCACGGGCGGTCGGGGGAGGGTTTCATGGAGACGAGAAAATAGCGGCCGGCGCCAGCGCCGGTGGCCGGGTCCGCGAGCGGAACCGGGTGCAGGAACTTCGGCCAGGAGCGGTCCACCAAGCGGTCGGCGATCACCGGCGGCACAAGCTGGGCGCGACCGGGAATGCGTTGCACGGCCCCTTCCGCGTCGCGGTCGCCCCGGGACACGTCGAACAGAACCAGTTCTCCCATGCGGGCGACACCGTGATGGCCGGACACGATTGCGATCAGCCGGCCCGGCTGGCCGGGAATCGGGCGCGCGTAGAAAACGGAGGTGGGCCAGTAGGAGTTGCTGCCGTACAGCGCACGCTGGTGGGTCCCGTCCGGGTTCATCGTAAACAACAGGCGGGTGAAGTAGTGCGGCGTGTCGGTGTACTCCCATCGGGTGTAGAGCACGCGGCCATCTTCGAGCAGCGTCGGGCACCAGTTGTGTTCCTGATCGAAACACAGCTGTCGGACTCCTGAGCCGTCGAGGCGGCATCGAAACAGGTTGGCGACGCGGGTTCCGCCGCCGACGCAGGGCACGCCGGCGATGCAGGCGGTGGAGGCGAAGATCACGTCGTCGTCGGCCAGGTAACAGGGGTCGTATTGGTCGCAGGAGGGAGGAAAACCGGAGGTCACCTGGCGGACCTGGCACCGGTCGAGATCGAGCTCGAAGATCTGCCATGACGCGGAAGGTCCCAGCGGCGCAGAGAACAACAGGCGGCGGGCGTCGAAATGCAGCTCGAGGTCGGCAATCATCGCCGGCGCCTCGGGCGCCCAGATGCGCTGCGGCGGGGCGTCTGGGTGGTCAAGCTCGAGCGAGACGATTTCCGTTGGGGGGCCCGGGCGCCGTAGCGCGCAGTTGCCCTGCCAGTTTTGCGGAAGGCCGAGTGCTGCGCCATCGAGCTGGCGGTCCGTCGGCACTGCGCGGCGCAGCGCCAGAATCTTTAGACCTTGCAGCAGAGGGTTGGCGAGGAGTGCCTCGCGCTGCAGCGCGGCGACCTCCGCCTGTAGCGCGGCCGGGTTGGTGGCCGCGGCGTGACGGGCGAGCAGCTCTGCGGCGCGGCGCTGCCATTCGGGACCACGAGGATACCGTGGGCCAAACGACGCGATCAGGTCTGCGATCGCGTCGTGGACCGCGCGGGGATCCGGAGGCGGCAGCGCGCCGCTGGCGCACAGGGTTGCGATCGCCAGTGTTGCGGCGGCCCCGAAACGGAGCCGGTCAGTCCACGGGTATGAGTTCCACATGTTCGATATTGATTGCGGGCGCGCGATCGCCCGCGGCTTCGAGCTGCACCGTCCAGGGGCCGGCCTCGGGAAGGATGAGGCGCACGGGAGGGCCATCCACGAAGCGGCCGTAGTCGCCAGTGGCGGGTGCGGTCAGCGAAACCGCGATCGGGGTGGCGTCATCCGTGCCGGTGGCGCGGAGGAAAACGGCGCGCACTTCTGCGCCGGGCCCGGCGGCGCGCAACCGTACATTCCATGTGCCGGCGCGCGGCACTCGCACGCGCCACAGAATGCGATCCTCCCGGTCGGTCCAGCGGCCGATGTTACCGGCGGGGGACTTGCGTTCGCGCAGCAGCCGCGTGCCCAGCAGTGCTGCGCTGGTCGCATCGAGTCGCAAAACGCCCTCCGGTGTTGCGCGGACCCACGGGGCCTTCTGAGACCCGTACCAGTTGAGGCGGTCCGGATCGGCCGCGACTGGCTCGACCGCCAGTTCGGCTTCTTCCGGTGGCTGCGCGGCGGGAAGCAGCAACACGCGCTCGCCTGCCCGGAGGTCCACCGTGGTCACCGGCCGGCCCTGTTCATCCGGCGCGGTGGAGATCGAGAACGGCCGGGAACCCCGCGCGATCACCGGGCCGGTCCAACCGGTGCGGACGCGGCAGGGCGCCCCGGCCAGGCTTTGGATCCGAATCCATCGCGTGGCTCCGCGGCGCCGCAACGCAGACACCAGAAACGCACCCTCTGCGCGCATGTCGCGGATCACCACATCGGTCCAGTCGGCCGGAACTGCGGGGAAGACGCGCAGTTGCACGCCAAACGGTTCCATGCACCACGACTGCAACAGCATCTCATGCAGCGATGCGGCGGCGGAGAGGGGTGTTTCGATCACCGGGCCGGCCTCGAGGTACATTGTGTTCGGCTGGACGAAACCGTCGAGGAAACGCCGCAGAAAGGCCGCCGCCGCCTCCGCGCGGCCGAGCCAGGCCGACATCGCCGCCGCGCCGGTGAAGGAATATCCCTGGTGCGCTCCCTCGAGGCCGATCCAGTGGTCGAGCGAACGTTCCAGCAACGGTCGCTGGCGGGGATCCTCGGGGTCGTAAAGGTGGAGAGGGTAGAACGCGAGGAGATGCGAGAAGTGTCGGTGCGACTGTGCGAACGGAACACCGGCGCCGACCATGAAACCGGTGCGCTCGTCCACGGGCAGGGGGGCGAGGCGCGCGAGCGTGTCGCGCCATCGGGGTGCCTCGGGGTCGTCGAGACGGAGATGTTCATGCGCGGCCAGCAGCGTGGAGAGTGCCCACCGCAGCAGCGCAAGGTTGTAGTGCGTATCCCGAGCACGGTCCGGGTATTCCGGCGAGATGTCTTCCGGGAAATGCAGGCGCCCGTTCTCGCCGGGTCGGAGCTGGTGCAGCATCCATGCGGCGGCGCGGCGCAGCCAAGGATAGAGGCGCTCGCGCAGAAGTGTTTCGTCGCCGGCGTATCGGTAGTGCAGCCAGACGTTGTGAAGTGCCCACGTGAGGTTGCCGAACTCCGCGCCGGCGGGCCCGCGGCAGTCGTGATCGGAGGTACGGCCCACCGCTGCGGAGTCTGCGCGGAACGGCTCCGGAACGTTCGCGATGAGGTTCGACCAGCCCCGATCGATCATGCGGACCAGTGACTCACCCACATCCAGGCGGTTGGCCGCGTAGACCGGCCAGTAGGTGAGCTGGAGATTCAGGTTCCACCAGAAACGGGGCCAGGGCGTCGAACGGAACCATGGTCCCATCAGGTCGATTGCCGGACCGTCGGAACGGGCGGCGGAGGCGAGCTTGTACATCTGGATCCAATAGAAGCCCTCGAGCCGGGTGTCCGGGATCGAAAGAAAATGGCGCGGCCACCAACTGTGCCACCACGCGCGATGGTCACGCACCAGGGTGGGCCAGCCGGCAAGCGCCGCTTCGGCGACGTTGGACGCCGCGGCCGCCGGGTCCGGGCGGGGAACCACAGACCAAAGGAGCCGACCGCCATTGGCGCCTGCCGGTTGCACGGTCCATGCCAGCGCATAGCCGCCAGCCTCGCGAAACGGTTGCAGCAGGGTTCGGATCGTGTTCTGTTCGTCGCGCTGCGGGGGGGGATTCAGGTCCTTGGGGCCCAGCGGCTCGCCGCGGAACACCTTTCGTGCGTCCACCGCCGGCTCGTGCACGAGGATGGGCTCCACCGCCTCAGCGCCCTCCACAGTCCAAGCGACGGCGTGCACGGGGCGGTCGGCACAAGTGAAGGCCGTCCATGAGATCCGGCCACGGTCGGTCGTCTGGGTTGCAGTCATTTCGGCGTCCCAGAGGTGAAGGCGCATGGTGCCAGCGAGAGTGCGTCCGACGGGGCGCATCGCGAAGAAACCGATGGCGATCCGGTTGCCCCGGTCGACGACTTCGGAGTGGCCGATGTCGAAGGCCAGCCAGCCATTGGTCCGGATATACGCCATGGCGCCGAGACGGCCGTTGCCGGTAAACGCCCCTTCGTGCCAACGGGCGGGTAGGCGTTCCCAAACGAGGTCGTGGCGGGCGAGAAATTCCGGCCAGACTACGCGGTCCGGAACATCCGACGGGTCGGTGGATGTCGCTGCGGTGGCGGCCGCCGCTGCCAGAAAAAGCCAGGGCACGAGTAGACGGCCCGCAGCGTTCTCCGGCGGCAGACCGGCGATTCTCATGCGGTGGCCTATACCCGAACGCCGATCAAAGGGCAAGATCGCCGCCGCGGTGGACGGCTTGCTGGGCACGGCCGCGCGGTTTGGCGGCCGGCTCGACAGGGGGGCAAGGCCGGGATATATGCGGCCGTTGGACGCTTCGATGTTTTCAGGAGTCAGCTTCGGAGTTGATACGGACGCCAGCGGTTGGGCGGTGGTTCGCGCCTGCCGCCGGTGGGGGCGTGTGGTCACCCAGACGATCGCAGCATCCGCGCGGGGGGAGGAGGCGGCGGATTGTGCGCGACGCCTTCGAGAGGCCTTATCTGGTGTGCCGGCAGCGCGGTGTGAGGTGGCGGCGGCGGCGCCGGCGGCTGAGACGATTGTGCGCCGGGTTGAAGTGCCGGGGGCGTCGCCCGCGCGGGCGCGAGCGGTAGTGGGGTCGTTGCTCGATGTTCAGCTACCCTTTCGGATCGAGGATTGTGCGGTTGCGGTTCCGGAGTTGCGGCGGAAGGACGGTGGCACCTCGGCGCTGGCGGCGGTGATTCCGCGCGAGGCGTTGGCCCGCCGGTGCGAGGCGCTGGTGGCGTTGGGGGTGCGGCCGACAGTGTTGGATGTCGAGGGCTTGGCGGTGTGGGAGGCGGCGCTTCGGGAGGCGGGCGAACCGGCGATGGGCGAGCTGCGTGTGGCGGTACACGCGACGGCGTCGCGATGGGTGTGTGCGTTCGGGAGCGTGAAGGGGCTGGAGGGGGTGGTCACGGTCCGGGAACCGCCGGGAGAAGAGGGTTCGGCGGGGTGGGAACGGGTGGATGTCATGCTGCGCTCGGCGGTGGCGAACCAGCCGCGTGAGCGTGAGTTTTGGGTGTGGTGTGGCCGGCCGGCGGGGACAGTGCAGCGATGGGCGCAAACGATGGCAGCACGGCGGCGGGGGACGGCCGAGGAGTACGGACGTGTGTTGGCCGATCCGGAACTGGCACTCGCACGGACACTGGCACTTCGGGCGCTGGAGGGAATGAGCCGTTGCGCGAACCTGCTGGGGGAGGATGAGCTGCCGGCTGAGGTGCGAAGGGCAAAAAATGTTGCGGCGCTGTTGGCCTGTGGGGGCTTGGCGATCAGTTCTGTGGCGGCTTTAGGAGTGGAGGCTTGGAGACTCTCGGCGATCAGTTCGCGGGAGCGCGACCTTGCCACTGTGGTGGCCAGGCGGGCGCGCGAGGTGGGCGGCCTTTCTCGGGTCCAGCCGGGCCTTGAAGTGCGGATGGCACGGGAGGCGGTTGAGCGGCGGCTCGAGGCGCTGAGACCCCTCGACCGCTTGTTTCAGCCACCTCAGACCGCGGTGCTGGCGGGGCTGCTGAGGGTGGCGTCCGAGGCCGAGATTCATCTTGAGACGGTTGATCTGTCCGACCAAACGGTACGGGTTGAGGGGACTGTTCCGGACCGCGAAGCGGCGCGGCGGATGGCGGATTTTTTCCGAATGCTGGGGCTGGTGCCGAAGATGGAGTTTGGGCCATCGCTGTCCGACGGACGGGTTCCCTTTGTGATGGAGGGCGGACGGCGGTGAGAGGATGGGTTCGCGAGGTGGCGCTCCCCGCCGCAGCTGGGGCGCTGGCGCTGGCCGCGCTCGGAGGGGTGCTCTGGACGGAGCTGGTGGCGTTGCCGGCGTACCGCGGGCGGTGCGCGGCGCGGCGGGAAGAGCTTGCGCAGCTGGAGCAGATGGCGGAGGCAATTGCGAGATATGCGCCGCACTTG
Organism: Kiritimatiellia bacterium; assembly: GCA_026417735.1. Lineage (NCBI taxonomy): Bacteria > Pseudomonadati > Kiritimatiellota > Kiritimatiellia > Kiritimatiellia bacterium. The sequence continues at coordinate 31,318 of JAOACR010000003.1, forward strand.
AGCGAGGTGGATGCGGCGTTGGGCTCGGCTGGACCCGTGCGATCGCCGGTCGAACTCTTTGCGGGAGTCGGTTCGGGCGTCTCTCCGCCGGCGGTGTCCGGCGAGCGTGAGCTGATTCTGGACGAGGCCCGCGCGATCCGGCGGGTGGAGCTGGCCATGCCGGAGGTGCCGGTGGATGTGCTGGCGGTGTTTTTGCACGCGTGCGCCACCGCGCGGCCGCCCTGGCGAGTTGCCGCGCTGCGGCTGCAGGCCCTTGATGCAGGTTCGTCGCGGGCCCGCGTCGCCCTCACGCTGGAGGCGCCGGCGTTGCGGCGTCAGGAGGAGCTGCGGCGGCCATGAGCACGGCGGACGTCGCGATGCTGATCAACGAACCAACGGGTGCACGGTCGACCCCTTCTGCGTGGCGCACGGGTGCGTGGCGGGAGATGCTGGGGGCGCTGATTGCCCGCGAATTGAAGGGGCGCTACAAGGGGTCGGCGGTGGGGTTTCTGTGGGCGGTTCTGGTACCGCTGTTTATGGCGGCGGTCTACGTGATGTTCCTGCGGATCCTCGCGGGGCAACGGATGGGCATCGGCCGCGTGTTGGTGGGGGTGTTCGCCTGGCAGTATACCGCGCAGTGTCTACAGGGCGGGATGGTCTCGGTCACTTCCAACGCGAACCTCGTGAAAAAGGTGCTGTTCCCCCGCCTGCTTCTGCCTACTGCGACGGTCGCCGCCCAGCTGGTCCACTACGGCGTGAGTCTGGCGGTGCAGATCGTCCTGCTAACGGCGCTGGACGCGGTCGCTTGGAGCCCGCGCGGCTGGCTCGCGCTCCCCGCGGTGATCGCGGGGCTCACCGCGCTCAACCTGGGACTGGCGCTGCTGCTGTCCGCCGCGCATGTGCACCTGCGCGACACCCAGCATCTGGTTGGCGTGCTGTTGAGCGCATGGTTCTTCGTGAGCCCCGTGATGTACGACCTCGACTTCGCGCGCGCATTTCTGGAGTCCCGACCGAACCTTGCGCCGTGGATCTGGCTGAATCCGCTGACTTCGCTGCTGACCGCGTTGCGCGCGTGTCTGCTGAGCGACGTCAGTTACCCGTGGACACCGCTCTCCGCGGCCGCGCTCGGCTGGCCGGTAGTGGTGCTGGCCGTGGGGCTGGCCGTGTTTCAGCGGGCGCAGAGACACTTCGCAGATCTGCTGTAGGGCGAATGAGCGACGATGCTCCAGCCGCGCCGGCGATCGAGGCCCGAGGCCTGGGTAAGCGATATCGCGTTCGCGGCATCGGACCTCCGACGCTGTTTGGCCGCCTGCGTGACGCGCTGCAGGGCCGCGCCGCGCCGGAATTCTGGGCGCTGCGCGATGCGACGTTCGCGGTGCCGCGCGGGCGCACCGTGGGTGTGATCGGACCCAACGGCGCCGGCAAGAGCTCGTTGTTGGGGTTGGTGGCGGGCACGATCACGCCAACGGCGGGACGCGTCGTTGTTCGCGGCCGCATCTGTTCGCTGCTCGAACTGGGCGCCGGGTTTCATCCGGATCTGACCGGGTTGGAGAACATACGCCTGAACGCCGCACTGCTGGGCATTCCGCGTGAGGAGCTACGGCGGCGAACCGATCGCATCGTCGAGTTCTCCGGTTTGGGGCGGTTCATCGGCGAGCCGGTGCGGCACTACTCCAGCGGCATGTACGTGCGGCTCGCATTCGCGGTCGCGGCGGAGGCGGAGCCGGATATCCTGCTGGTGGATGAGGTGCTGGCGGTCGGGGACGTCGCGTTCCAACTCAAGTGCCTCGACCGCATCCGCCGTTTTCAGCGGGAGGGACGCACGCTGCTGTTCGTTTCCCACGCGCTGCAGACGGTGGAAGAATTTTGCGACGAGGTGTGGCTGCTGCACCGTGGCCGGATCGTTGCGCAGGGCGAGCCCGCACCAACGATCCTCCGTTACATTCGGGAGTTCATGGGCGAGGGCGGCCCAGTGTTTACGCAGGAGTTCGGCACGCGAGAGGCGGAGCTGGCCGACGTGGTGCTGGAGGACGAGCGCGGCGCGTCGACCGCGGTTTTCGAGACGGGGCGCCGGATGAGCGTGCGGATCCGCTGGCGGGCGGCACGGCGGATTGAGCGACCGGTCTTCGGCTATTCCATCAAGACCGCGAACGGCCTTTACCTATGCGGCAGCAACACGCAGATCGCCGGAGTGGAGATTCCGGCGATCGAAGGGGAGGGAGACATCCGGTTGACGTTCGATCCCCTGCGGCTGATGGAGGGGCACTATCTGCTTTCACTCTCGCTCCATTCCTGGGACCACAGCCGCCAGTACCACCGCCGTGAGGACTGGTATCCCTTTGCGGTGCGCAACCGCACTGGAGCGCTGGGGTTGGTCGAGCTGGACGGGCGCTGGTCGTTTGGAGAAGGGAAGGGCAGTTCGGCTCAGCCCCCCGACGCGCCGCGGGCCGCGAACGCCTGAATCAGCGGCTCCAGCCGCGTACCTGCGGCCTTCTGCAGTAGCGCCCCAAAATCCTTTTTGGCCGCGGCCGTGCCGTTGCCGGACCGGAATCCTTTGGGGCTGGTCGCGAAATGCTTCGCGATGAGCCGCTCCATGTCCGGCCAGACTTTTCGCCACGCTTCGGCCGCCGGTTGGTTTTTCAGCTGTTGTTGCAGGATGCGGATCCGCGCCTGGAGCGGTCCGCTCGCCGGAAACCCCTGCAGAAAGGCGAGCCATTCGGCTGCCCGCTCCGGCGCGGCGGTGACCGCCGGTTCGACGCGGTCAAGGACCGCCGCGACCCAGGCCTCTCGCTCGCGCGCCGCCTCGAGACGGCCTCCACGCTCGCGACGAAGAAATATGCCGTTCATCCAAAGGACGCTGTCGATGATCGCCTCGGTCGGTCCCCACCGGCCGGGTTTTTCGGTGTGCCACTCCATCCGTGAGGGCCGGCCGTCGCTGAACTTCAGTGCGGTGCAGGCCAGATCCCACCGGCTGATCGTCGCGGCGGAGCCGATTGTCGCCAAGGCTGCGGTCTTCGGCAGGCGTGCAATTTCCTCCGGTCCGACCCCCATGTTGATCAGCAGCAGACCAGCAGGTTCGATGCCTTTGGTTTCGTGCAGCGCGAGCACGGCGGCGCGGACGCCGTGGGAGAATCCACCCGCGTACACCCGACGGGAATCCACGGGCAACCGTACCAACGCATTGCTCAACGTCAGTCGCGCTGCGGCCAGCGCCCGATCAAAATTTTCGGAGGCGCCCGCTGCCGGCACCACAAGCATCCAGCCGTTGAGTTCGACCGCGTCCAGAAACCGCCCTAGCGTGCTCCCGCCGGGGACCGACGAGCTGACGAACAGCAATAGCGGGTACTTTCGGCCCGCTTGAAGTCCGCGGGGCAGGTACAAATGAAACGTCTGCGATTCGTCCCCGACGCACGGAACATTGGTGACGATCTGGCCCAAGGGCCATTCCGTCGCGAGCGGTGCGCCCGTGGTGCCGTAGTTCGACGGCGGCACGGACGGCGCCTCCAATGGCGCTGCCACGGTGGATGCAGTTCCTCCGAGGGCTGCGGCCAGCAGAGCGGCCCGGGAGCCGTATACCCACACGTTGGAATCGATTCGCATGCAGGTGATATCTCGTGTACCGTGGATTTACTTTTACCTCTATAACATGACTGGCGCGAATCGCAATCACTTCTTCGCGGAAGCTATTCGGGAAATCTATTTCGGCGCCGCATGATCGCGATTCTTCGATCGCTTCAGCAAATGGTGTTCCGCTATTACCACGAGAGCGGGGACAGGTCCTACGATTGGGCTGGACAGAAAGTTGGAGCGCTCCGTCCACAGCGCCTCCTCGATGTGGGTTGTGGTGATGGACAGAGGCTATTGCGCTACTTGACTGAAAAGCCCAGCCAATGGTTCGGGGTCGAGCGGCATCCCACGCTTGCGGCTAAAGCGCGTGAAGTAGGAATCAAGGTTTTGGAATTTGACCTCAATGGCCGGTGGCCACTGCCGGATGCGTTTTTCGAGGTGATCCACGCGGCACAAGTGATCGAACATCTTCACAATACTCGTCTGTTTGTGGAGGAGATGCGGCGAGTACTTGTGCCGGGCGGCTGGGCCATCCTGACGAGTGAAAATCTGACCAGCTGGCTGAATTTGGCAGCGATGATCTTGGGGTACACGCCATTCTCGCTCCAGCAAACGTGTGGTTGGTATCTGGGTAACCCCATGGGGCTACATGCGGGCGAGGAAATCGCCGTCGACTTGAATGTTTTACAACCGGACGATCCGGCGTTCAGTGGTGTATCGGGTCACGTTCGTGTGCTGGGCGTCCGACAAGCGAGAGAACTGTTTATTCGAAGCGGGTTTGCGAAGGTCGAAGTGAGGACGATCGGCTTGCTGCCTCTTCCTGTGTTCGTGGGTCGCCGCCTTGAGCGATGGATCCCGCAGAGGGGACATTGGTTGTTGATCGCGGCGCAGGCTCCGTCCGGCTGAGCTTGCCGGCGATGTCGTTTACGGGCGGACCTCGAACGCGGTTAAGGGATACCAGCCGTCGTCGGCACGTCCCTTGATCGCGATGCGGATGGCGGGTCGTAGCGAGTCGGGCGGAACGATTGCCAGCGCAACCCCGTACTGCCCGGCGGGCAGGTCCGGCGGAAGGCGCAACTCGTCGGTCGCGAGGGTCGGCGGTCCGGGCGGAAGGTCGGGTGGCGAGTGGAGGAATGCCTCGTCGAACACAGGGACATCGCCAGGCATCCAACGCTCCACCGTGGTCTGGCCGGGAAATACCAGTTGCCGCCCGTCGGTGGCGGTGAGGCGCCACGCGAGCCGGTAGGGGCGATAGCACGGGGCCGAGCCGACGTTCTGCCAGACGGTGACGATCCGGAAGAGGTCGCCCGGACGGGCACTGGCGGGGTGACGGAGCTCGCGGAGGACGAACCGGTAGCCGAGCCGCCGCAGAAACCGCTCGATCTCAGCGCGCACCTCGGGGCTTTCCGGCAGCGGCGCAGATTTGTTGTTGACGAAGGAGCCATGGCAGGCGAGCGCGTAGTTGAAGATGTACCGTAGCGACCATCCTTCGTGCACCCATCGGCGGATGTCCCAGCAGGTTTCCCACGCCACCGGCGCGCGTCGCCAGGCCTCGAGCGCGCCGGCTTCGCGCAGCCACACCGGATACCCTCGGCGCATGTGGCACCAGTTCTTTGAAAATCCGCCCATGTCACCGAGGCAGTCCGCACGCCAACCGGTGCCGCGCTCGAGGGCCTCGCGGAGGCATTCGCGACCGCCCACCAGCATCAGGAGCGGCGTGCGGCGGAACGCGGCGAGGTAGGCGCTGACCACGCGACGGCGAACATCGAGGGAGGGTAAGCGGGCGCGGCGGCTGCCGCTCAAATGCCATTCGCCCCACCAGCCGATCGAGCCCAGGTCCACGTGCTCGAGATCGGGGTGGCCGTCGTAGCGTTCTCCGAGCCGCCGCAAAAAATCGAGATGGAGCTCCAGGGTTCGTGGATCGTCAAAGTCGGGGATGGGCAGCGGTTCCTGTCCGTTGTAATCCGCCGCGATCACCCGCCCGCCGGCCGCCTCGAGCCATTTCGGGTGGTAGGGCTGACGGGGCGTGGTCGAGCAGCACATCACGCGAAACGCGAGCGTCTGACCCGCAGCCCGGCATTCGGCGAGCTGGCGGTCGAGCAACTCCGCGTTCAAGCGTCCCGGCTCTGGCTCCAGCTCACCCCATCCCCAGCGCGTATACGCGACGGTGGAGGGAATCCACGGCGGCAAGGCGCGGTCGCTGCGCGCCGTTCGGTGGAAGGTTTGCCAGCCCATGTGCGGGTTGGGCAGCAGGTCGGGGATCTCAGTGGGGCGCACCACCACGGCGTCGGCGGCGCTGGCGCCGAGGGGGACGGCGACGGTCGCTAGCACGAGGCGGCAGATGGCTCGGCAGACTGGCGGCGGGGGCTTCGGGGACGTGGTCCAACGATCCGTGAGGGAGGACTTCATCGGGCGATGTCTCCAACGGCGGTTGTGCGGCACTGAGGACATCGTGCAACGGCGGTTTGAATCTGGCAACGTGCGCGACTACGCTCGCCGATGGTCCTGGCAACGCCGGACGACAAGGAGTGTGTCGCATGCACGGAGTGCGTGGGATGATTGCGGCGATCACAGCCGGCTCGATCGCGTGCGCGGCGGCCGGGCCCGTGTCGCCGCTGGCGATCGCGGTTTCACCCGACGGTTCGAACGTTTGGGTGGCAGGAGCCACCGGCCGGTGCGTGGCCCATGTGGACCTCGTCGCCGGCCAGGTCCGCGCGGTGTGGCCGCTGCCGGCGGAGCCGGCGGCGCTCGTTGTTTCGAAAGACGGCGCCCGGCTGTGGGTGGCTGGCGGCACCGGAACCGGCCAAGTGTGGGTGGTCGAGACGGCTGACGGGCGGCTGCTGCACGACTGGCCAGCCGGCCACTCGCCGGTGGCGCTGGCGATCGCCCCGGATGGCGCGCAGCTGTATGTGTGCGACCGGTTCGGCGGTGTGGTGCGCGCGATCCAAACCTCCGACGGCACCCAGATCGGACAAGTGTCGATGCCGCGCGAGCCGATCGCCTGCGCGTTGACGCCGGATGGCTCGCGGTTGGTGGTGGTCAATCATCTGCCCGCCGTGCCGGCCACCGCGGAGGTCGTCGCGCTGGATGTGGTGATTCTCTCGGCGGCCGACCTGAAGGTCCTCGCGACGGTCCGGCTGCCGAACGGCTGCAGCGTTGGGCGGGGCGTCGCGCTCTCGCCCGACGGGCGTTTCGCCTATGTCACTTCGATTCTCGGTCGGTTCACGCTTCCCACCACGCAGCTGGACCGGGGTTGGATGATGACGGCCGCGCTCAGTGTCGTGGACGTGGCCGCCGGCCGTCTCGTCAACACGGTGCTGCTCGACGAGATTGATCACGGCGCCGCGAATCCCTGGGGTGTGGCCGTCTCTGCCGACGGGCGCTGGCTGGTGGTGGCACATTCCGGCACGCACGAGCTCAGCGTGATTGACCGGGCGGCGCTGCACGATCGTCTCGATCGCGTTGCGCGCGGAGAGGCGGTCACGCCGGTGAGTTCGACGCCGGCACAGGTGCCGAACGATCTGGCGTTTTTGGTGGACATTCGCGAACGCGTTCGACTCCCCGGCAACTCGCCGCGGGGTGTCGCGGTGGTCGGCGACCGAGCCTGTGCGGCGATGTATTTCACCGATTCGCTGGCGGTGGTTCCTCTGGCCGGCCCGCCGCGCCGGCCGTCGGAAATTCGATTGGGCTCCTCCGAGTCGCCGATGTCGATCGTGCGGCGCGGGGAGATGCTCTTCCACGATGCCGCGCTCTGTTTTCAGGAGTGGCAGAGCTGCGCGAGCTGCCACCCCGACGGTCGGGTGGACGGGCTGAACTGGGATCTGCTGAACGACGGGATGGGCAATCCCAAACAGACCAAGAGCCTAGTGCTGGCGCACCAGACGCCGCCGGCAATGCTCAGCGGCGTGCGCGCGACCGCCGAGATCGCGGTGCGTTCCGGGATCCGGTTCATTCAGTTTGCGGTGCGGCCGGAGGAGGAAGCGCAGGCGATGGACGAGTACCTGAAGGCGCTGGCGCCGGTCAACAGTCCGCATCGCGCACCGGACGGCTCGCTGACCGATGCGGCGCGTCGGGGCGAGGCGGTCTTCCGCAAGGCCGGTTGCGAGGAGTGTCATCCGCCGCCTTTGTATACGACATTGAAGAGCTATGACGTCGGCACCGGTGTCGGACCGGATGCGAACAAGCCGCTGGACACGCCAACGCTGCGCGAGGTGTGGCGGACCGCACCGTATCTGGATGACGGTCGGGCGGCGACACTGCGCGATGTGGTGACGACGTTCAACAAGGACGACCGGCACGGCGAAACATCGAAGCTGACACCGGCCGAGATTGACGATCTGGTGCAGTATTTGTTGTCGCTGTAACGCGCCGACAATATTTTGAAGGGGTTTTCGTTCAGTGGTCATGAGCGGAATCATGACCACGCCCTCGCTCCGGCCGGTGATTGATTCATTTCGTCAAGCTCGTCTGCACGTGGTGCGCTTGTCGGCGGGCGGCCTGCCCCGCTTTTTTGCAACGGATGCGCCCGGCGGCAACGGGGGCCCGGAACCGCTGGCGCGGGAAATCGGCGAATTTCTTGCGGCGACCGGCGCGACCGTCGCCGCGATGGATTTGTTCGGCCCGTGTGAGCTGGAGGCGAAAACGCTCGATCTCTTGCGGCGCTACTGCGGCCGGCTGGACTGGCCGATCACGTGGATTGACGGCTCCGCGTGCGCGGGGCATGCGCCGGTGGCCGCGCAGTTCTATGCGGTGGGCGGATCTTGTGAGCCGATTTTCTTCGAGGGCCGCAGGGTCGGGACCCTGATCGAGGACGATGACGCGCGCTATGCGATTCTTGTCGGGCTGCTGCCGGCGGACCTTCACGCCCGCCGTGGCGATCAGGCCCGGTCGGTGTTCGAGCGGATGGATGCGGCGCTCGCGCCGGTGGGCATGGATTTTTACCACATCGTGCGCACCTGGCTGTACTGCGATCGGATCCTCGATTGGTACAACGAGTTGAACCGGGTGCGAAATGCCTTTTTCGCGGAACGCGGGGTCTACGACCGGCTGGTGCCCGCCAGCACGGGGGTCGGCACCGCGAACCCGTACGGTGCGGCACTGGTGGGCGAGGCGCTGGCGATTCAGCCGAAGCGGGGTGACGTGTCCATTCGCAGTCTTCCGTCGCCGCTGCAGTGCCCGGCGCCGGCGTACGGGAGCTCCTTCAGCCGCGCGGTCGAGGTTCGCTTGCCCTCGTATCGGCGGCTGTACGTGTCCGGCACGGCGAGCATTCACCCGAACGGCGAGACCGCGCACGTGGGTGATGTGGACGCGCAGGTCGAGCTCACCATGCGCGTCGTCGAGGCGATCATGGAGCAGTCGGCCTATCGGTGGGCGGATGTGAACCGCGCGATCGCGTATTTCAAACATGCGGCCGATGCGTCGGCCTGGGACCGGTGGTGTGCGCGCCACCGGCTGCAGGGGCTGCCGATCGTGGTGGTGAAGGCGGACATCTGTCGCGACGATCTGTTGTTCGAGATTGAAGTGGACGCGCTCGCGATCGGCTGAGCGCAGCGCGGTGAGTTTGGGTTGGGCCCGCGGTCCGTGGGTGGGCGGACGCGGGCCCGATCTGTGCGGGGGGACGACGGCCCACAAATTGACGGTCGGCGAGGGGGGGCTACCATCGGCCGTGTTTTTCCCTGGGGGTTCGAAAAGGATGTCGGAGGCGCGCGCATGGATTTGAACAACAGTCGGTTGAAGGCGCTCGCAATGCTGAGGTCTGCGCTGGGCGATTCGGCGGCGGACTTCCGACCGGGACAGTGGGAGGCGATCGCGGCTGTGCTGGCTGGGCGCCGCCAGCTGTTGGTGCAGCGGACGGGTTGGGGAAAGAGCATGGTGTATTTCCTCGCTAGCCGGTTGCTGCGGGAGGCGGGACGGGGGTTCACGTTGCTGATCTCGCCGCTGCTCTCGTTGATGCGGGATCAGATTCGTGCGGCGCGGGAACGGCTCGGCGTTCGGGCGGCCACGATCAACTCAGAGAACCGAAAGGAGTGGGCGCTAGTTCAGTCGCAGTTGATGGCGGATCAGGTGGACGTTCTCTTCATTTCGCCCGAGCGGCTCGCGAACGAGGACTTTCAGCGCGACGTGCTGGGGAAGACGGCGGCGCGCATCGCGCTGTTCGTGGTGGACGAGGCGCACTGCATTTCGGACTGGGGGCACGATTTCCGGCCGGATTACCGGCGCATTGTGCGAGTGCTCCAGGCGCTGCCGCCGGGCCTGCCGGTGCTGGCGACAACCGCGACCGCGAACGAACGGGTTGTTGCGGACGTGGTGGCGCAGTTGGGCGAACTGGAGGTTGTGCGCGGGCCCCTTGCGCGCGATACATTGGAGCTGCAGAACATCTGGATGCCGAACTATGAGGAGCGGATGGCGTGGCTCGCGGAGCACCTCGGCGAGCTGCCGGGCAGCGGGGGGATCTACGTGCTCACGCGACGCGATGCGAATCGCCTGGCGCGGTGGCTGAAAGACTGCGGCTGGCCAGTCGAGGCCTATCACAGCGGTCTTGACGACGACAGCCAAACGGATGGGGCCAGAGGTTTGGCCGCGAACCGTCGGGAACAGTTGGAGGAGCGGCTTCGCCGCAACGAGGTGAAGGCGCTGGTCTCGACCGTTGCGCTGGGGATGGGATTCGACAAACCCGATCTCGGATTCGTGGTGCACATGCAGAGGCCGCCGTCGCTGGTGCATTACTACCAGCAGGTTGGCCGCGCGGGGCGCGCGGTGGAACGCGCGGTCGCGGTGTTGCTCGGCGGTGAAGAAGACGAGGAGATCATCCGGTACTTTATCGAGTCTGCGATGCCACCGCACCTGCATGTGGTGAAAGTGCTCGAGGGGCTGAACCGGGCGCCCGGCGGTGTTTCGGTCGGCGAACTGCAGGAAATGGTGAACCTGCCGCAGGGCGCGATCGAAAAGTGCCTCAAGTTTCTCGCGGTCGAAACGCCTTCGCCGGTGTCGCGGGTGCAGTCCCGATGGATGGCCACGCCGGTGGAGTACCGGCTGGACGAGGCGCGCGCCCGGGCGCTGCGCGAGCGGCGTGAAGCGGAACAGCGGGAGATGACGGAATATCTCCACGCGCGCGACTGTTTGATGGCACGCCTGTGCCGCGCGCTCGACGATCCGGCGGCGCCGTGTGGTCGCTGTGCGAACTGTCGCGGTGAGCCGGTGGTTGGGATCGGTCATGCGCCGGAGCGAACGCGGCTGGCCTCGCAGTTTCTCCGGCGATGTTATGTCGAAATTGCGCCTCGGGTGAAGTCGCCCAGCGAGCGCGTGGCGGCGGCGATCTTTGCGCAATGGGTGACGGGCGACCTTGCCTCGGGGATGAAGCTTTTTGCGACGGGCCGATTCCCGATGCCGAGGCTCAACGAGGGGCGCGCGCTGTGCCTGTGGGGGGACGGCGGGTGGGGACGGATGGTGCGGGAGGACAAATATCAAAACGGTCGGTTCCGCGACGAACTGGTCGAGGCGTGCGCGGCGATGGTGAGGGAGTGGGCGCCGCGGCCGCCGCCCACGTGGGTGACGTGCATCCCGTCGCGATCGCGGCCGGAGCTGGTGCCGGACTTCGCCCGCCGGCTTGCGGAGCGGTTGGGCCTTCCATTTGCGCCGGCGCTGATCAAGGTGAAGGACAATCAACCGCAAAAGTTCATGCAGAACAGTGCGCAACAAGCGCTGAATGTGTGCGGGGTGTTTCAAGTGGATACCTCGGCGATGCGAAAGGAACCGGTGCTGCTGGTGGATGACGTGGTGGACTCGCGGTGGACGATGACGGTTGCGGGCGTGTTGCTGATGGGGCGCGGTTGCCCGGCGGTGTGGCCGGTGGCGCTGGCTTCGAGCGCGAGGGACGGAGGCTGATATGAACGGCCAGACACCGGGCAATCTGAATGCGGACGCGCGGGCGATCCTGCTGCTGTGTGGCTACTTTGACGCCTCTGCATGCGATGAAAAGCCGCTGGGCGCTGGTGAGTATCACCGGCTGGCGGTCTGGCTTCATCAACGGGCGCTTCGGCCGGCCTCCCTGCTGGAACTCGAGGGCTGGCGACGGCTGGAGGACGGGGACGCTCCGGTCGAATCGGAACGCGTTCGGCGGCTGATGTCGCGGGGTGGCGAAATGGCGTTGGCGTTGGAGCGCTGGTTGAACAAGGGGCTCTGGGTGCTGTGCCGCAGCGACGCAGCTTATCCTGGTCGGCTGAAGTCCGAACTCAAAGCAAAGACGCCGCCGATTCTTTACGGAGCAGGACCGTTGGAGCTGCTGGGCGAGGTCGGGCTGGGTGTGGTCGGTTCCCGCCATGCGCCCGAGCCGTCACTCGGTGTTGCACGCATCTTGGGTTGCGCGGCCGCTCGCTGCGGGGTGCCGCTGGTTTCGGGAGGGGCGGCCGGGGTGGACATGGCGGCCGCCGAGGCGGCGCTGGACGAGGGTGGGCGGGCGGTGCTGGTTCTGGGAGACAGTTTGTTGCGCCGCGCCTGCAGAAAGCCGGAACGGGATTACCTGCGCGAAGGCCGGCTGGTATTGCTCTCGCCATGCAGTCCCGAGAGCCGTTTCTCCGTTGGCGCGGCGATGGGACGCAACAAAATCGTGTATGCACTGGCGGATACGGTGGTGGTGATCAGCGCGAGCGTGGGCAAGGGAGGGACGTGGGCGGGCGCAACGGAAGCACTGAAATTGTGGCCAAACGACCGCGTGTTCGTGTGGGTGGCCGATGGCGCTCCGGAGGGCAATCGGAAACTCGTGGAGAAGGGGGCGCTGCCGGTGGCCGCCGCGGACGAGGCCGATCTGGTCGCGTTCGTGCGGGCACGGGTCGCACCTGGTCGGCCGTCGGGGCGGCCGCGTCCGGCAGTCTGCGAGGCCGGTGAACGAGCGCCCGTGACCGCCGCCGAACCGCCTGCAGAGCGTCTCTTTGCGGCTGTGCGGCGCGAGCTTTTGGCGGCGCTGCAGGAGCCGGTCACCGCGTCGAAACTCGCCAAGGGGCTGCGGCTGGAGCCCTCGCAATTGCGGGTCTGGTTGGAGCGGCTGCTCCACGAGGGGGCGATTGAGCAGCGTCGGTGCGGTCGGACGACGCTCTGGTGTGCGAAACAGCCGAATCTCTTTGGTGAAACGGAGGGGAGCGCGGCGACGGAAGATGGGTAGCCGTGGGAGCGGCCCACGTTTGACCGCGCCGGCATTGACCAGTAGAGTCGCCGAGCAATATGGGCAACGGCTCTCAGGGTGTGGGGCGGGTGATGGTGTGGCTTGATGCCGGCCGCGCATGGATTCGGGTCACGGGGCGGGGGACGTTGTCGGTGGGGCCGCCGCTGCGGGAGTTCATTCAGCACGCGGAACAGCAAGGGGTTCAGGAGGCGGTGTTGGAGCTGGACGAGTGTGACTCGATGGACAGCACCTTCCTCGGATTGATTGCGGGTTTCGCGATGCGGCTGCGCCGGGCGGGCGGGCGAATGCTGGCGGTATCGCCGGGCGAACGAGTTCGCCGCCTGCTGCACACGCTGGGGGTGGACCGGCTTCTGGAGATCGCGCCGGTGGCGCCGGCAGCAGGGCAGGCCGCCGGGGAGGAGCTTCGGCCGTCATCGGTGGCCGGTTCGAGGGAAACGGTGCTGGAAGCGCATGAGACGCTCGCCTCCGTTTCGGAAGCGAACCGGGAGCGATTTCGCGATGTGATCGAGTTTCTGCGCGAGCGGTCCGGCGGGGTCAGCAACGCGCCCGGAGGGCGCTGAGATGCCGTTGCGGGACGCGGTCGGCCTGGCGGTCGCCGCCGGCGTCGGGGTGGTGGGCGCGCTCGGGGCGGCGTTGTGGCGGCGGTACCGCCGCTGCCGGCGCGAGGCGGACGAGTTGCGGCGCGAGCGCGAGGTGATGATGGGCTTCGTGCACGACGTCGCGGAAGTTTTTTCAGAGACCGACGAAGAGGGGACCGACGCGCTGCTGGAGCGGGTTCTTTTCTACGCGCTGCGCACCAGCGGTGCGCTGTCGGGTGCGATTTACCTGATGGAACCGGATGGCGGCACGCTGCGCGTTCGCGCGGTGTCTGGGTTGTTCGCTCCGCTCGGACGGGCGTGGACGGAGCCGCTGGGTGACACGGGGCAGGGGCCGTCGGCGGCGCTGGAGGCGGCGGTGCGTGCCGAGCTGGTGCGGACCGGCGAGGGCATAGTGGGCGACGTCGCATGGCGCGGTGCCGCCCGATTGATCCATGACGCGGAGCGGGAGCCGTCGGTACCGCGGCACGGTCCCCCGGCGCTTCGGGTGCGCACACTGGCGGCGGTACCGATGAGGTTTCGCAATCGCGTGATGGGAGTGCTGGTCGCGGTGAACCGAGCGGATCGCCGCCCGTTCACGCCGAGCGATGTGAACCTGCTGCAGGCGCTCGCTGACCAGGCCTCCGTCTCGGTGCATTATGCACGGCTGCGGGATGAGCTGGACGAGAAGCGCCGGCTCGACCACGACCTGGCGCTGGCGCGCCAGATCCAGGCCGCATTGTTGCCGCGCTGTCTGCCGACGCCTCCTGGCGCGGAGTTTGCGGCGGTGAACGTGCCGGCTCGGCAGGTTGGAGGGGATTACTACGACGCGATCCAGGTGGACGATCGTCGCATCGGACTGATGGTGGCGGATGTGTCGGGCAAAGGCGTGGCGGGCGCGCTCTGGATGTCGGTTTGCCGCAGTGTGACGCGCGCGACCGCGCCGGGGTGTCCCAGCCCTGCCGCCGTGCTGCGCGCGCTGAACCGGGTGATGTCGCCGGACCTCGGCGGGGACATGTTCGTCACTGCGTTGTACATGGTGCTGGATCCGCCGGCGCGCCGCGTGACGGTCGCTCGGGCGGGCCACGAGGCGCCGGTGCTGTACCGGCCGCTCAGCCGCGGTCTGACCCGGATCGACTCGCCGGGAGTGGGCATCGGCATTGGCGATCCGGCGATGTTTGACGAACTCATCGAAGACGTATGTGTGCCGCTGGAATGCGGCGATGTGCTGGTTGCGTTCACCGACGGCCTGAGTGAGGCGCGGAACGATCAGGGCGAGGAGTTTGGCGCGGACCGCATCATGGAGACGGTGGTCCGCACCGATCCGCCGAGCGCCACCGCAGTGGTGGAAGCGCTGCAGGATCGGGTTCGCCGTTTTTCCGGGGGCCGTCCGTTCGAGGACGATCTGACGATTCTCGTTGCGCGGCTGACCGCCTGAGGGGCAGGCCGGCACGTCGACGGAATGAGCGTGCCGAGAGCGTGGCGGTGGCGGTCGGTCCGATGGTTGGATGGGGTTGCGGGAGGGACGTCCAAGGCTTGGAACGGTCAGCGCGCCGGTCAGCGTGATGGAGGGGCGCCGCCGGCTGTTTCCAGAAGGATGCCGGCGCGTTGGCGGGGTGCATCCGCGAGCAGTCGCAGGCCGCGCCAGGGGGGCGGGAGTCGGTCGGCGGCCAGCACGCGCACGATGCCCGCCCAGCGTTCCGCGTCGGGCATCACCTCGAGCGTCAGGTTCGGCAGTGCACGCAGGCGTTGATCGTCCAGAAGGTTCGGAGAGCGGTCGGGGCGCAGCGCTGCGTAGAGCATGTCGGACTCAACGAGGTCGCTGAAGAAATGCGTGCCGAGCGAGGCGTCCGGAATCAGGTGCTCATGCATGGCGACGATCTCGAAAACTGCGGAGGCGGGCTGGAGCTCTGCGAAGGTGACCGGGATGCCGAGGAAGGGGTTCGTGGTGCCCCAACGGCCGGGGCCGAGCAATGCGATGGCCGCATCGCGGCGAGGTGTTTCGCGCAGGCGCCGCCCGAGAACGCCCAGCCAGCGCGCCAGCGCGTGCCGGTCTGCAAGACTTAGTGCGGCGTAGTCTCGTGGTGCGATATAGATCACCCAGTCGAGCGGCAGTGACCGGCTGTGGCCCACGACCGCGTCCGCGGCGACGGCCAACCAGGCTGCGGCGCCGTCCGCGGGCCACTCGGGGGCGGCGCGCTCGCCCTCGCGAACCTGAAGCGGTCGGCATTGAAGCAGATGAATGCGCGGGGAATCCGGGGCGGGAAAGTTAACGGTGAACTCGATGTCCACGGGGCACTCGTACACTGACTCAAGGGTGCGGAGCATGTCGCGCAGGTCCTCGGCCAGCCGCGTTCGTTCGAACAACCGGTCGAACGTCGGCACAGGCGGCGTACCGTCGTCGCCGCCGGTGAAAAACAGGTCGAACGGCACGCCGGGCGGGGGGTCGGCGGCGAGCGTTTCGACGGGGACGCTGACGACCTGGTTCGCGTCGAGATCGACGACGTCGGCGCGGCGCTGCGCGAAGCGGACGATTTCGTCGAAGTTGGCTTCGGGGCGCCGGTGAGGGGCGTTCAGTGCGACGAGCCGAGTGTAATCGTCGTCGGAACGATCCACGGCACGGGTGCCCAGACCCAGCACTATGCGCGCGACGCCTGCGCGGGGATCAATGTCGGGGTGCCAGGCGTAGGGGTTGAAGGAGAAGCCGACGCCGGCGACAGGCGGGTAGAGGCGGCGGCCGGCGAGCGTACCGGAAACGCGCATCACCAGAAGCGCCATCTGTTCGTCGCGGTTGAGCAGACCGCGTGTGGCGCGGTAGCGCAGCGCACGCTCGCTCATCGCGCTAGCGTAGATGTGGCGGGCGGCGGCGAGGACGTCCGCGATGCGTTGCTCGCGGGGGCCCTGGTTTGCGCAGAACAGGCTATCGTATTTGCCCGCAAAGGCGTTGCCGAAGCCGTCTTCGAGGATCGAGCTGGACCGTACGATGAACGGCCACTGGCCAAAGTAGTCCACCATTCGTTCGAATCCTTCGATCGCGCGGGCGGTCCAGGTGCCGCTGAGGATGCGGTGCCGCGCGAGCGCTGCTTCGACGAGTCGGCGGTCAATGTCGTCGGCGACATCGCGCATCCACCAGATCCCGTTGTGGACGAGGAAGGTGATGAAGACGTCGGAGCCGACGAAGAACGAGTCGTGCGGCTCGAGGCGGGCGGCGAGCTCGGGGCGTTCGCGTCGGAGGATTGCGCGGGCCAGCAGCATGCCGGTCGCCTTGCCGCCGATTCGGCCGGTGCCGATCATGCGGCGGCGGACCGCATCCAGGTCGGCCGCTGTCATGTAGCGATGCGCGAGCGCCAGAATGCGGTCGTCGCCGGAGAGCAGCGCCTCCATGCGCGGCGAGGTGACGAGTGCGGGCGCCTCCACGCGCTCGGGCTGGCGCGGATCGCCGGCACCGCCCTCTGCGAGAACTTCCGCGACGACACCGCTGTCGGCCACGGGCGGGAAGCTGTTCCCCTGCCATTCATGCAGCAGCGTGATGGTGGGGGAATAGCGGTACTGCGTCTTCACGGGCCGCACGAAGACGCGGTCGCCGCGGCGCAGCACGTCGAGCACGATTTGCGCGGTGGCAACGATGGGTTCGACCGCGTCGGCGGACTGCGCGCCGCGCAAGAGCGCGAAGCAGGCGACGGTCTCCAGGTCGTAGAGGTGGGGGCAGGTCAAACGGAAGAAGTTGCCCAGCAGCGCGTCCGACTGCCAGACGCCGGCGAGGTCGCTGAGTAGGTCGAACACGTACAGGGCGCCGCGGCCGACCTGATCGATCGTGTCGTGCACGCGACGGACGAACGGTGCAAACCCCTCAGCGGGGTCGAGGCGGCGCAGCTCTGCTCCTGCATCCGCGGGCAGGACAGGAGGCCGGTCGGAGAAGCGGAAATAAATGAGCGGACGCCCTTGCGCGGTGGCGGGGAAGGGGGCGACCAGTCGGGGGAAGTCGTCGTAGCAATCGACGTGCCAGACGATGTTGTCGCCGGGCAGAACGCCCTTCAACCGCGCGTCAAGATCTGGCCAACCGGTGGAGAGGGGGCGATACGGTTCACGCATTGTTCGGCTCCGGCCCGCGTGCGGCGGGGCCGACGCGGGGGTGAATATTGAGTTTGCGCATCTTGTAGGCGAGGATGCGGGGCGTGGTCTCCAGTCGACGGGCGGCGGGGGCGATGCGTCCACCGGTGGCGCGCAGCGCTTCGAGAATCAGCCTGCGTTCCAGTGCGGCCACTTGCGCCGCGAGGCCGCCACCGGTCGCCTCCGGGGCCGGCGGAAGCGCCTGCAGAACGGGCGGCAAGTGGTGAGGTTCGATCGTGTCGCCATCGCACACGAGCACGGCTCGTTCGATCGTGTTTTCGAGTTCCCGGACGTTTCCGGGCCACGAGTGGCTGAGGAGCCGCTGCAACGCCTCGCTGCTGATCGCGGTGACGCGACGGCCGCCGCGCTCGCCGTACAGCCGCAGAAAGTGGTTCGCGAGCAACGGGATGTCGGAGGGGCGGTTGCGCAGCGGCGGCACATAGATCGGAAACACGTTCAGCCGGTAATAGAGATCCTCGCGGAAACGGCCGCTGGCGACCATGGCGGCGAGGTCGCGGTGAGTGGCGGCGATCAACCGCACGTTCACCCGGATCGGCCGCGTATCGCCGACGCGTTCGAACTCCTGTTCCTGCAGTACCCGCAGCAGTTTGACCTGGACGCCGGGCGCAATGTCGCCGATCTCGTCGAGGAACAGCGTCCCACCGTGTGCGGCCTCAAAACGTCCCTGCCGGTCCCGCACCGCACCGGTGAAGGCTCCTCGGACGTGGCCGAACAGCTCGCTTTCGACGAGGGACTCCGGCAACGCTGCGCAGTGCACGCGCACGAACGGACCCGACGCGCGGTCGCTCGCATAGTGGATGGCGCGCGCGACGAGCTCCTTGCCGGTACCGGTTTCGCCGAGGATCAGCACCGTGGCCTCGGTGCGGGCGACTTGTGCGATCTGCTCGTAGACTTCGCGCATTTCGTGCGACGCGCCGACGATGCCCTCGGGCTGGAATCGGCCGCGGAGCTCGCCGCGGAGCCGGCGATTTTCTTCCGCGAGGCGCTCCTGCTCCTCTGCGGCTTCGCGGCGCAGCCGCACCGCCTGCGCGATCATCGAGGCAACGATGCCAAGCAGGCGCGCATCGGCCTGCAGCGCGGGGAGCGGCTTCGCGGGCTCATCCACGCTCAACGCGCCGACGACCTCCGCGCCGATCTTGATCGGGACGCAGATGAACGAGGTGTCGGGTCGCTTGCCGCGGCCGGTGCGGTCCAGCAGCAGCGGCGATTCGCTCTTGCGGGGGATCACGATCGGCTCGCCGGACTGGATCACGCGGCCGGTGACACCTTCGCCCAGACGATAGCGGCCGCGCCGCGCCTGCGCCGGGGTCAGGCCGTGCGCGGCTTCGATCTGGATTTGGCCCGTGTCGCGGTGCAGCAGCGTGAGCGTGCCGTAGTTCATGTTCAGATGCGCCGCGAGCGCGGCGAGCACCGGCTGCACCACTTCGCGCAGGTCGAGGCTCTGGTCGAGCCGGCGGCTGACCTCAAAGAGCAACTGCAGCTCTCGAGCGCTCGAGGGCGGGAGGGTCGGTTCGGAGCTCATCGGGGACCTCCCCGCCGAGCCGCGGGGCGCCGGGGGACCGGCGCGCGCCACGCGCAGGTGATCGGCATGCGGCGATCCCGGCCGAAGGCGCGGGGGGTGATCTTCGGCCCCGGCGGCGCCTGTCGCCGCTTGTATTCGCTGGTTTCAATGCGCCGCACGACGTTTCGTACCGCGTCGGCGGGAAGGCCGCGGGCGACCAGCGAGGCAGGGGGTTCGTCGCGTTCCTCGACGCGCTCGACGATTTCATCCACCAGCGAATAGGGGGGCAGGGACTGCTGGTCGGTCTGGTTGGGCCGCAGTTCCGCCGACGGTGCGCGGCGCAGCACGGAGGCGGGCACGACTTCACGGCCGGCCGTTCGGTTTCTCCAGCGCGCGAGACGGTAGACGAGGGTCTTGGGCACATCCTTCAGCGGTGCGAACGCGCCGACCAGGTCGCCGTAAATTGTGCAGTAGCCGGTCGCGATCTCGCTCTTGTTGCCGGTCGCAAGCACCAGCCATCCATATCGGTTCGACATCGCCATCAGGACCAGCCCTCGCAGTCTTGCCTGCAGATTCTCGCCGGTCAGCCCGCGTTCGCAACCTGGCGCGACCGCATTGAGTCCCTCCAGCACCGCCTGTCGCATTGGCTCGATGGGGACGACGCGGAAATCGAGACCGAGCCGCTCCGCGACGCGGCGCGCGTCGCGCTGGGTCTGCGGTGAGTTGAAGCGGGTGGGCATCGAAAGCGCATGGACATGACGGGCGCCGAGCGCGTCGGCCGCCAGCGCCGCGACGAGCGCGGAGTCCACGCCGCCGCTGAGGCCGAGCACCACGTCGCTGGCGCCGTTCTTGTGCACATAGTCTCGAAGCGCCAGCCGCAGCGCCGCCCATGCTTCTGCGGATCCGCGCGGGCGGGCGGCGATTGAGTTGGCCAGTGAGCGCCGCCGCGAGCGCCCGAGCGCCGAAAGCGCGAGCAGTGCCGTTTGGGGCGCAGGGGCGCCCGCCGGCGGGGACGGCGCAGGCACGTCCAGCAGCAACAGATCCTCTTCGAACGAACGGGCGCGCGCGACCAGCCGGCCCTGTCGATCGATCGCGAAACTGCCGCCATCAAACACCAGCTCGTCCTGACCGCCGACGAGGTTTACGTACGCAAACGGGGCGCCGACGATCGCAGCGGCCTCCGTAATCACGCTGTGGCGGAGGGCGAACTTGCCGAGTTGAAACGGCGAGGCGGACATGTTCAGCACCAGATCCGCCGCACCGCGCAGCGTGGTGCAGGCGGGGGCCTTCGGGTGCCAGGAGTCCTCGCAGATGTGAAGCGCGATGCGGACCGGTCCCACCCGAAGCACGAGAGGGCGTTCGCCCGGCGCAAACACCCGTTCCTCGTCGAAGACACCGCCGCTGGGCAGCTGCATTTTCGCATAGGTGCCCACAAGGCGACCGTCCTGGAGGACCCACGCGGCGTTCTGGGGGCGGTGGTTGGGGACGGGCCGCGGCGCACCGACAATGGTGATTAGCTTCCGCGGCAGCGCACGGGCGAGCCAACGGATCGTTCGGACGACCGCATCGAGAAAGGCGCGACGGATGACCAGATCGTCGGGCGGGTACCCGCAGAGCGCCAGCTCCGGCGTGGCCAGGAGGTCGGCGCCGAGGGCGGCCGCCTGGTGCGCGGCGCGCAGGATTCGGCGCGCGTTGTCGGCGAGCGCGCCGACCGTCGGATTGATCTGGGCCAGCGCGATGCGAACCGTTCGCATGCGGGCGCCGGGCCCGCGGCGGCCGCCGCGGGCCCGGCCCTCCGGGATCAACGGACGAACAACAGCTCCGCGTAGGTCGGCAGCGGCCAGAGATCGTCGGCGACGACCGGCTCCAGCGCGTCGGCTGTTTCGCGTACTGCCGCCATTGCGGGGACGACCTCATCGCGGTAGTACCGCGCCAGCTCGAGCAGCTCGGACTTGCCGGCGGTGCCAGCGATCGCGCTTTCGAGCGCCTCGATCCGCGTTTCAAACTCACGCACCCGATCGGTCAGCCGTCGCAGGTAACCGGTATGCGGTTCGGAAAGTCCGGCGGACCGCAGCGCCGCGATCGTGTGGGCGAGGTCACCCTGGTGACGATGGCCGGCCGGCAGCAGCGCGCTGGAAGCCATCCGATGGCACAGCAGGGCCTCGGTGCGGATTTCCTTCGTGTAGCGCTCGAGATAGATCTCGTTGCGGGACTCGAACTCGCGCGGCGAGAGCACGCCGTAGGTTTGGAACAGCCGTTCGTACACCGGATTGCCGCGGACTGCAACCAGGGCGTCCACGGTGTTGCGGCGGTTCGGCAGTCCCCGCCGCTCGGCTTCGGCGTACCACTCCGCGGCGTAGTTGTCGCCATTGAACACGATCGCGCCGTGTTCGCGCATGATGTCCCGAATGAGTTCGTGGACTGCCGCGTTGAGTTTTGCTGGGTTGCCGGCGGTTCGGGTCTCCAGCTCGGTTGCGACGTAGTCGAGCGACTCGGCCATGATGGTGTTCAGCACCACCAGCGGACCGGCAATGGACTGCGAGGAGCCCACCGCACGGAATTCGAACTTGTTGCCGGTGAACGCGAATGGGCTGGTTCGGTTCCGGTCGCCGACATCCTTCGGCAGCGGCGGCAGCGTGTCCACGCCGATGCGCAGTTCGCCTGGCTTCGCAACGCCGTTGAGCCGGCCACGCTCGATCTGGCGGAAGATGTCCGTCAACAGATCGCCGAGGAACACGGAGATGATCGCCGGCGGCGCCTCGTTCGCGCCCAGCCGATGGTCGTTGCCCGCGTGGGCAACCGAGGCGCGCAACAGGTCCGCATGACGGTGCACCGCACGCACGACCGCCGCGCAAAACACGAGGAACCGCGCGTTCTCATGCGGCGTATCGCCGGGGTCCAGCAGGTTGCGCCGCCCGCATGCGAGCGACCAGTTCAGATGTTTGCCGGACCCGTTGATGCCTGCAAACGGCTTCTCGTGCAACAAGCAGGCCAGGCCGTATGCCGGCGCCGTCGCCCGCATGGTCTGCATCACGACTTGCTGGTGGTCGGCGGCGACGTTCGCGTTTTCGTAAACCGGTGCGATTTCGTACTGACTGGGTGCGACCTCGTTGTGACGGGTCTTCACGGGGATACCGAGCTTGTAAAGTCGGCGCTCGACATCGAACATGAAGGCGAGCACGCGTTCCGGAATCGCGCCGAAGTACTGGTCCTCAAACTCCTGTCCCTTGGGCGGCCGCGCGCCGAAGAGGGTGCGCCCCGCGATCACCAGATCTGGCCGCAGCATGTACAGCCGTCGGTCTACCAGGAAGTACTCCTGCTCCGGACCGGCGGTGGCAACGACGTAGTCAGGGTCGGTCTCGCCAAAGATCTGCAGTACCCGACGCGCCTGTTTGTTCAGCGCCTGCATTGAGCGCAACAGCGGCGTTTTCTTATCCAGCGCCTCGCCGGTCCATGAGCAGAACGCGGTCGGAATGCAGAGGGTGTTTCCATTCGGATTTTCAAGGATGTACGCGGGACTGGTGACGTCCCAGGCGGTGTAGCCGCGCGCCTCAAACGTCGCGCGCAGGCCACCGGACGGGAACGACGAGGCATCGGGTTCGCCCTGGATGAGTTGACGGCCGGAAAACTCCGCGATTGCGCGGCCGTCCTCGGCGGGTACCAGAAAACTGTCGTGCTTCTCCGCAGTCTGCCCGGTCAGGGGATAGAAGACGTGTGCGTAATGAGTCGCTCCTTTTTCGAGCGCCCAAGCCTTCATCGCCTGCGCCACCACGTCCGCGACGGCCGGGTCCAGCGGCCGGCCCGCGCGGATCGTTTCGCGCAGCGAGCGCACAACGTTTTTCGGCAGCCGGCGCTCCATCTCGGCCATGTTGAACACCAGCGAGCCGAACAGTTCCTCCGGACACTCGTCCGTCGGCAGCCGCGGAATCGGCCACGGCGCGCCCGCAATTTCTCCCACCGCCCGAACACGATTGTTGATGGTCTTCATCGTTCCCTTTCCATCTCGTCGTCACATTGCGACGAGGCACCTCCGCTTACAGCAGGCCCCATGCCAGGGTGCGGCGTGACTGCGCTATTTCCACGCCGAAAGAGCCTTTGGTGCCGCGCACCAGCCATCCGACGGCGGCGCAATACGACATATTTGTCAGCATTGGTTCCGACCTATGTAACAAAATTGTTCTTTTGACCCGTCATCGCCGGCGCAGATCATACCACAACGTGCGGTGCTCGGGGCCGATGTCGAACGAGCATGTGGAGTCGGTGGCGCTCACCTTGAGCTCGGCCGTGGGTTCGCCTCGGCCGTCGAGCGCACGGACGGTCAACGGCGGTCCCTGCAGCTCGATTCGCGCCGGGATTCCGTTCACGTGCGTCGGGCCGCGGCCCCAATGGCGGCCGACACTGGTGCGGCTCTCGTTCCAGCGCATGTCGGGATTTTCGGCGGATCCGACCGCCACCAACAACATTCGCTGCGAGATCTCCAGCGGGCGGCCGTCCATGCTCGTGAGCGCGACGACCGCGTAATCTCGCTCGACCGGGCCGATCGCGAGGGTGCATCCGCCGAATTGGAAGCGCTGCCCGGCGACGCGTCCCCACGCGGCCCTCGTCGCCGGGGTGTTGACGGTGAGGTGTGCGCGCGGGGGGGCGGTCGCGTCCCAGACGACCGCGTTGTCCGGGCTGCTGACGCGCCGAGTCGGCGGAGGGCTCACGGCGGCGGGCGAGGTGGCTGCGGGCGAGATGCCAATGCGGTGCGTGAGGCCGAGCATGGGCGGCAGCCGCCGTTCGCAGGTGCCGGCCGCGACCTCCGGCAACGGCGGCAGGTCGCCTCGCAGATAGAGGTGGGCGAAGACGCCGAGCAGCGCGAGCTTCGCAGGGTGCCCGTTGAACGAAAAGTAGCCGGAAATCCGGTCGCGAAACCACTCGTCTGCGTCGCTGGAGTATTGGAAGAAGAACACACCGTCCCAGTCCTGCAGCGCGGCTGCGAGCGCGGCGAACGGCACCGCGGAAGCGGCGTAATCGTGCGGGGCGGGGATGTTCCACTCGGACAACGTAAATGGCCGGTCGAGCAGCCGCCACGTTGCGCGCTCGAATAGCGGATTGAATTCGATCGCCTCCTCCATCGGCGTGTTTCCGATGGTCCAGTCATCGCGATCCCACGGGCGCCGGGGGAATCGAGGATGGTGCCAGTAGGCGTGCGCGTCAGCGTAGTCGCAGGTGTCGGCGACGATCCGAGCGCCGTGATAGGTGATCTGCGACGCGGTGATCGGCATTCGCGCGCCGCAGTCGCGACGGATGAAGGTGATCAGATCGCGGATGAACTCGCGCTCGGTGTCAACCATGAACGCACGGGCGTCTTCCCAAGCGCGATCCGAGAGCCCGGCGTAGGGGATCTCGACCGTTCCCGTCTCCAGACGCTGGTCGGCGGAGAACGGGTCGGGCAGTCCCCCCTCGCGGAACTCGACGTCTGCAAGTTCGAAGTCCACGTCCGACTCGCCGAACTTGAAGCAGAGGCGTGCGCGGCCATCCACGGTATCGGTTGCGCGGAACTGCCGGGCGACCCGAAGCCATTCGGGCCCGATCCGCAACCGCTCCGACCAGCCGAGAGGCCCCCAGTTGGCGGGGCCTTGCCGCGACACGTCCACGTACAGGTTGCGCGACCGGTCCGCGCGGACCGCGAAGGTCACCGAGTAGGTTCGGCCGCTCGTCACCGAGAGACCGCTGTGGATCAGCTCATGGTGCGCGCCGGCAGGCGCGGGCGCCGGCAGTTCGATCCGGACGGCGTGCCGACCGTCCGGTCCTGGTACGCCAAACCGGGCGATCGCCGGGGCGCTACGGGGGGTGTTCAACGTCCAGGGAGCCAGACGGCTCGCGGAGCCGTCGAGGGAAGCGAGGAGCCGGCCGGGAGGCTCGAGGTGACTCAACCAGGCTCGTTTCAATGCCTCGGTGCTCTGATACTTGCGCTGCAACCAGGCGTTGAACTGGCGGCGGAACTCGGAGCGATAGGGCTCCGGAAGAATTTTGGCCAGCCCGGGCCCACGCTCGCTGAAGCTGTTTTCGTTGGTGAGCTCGACCAGCGCGATCGCCGGATCTTCCGCCCGGCGCAGCTGGCGGTACGGATTTACGTGGCCGAGGTATTCACGAATAAACTCTTTCAGGCGCTGTCGCATCCGGGGTTCGAAGTACAGCAGGTATTTCGCGAAGCGGCACTCGTAGGGCAAGTCGCCGACATTCTCGAACCCTTCCGCCTCCGTAAACGAGCGGCCGACGTGGAGATTGAGGTTTGCGTAGATGCCATGCCGGTGCAACTGGTCGAGGAAGAAATCTTGCCGGTCTAGCATCTCAGGATCGAGGCGACGGACGCCGTTTTCCGGTGGCCGCAGCAGCCCGCGCGGCGGCGGCTGCGTGTCGTGGTGGTGGAACCGCACGGCGTTGATGCCGAGCTTGACCAGACGCGCGGCGACCTTCGGCGCGACGGATTTTTCCGGTGCGTTGGCGGCAAAGCACACGTTCATGCCCCAGAAACGCAAACGGCGGTCGCCCACGTAGAACCGACCGTCGCGAATTGTGACAAAACCGTCGGCGCCGGCGGGCCGGGGTACAAGATGGGAGAAATCCGTCGCGTTCGCCGCGATATCGTCACCGGGGATCACAAACGGAAACCGCTCGGCGGACTCCGCCGCGGCGGCAGCAACGGACAGCGAACAGAAGGCGAGCAGCCAGTTGCCTCTCATAGTGTCTCCTTGAGCGAGGGCGAAGATACGCTAGAAGACACGGCGGGCCGGCGCAAGCACCCCGAAAAACACTACGAGGGGGCGGCGGCGCGAACGGTGAGCGCCCGTCTCAGAGGCGTCCCGCGAGCACGGCGTCGAGGAATGCGGTTGCAAACTCGTCTTCGTTCATCAGCACCGCGCGCGCGAGGCGAAAGGGCTCGGCGGTGGGATCCAGACGGTCCAGCCGCTCTGCGGAAATCTGCGCGGGGTCGGCGATCGCGCTGTCCGCTCCGGCGTCGCGGGCGAGATGGGCGAACACCTCATTCAGGAGATGGCGGGCGGGCAGTCCGTACGAGACATTGCTGACGCCCACGGTGATGTGGACTGCGGGGCCAAACCGGCCGCGGGCGATCGCGATCGCATTTAGAACGCGGAGCCCATGGCGTCCGTCGGTCGCCACGGGCATCACGAGGGGATCCAGGTAGAGCGTTTCGTCGGGGCGGCCGGCGGCGCGGAGCAGTTCGAGCGCGCGCGCCAGGTTCTCGACTCGCTCGCCGGCTTCGATGGGCAGCGCCCCGGCGCCGGCGGCGGAGACGACGGCTTCCGCGTCGTATTCTGTGGCCAGGCTGAACGTCTCCGGGCGCTCCAGCGAAACGCAGTTCAGCAGCGGACGTCCGCGGGAGCGATCGGAGACCTCGAGCCCCGCGCGAAGGACGGCGACGTGGGACGAGTCCACGCTGACCGGCCGTCGCGAAGCCTCCTGCACGATGCCGACGGTCCAACGCATCGCCTCGCAGCATTCGGCGGGGTCTGCGGAGTACTCGTCGACGTTGATGTCGAGGAACGCGGCACCGTGGCGTTCCTGCTCTTCGGCGATCGCGCGCAGGTAATCGGCGGCGAGCTCCGCCGGTTCGCCGCGAGCGCGCAGCGCCAGCGCAATCGCGACCGCGCACGGTCGTAGCCGGCCGGCCGCAAGTTCCGGTGGCACCGGCAGCTCGCGAGGCTCACCGTGGCGGCTGTAGAGGATCGCGCAACGGCCGTTGGTTGTACGGACGCGGGAGCCCCCCACACGGACCGAGCGGCTGCAGTGGATTTTCTCGCCGATGACGATGAAGTTTTTCGAGCTCACACGGTGTGTTCGCCGTTCTTCCTTTGGGTTTTCGGAGGGGCGGATGATAGGTGGGAGGTGGCCAGTGAGCAACTCGGTGAGGGCGGGCGGTTGAGTTGCGGTGGGGGGCCGGCTCTCGTACAAGGGCGCCCGGCGAGCCGAGCGATGGTCGGCGCATGGGGCAGACAAAATGGCGCATGAAGTCACGGGAATGCTGGTATGCAGACTGGCGGTTTGCGTCTCGTTGGCGGCGGCGACGCGGGCGGAGGAGCGGCGCGTCACATTGAAGCCGGAAATGCTTTCAGCCGCCGCGGAGCATGGCTTGCCGACCGGTTGGGTGGACGAGCAGGAGGAGATCATCGGGCCACCCACGAACGAGCCGCTTCGGGGCTGGACGGTTCCAACAGGCGCCCGGGCGAAGTTTCCCGTGGCGGTGGAGATTGACCTGGGCGAGGTTCGGCCGCTTTCGAAGCTGTGGCTCTTTGACGCGGAGGGTACCGGCGATCTGATCGTCGCGATCGGCGAGCCGGGCGGCTGGCGGCCGGTGGCGACCAACGGCTGTCGCGCCTATCGCCAGTGGGTGGCAGTGCCGCTGGACGCCGAGACTCGCTTTCTGCGGCTTGTGCGGACGTCGCCGGGAGCGAACGTCCGAGAAATCGCCGTTTACCAGCATACGCCGGAATCGTGGCGGACGGTACGGGAACGGCAGGAGCGGGAGCGCCGTGAGGCGACCGCGCGTGCGGCGGCGCTTGAGCGGGCGCGGGCGGAGCGTCGGACCCGTTCACCGGTGGATCCCGGCCCGCCGTTCGGGCCGCTGCCGGTGGTGGATGAGCTCGATCCACTGGCTCCCGAAGAACGGCACGCCTGGTCGGTCGGGCCGCCGGGCAGCGGGGCCGCAACGACGTTGCTGGGCCGCGCCGCCTTCGTGCTTCCACCCCGTTCGAACTGTGCCAGCTGGGTTCGGTTCCGGCTCGGACGGGACCGGGGGTTGGAGGCGGGGGGCGCGTATGTTCTGCAGGTGGAGTATCCCGAAGACGCTCCGCGCGCAATGTGGGTGATCAATGCGGGCAACGAGAGCGTCCGGGGATTCCATACCGGCCGGACGGTCGGCGACGCTCTGCACATGAAGTACTTGGACAGCCTGCCCGAGTCGCTCGACATGCCGCTCTCGCAGCGGTGGTGCTCATGGACGATGTATTTCCGGTTGCACGATCGATTCCCCACCGGTGGGCTGCCGCGGGGGTCGGCGCCCCGTCCCGCCACCCCGGCGGACGGCTTCGAGGTTGCGATTGTCCAGTTCGACGCGCGAAACGACCCCATGTCCGCTGGTCTTGCGATTGGGAAGGTTCGATTGCTGGAGGTTGCAGAGCCCGAGCGCCTTCGGCTGCAGATCTCCTGGCCGCCGGAGGGTCTGCCCCGCCGGCGGATTTTTTGGCGGGAGGAGATGGGGGACGGCGTCATCGAGGGGGCCGATGCGACGTCGCGCGGTGTGGAGGACCGGTTGAACTGGTTCCGGTGGAAAGCCGATCTGATGGAATTCCTCGGTGTGCCGGTCTTTGCGAAGGATTTGCTTGAGTTTGGCGCCTGCCAGCACTGGGATCCGACGCCCGGCGGCGGAAACGACTGGGTCTATTTCAACAGTGGCACGCGCGATTTGTGGGGACGGATCGTCGGCTTGATGGCAGAGCGAGGCATCGAACTGCTGCCGTATTACGAGTACGCGGGCAGCATTGGCCGGCGCGGTCTCGGTCCCCAGCGGCGCGCGAAGCCACTGACCCGCGAAGATGCCTACACTCACATTCCCTGGGTCGAGAAGGCAAACGTGGACATCACAGATCCGGCGACGTGGGAAGACCTGCGCAAGATTCTGGACATCACAGTGCTGGCGTGGCGCGACCGTGCGCGCTTTGCGGGCGTTTGGATGCGTCCGCGGTCGCAGTGGCCGGTGGGTTTTGGCGATGCGACGCGCCAGCGGTTTGCGCACGAGGCGAACGGTGGCCGGCCGGTGACGCGGGATGAGCTGCGGCGTGATCCGGAGCTGTACGGACGGTACCTGGCCTGGTGGCTCGGCCGACGGCGCCAGTTTCTAGAGCATATCCGAGACCATTTGCGCGCGGGAGGTGTGCCGGGCGCGTTTGTTCTGTTCACTGGCTGTGCTGCGGAGCCGGGCCCGGCATGGCCCGACTGGACGCCCCGGCTGGTGACTGACCGGCCGGATCTTTGGCAGCCCCTCTTGGCAAGCGCCGAGCACAGAACCGCGAAGGGCGAAGTGATACGGGCGGTGACACCGGAGGAGATCGTACGGGACCAACTGTATCTGCGCGCGTTGCGTTCTCCCGGGCTGACGTGGGGGAGGTGGGAGGTCCACCATGCGAACCCCACCAACGACCCGGAGGCGTATCGGGAAGCGGATGGGATCATGTTCACCCATGCGGTGAACCGACTCTTCACGGTGTCCTCGCCCGCAACGTTTGACGCGTTTCGTTCGTCCACGGGACTGGCGATTGTGCGGCATCATGCGCTGAACGAGCACATGGTGGAGGATGAGGGGGGCGGCGAGGCGCTGGGCTACTTTGTCGGGGATATGGAGCGAGCGGCGCCGTTTTCAATGTGTGTGGAGGTGAGGGCCGTTGCGGCGGGTGATCCGTCGATGATCGGGTACCTGAGCGGCCGGTCCTTCAATCGGGGATTTCCAGAAGAGGCTCGCCGGTTCCATGCGGCCTTCCTCGCGTTGCCGGCGCTGCCTAGCCGCATTCTCGAGGGCGCGTGCGACGTGCCCGACGTGACGGTACGAGAAATTCGTGCACCCACCGGCGGTGTGTGGTGGGCGGTCGCCCACACGGGGTGGCGAGCACGGCCGGGGGTCGAGATCTGTTTGCCGGGCGAAGGGCCAGTGTTCGATGCGGTCAGCGGGGAGCGGCTTTCGGATGGCCGCCGCGTACGCTGCGATCTGGCTCCGTGCGAGCTGCGCGCGTGGAGGCGACCGTGAGGGGAGGGCGGCGCAACGGCGCCCGCGCGGTGGACGCGCCAACCGGCTATGGGGAGGCAGCTGGCGGCGAAAAGCGCCGGTAGAGAGTTGCGATCGCCACGCCGAGCGCGACCAGCCACGACGCAACCCCGGCGAAAAGCAGCTTCGCCGGCAGCGTCACCGGAGCCTGCTGATGAGCGACGAGGACCGTGAACCACAACCACCCGAACAGCGCGGTGACGGCGCTCGCCTGTCGGGCGAGCCACTCGTCGATCGCGCTCAGCGTCGCGGATCGATGCGGCGGTGCCAGCCACTGCTCGGCGTTCGGAATATTGACCCATCGCGCGGGCAGGCGGCGAACCAAGACTGCGGCCAATGCAAATACGCCCACGCAAACGACGACTCCACCGCTGAACTCCGCGGCAGCCTGCACTCGGTGGGTCCAGCGGTCCGGCCGGCCGGCGAGGTCGAAATGTACCGCGACGCGGATGGGCAGGGCGGGCAGCGAGATCCACAGCGCCGCGATGACCGCCAGAGCCGACACCAGGGGCTGGCGCCAGCTGGTTGGGGCGGACCCGGCGAACGCTGCGTTGGCGGTTGCGTTCACTGGGAACTCCCTGCGTAGCCGTCGGGATGCCGCCGGTGCCAGCGCCAGGCGTGTTCGATAATTGTTCGCAGGTCCGAATAGCGCGGTTGCCAACCGAGCAGGGAGCGGGCCCGCTTGGCGTCGGCGACGAGCGTCGGGGGATCGCCCGGACGGCGCGGCGCGATTTCTTCCGGCAGAGGGTGACCGGTCACCGCGCGCGCCGTGTCAATCACTTCGCGCACGGAAAAACCGAGTCCGTTGCCGAGGTTGAATGCGCCGGTATGGGCGGTTTCAAGCGCGCGGATGTGGGCGTCGGCAAGATCCAGGACGTGGATGTAGTCGCGAATACACGTTCCATCGGGGGTGGGATAATCCGCACCGAACACGCGGACCGCGGGTGCGCGCCCGAGCGCCACCCGCAGCACATTGGGGATTAGGTGGGTCTCGGGATCGTGGTCCTCGCCGAGGCGCTCCGTCGCACCGCAGGCGTTGAAGTAACGCAGAAACACCGGTTCGAAACCGTACCGATCCGCGAACCAGCGCAGCATCGTCTCGAGCATCAGTTTGGACTCGCCGTACGGATTTAAGGGGCGCTGGGGAGCGTCTTCCGAGATCGGAATGCGCTCGGGAACGCCATAGGTCGCGCAGGTGGAGGAAAACACGATCCGGCGCACACCCACCTGTCGCATCGCCTCGATGAGATGGAATCCACCGACCACATTGTTATGGAAGTACAGCTCCGGCCGCTCCATGGACTCGCCGACGAGCGCAAATGCAGCGAAGTGCAGCACCGCATCGGGACGGACCGAGCGCATCGCCTCCGAGATGGCATCTGCGCGCCGCAGATCACCAACGATGAGGCGGGCCCGAGGGTCCACCGCCTCGCGGTGCCCGCGTTCGAGATTGTCGAAGACGGTCACGCGGTGCCCAGCATCGAGCAACGCTTCCGCGGTGACGCTGCCGATGTAACCGGCCCCGCCGGTGAGCAGTACGTTCATCGGAACGGCTCGTCCGGCGGCGGCTCGGTGGGGGGCTCCTCCTCGTCCTGCTGCGAAGACTGTTCCTCCGCCTGTTGGAGCATCCAGCTGGCGTCCTCTGTTTTCTCCCACACGCTTGCCGCCACGTAGATCGGGCATCCCTGCTGCAGCGCGAGCGCGATCGAATCGCTCGGTCGGGCGTCCACCTCGATCAGGTTTCGGCCATGTTCGGTGTCTTGAACGATATAGATGCGGGCGTAGAACGTGTCGTCCTTCAGCTCGTTGACCACCACCTTCGCAACCCGAGCGCCGAACCCCGCGAGGATGGCGGCGATCAGATCGTGCGTCATCGGGCGGGGCGACCGCAAGCCTTCTCGATATCTCGCAATAGCGGACGCGACGAAGACGTCGATGAACATGACGATGACCTTGCGGCCATCGGTCAGAAAGACACCGGCGCCGCCGCGCGAGGTCCCCACCAGTGTTTGCACTGTGACCTGGACATCCGGTTTCATCGTGATGACCGCTGGTGTTCCAGCTAGAATACCTGCAGTCTAACCGGTGTGGGCTGAACTGTCACGGTGGGCTCACGGACGGCGGAGCAATGGGCATCAAGCTCGAGATGTGGTTGTCGAGGGTTCGGCGCTGGCCGAAACCTCTGCGACTGGGCGGGGGCGTGGCGTTGCTGGTTCTCGGCGTGCTGGGGCTCTTCCTGCCAGTGCTCCAGGGACTGCTGTTTTTGGGTGCCGGTCTCGCGCTGCTGGCGGCGGATGTGCCGGCGGTTCGGCGTTGGGTGGACCGTGCGGCGCAACGTTGGTCGCGCCAGCACGCGCAGGCCGGCCGGGGCCAGTGGATCCGTGTGGAGCCGCCGCGCCCGGAACGATCGCCACGTTCCTGAGGCGGCGGCGCGCGGTGGGCGCGCTTGGGTTGGACTGCGGAAAGCTCGTGACTCGCGCAATGGATTGTCGGGGCGCTCGTTTCCCATTTCAGCGTTCGGGCCGCGGACATGAAGCCTACCTCGGGCCGCTTGCCCACCGCGGTCATCGGTGCCGCCGCAGACCGCTGACGCGCTCACGCCGCGATTTGCGGGCGGGAACGATGTGAGGATGCCTCAGCGGCGATCGCCTCCGGGCGGCCGCCGTTCGCCGGGCTTCGGCAGGTCCGGCGGCGCGGTGACGGTTTCTGCGCGCGACACGTCTGGCTCTACTGCCGGCCGTGGCACCTGACCACTCGGACGGATGTAGATGTCCGTGCGGCGGTTCTTTTGCATGTTTTCTTCGGTGTCGTTCGGTGCGATCGGTCGGTCGAAGCCGTAACCGTGGTAGCTCAGGCGTGACGGTTCAATGCCGCCGGTCTTAACGATGTAGTCCATGACCGCTTTCGCGCGACGCTCGGAGAGTCGGAGATTGTATTCTCGCTGCGAGGTCTTCCGGCGGTCCGCGTGACCCTCGATGCGAGCGGTCGCACCGGGATCGCGCTGAAGCACTTTGATGATCTTGTCGAGCTGCGCGTGGTAGATCGGACGCAGGTCCGCCTTGTCGTAGTCGAACTCGATGTTCAGGCGGAACAGCATCAGGTCGTCGGCAGGGTTCAACGGGTCGGTGTTGTCTTCGATCACTTCATGCCCGTCCGCGACGCCGCCGCCATCGGTGTCCTGCTTGCGAGGATCCGTTTTGTAGGTGAGGACCTCCGCGCCGTCCTTGAGGCCGTCGAGGTCGGTGTCCGGGTTGAGCGGATCGGTCTGGAACTGGCGCACCTCCTGCCCGTCTGTCAGACCGTCTTTGTCGGTGTCCGGATCGTAGGGGTCGGTGCCGTACGTAGGCTCTTCGCGGTCGAGCAGCCCGTCGCCGTCGCTATCGATGTCGCCTCCCGAGAGCACCGGTGCGACCGGCAGCGCGGCACCGAACCGGTAGTTCACGCCGAGGCCGAGGATCCAATTGAACTCGGTGTCCGAACCTGCGAGCGCGAGCTTCGCATCGAAGCGAACGGCCCACTCGTCATTGAAATGGTACTGCAGGCCGCCGCCGGCCATGATGATCGGGTCAATGTTGTCTTCGGTTTCGCCCATGTCCTCTCCGTAGATCATCAGGGCAGCGCCTGCGGAGAGATAGGGGTCGATTCGCTGGTCGGGCTGGTTGCGGAGGTGGAAGAGCGCGTCCACGCCGAGTCGAACCCCCCAGGTGTCGTCGTCGAGCTGGTAGCGGCGGCTGTTCGGAAACTTTCTTGCGCGCAGCACCGGCGCGTAGTCCACCCCGGCTTCGAGCTCCCACCACGGGTTGAAGGTGTAGCCGAGCCGAAGCCCGAGCGATGGACCGCTTTTGACTTCCTCGTCCCCTTCGAACAGCATCGCGCCCAGCAGCGCGCTGCCGGACCAGGGTGCGCGATCGAAGAGGTCCTCCGCGGCGTGGCTGGCCGTTCCCGCCGCAATGGCCGCAATGCCCATCCACCGCCCCGCTTGACTGAGCATGTTCAACGTCTCCCGCGCGCCCGCACCAACTGAGATCGCGGCGCCGCGCGCGGTGGAACTTTACCAGAGCGGTTGGTTCTTGCAATATGAGCCCGATTGCCGCCGCGCGGGCGAGCGGCGAACGGTGGAGCCATGCGCGCACGGTGAACGACGAACCGAACCTGCTGGTCGAGTCCGGCCCCGACAAGGGAATGGAGATCCGCGTGTCGGTGTCCGGCGCGCGGCTCGGGCGCGCTTCGGGCAACGACATCGTACTGACCGATCCGGCGCTGTCCCGCTTTCACTGCCGGTTTTACTACAAGGATGGCCGGTTGCACGTTTCGGACCTCGCCAGCACGAATGAAACGCTGATCAATGGACGGCCGTCGGTGGACGGGCGTCTGACGACGGGGGACCGGGTAACGATCGGCCAGACAGTGCTGAAGGTGCTGCGCGATTCACCGCCTGCGGAGCAGCCGCCACCGCCGGCGCCGGTGCCGGAGGAGTCCGCGCCGGCGGAGGAGCGTGGCGCGCCGCTGGAGGTGGACCTTGGGCTTGCCCGCGACGACGAGTTTGCGCCGGCGCGAGCGGTATCGCCCTCCGAGCGGGTCGCTGCGCGCCGCCGTTACCTCGCCTACGGCCTGCTGCTGGTGCTGTTGTTGGCGGCCGCCGGTCTGTCCGTTCGGCTGCTGCAGCCTCGCGCTCGTCCGCGTGGCGCGGTCGCCGCCGGGCCTGCGCAGTTGGAGCTGCACTACGAGAAAATCGAAGCCAGTCCGGAAAACATTTTCCGGTATGCGGTGGACCTGGAGGGCGGGCAGCTGGCGGTGCGTGTGGACAACCTCCAGACGGGGCAGCACATCCGGCGCGAGAAGGCGACCGATCCGAAAGTGATTGAACTGCTCGCCTCCTCGCTCGAACAATCCGGTTTCTTTCAGCTGATGAACGAATACACCGGCATCTCGCCGAACGTGTGGGAGATGTCCGATCTGACGATCATCGTGAACCGGCGAGCGCACCGGGTGAAGGTGCTGAACCGGCTGCCGCCGGATGCGTTCAAAAAGGCGAGGGACGAGATCGAAGAATTTGTGCGCAACGAGATGGGCCTGCATGCGCTTGCGCTGCCGCCCGAAAAGCTGATGGAGCTGGGGCGCAACGCATGGTTGACCGGCAAAAAACTTTTCGACGAGCGTGAAGTGCGGCACGACAACCTCGCCCGAGCGATCCGCGCGCTGACGGAGGCCGAGAGCCTGGTTGAGTCGCTGGAGCCGAAGCCGCCGTTTTATGAGGAGGCGATTGCGCTGCGCGAGGAGGCCCGTCGACAGCTTCAGGCGAAATATGACGACTACATGTTCCGCGCCGACCGTGCGATCAAGCTGAACGACTGGCGCGAGGCGAACGCGCACCTGCAGGTGCTGCTGGAGTCGTTTGTGGACCGCTCGGACGAGCGTTACCAAAAAGTGTACAAGAAGCTGGTGGACGTGCAGCGACGGCTGCAGCGCAAATGATGAGGGCGATGCGGATGCGGAGAACCCCCGCGGAGTTCGCGGTGCTGGTGGCGCTGGTGCTGGTCGGTTGCGACGCCGGGCCGAAGGGCGACGGGCAGATCCGCATCACGAGTGATCCGGAGGGCGCCGCGGTGACGCTCAACGGCCGCGGGGTGGATCCGACGCCGACGACCGTCACCCGTCTGCCGGCCGGCAGCTACCTCATCAAGATTGAGAAGGCGGGATACCTGCCCGTCTACCGCACCGCGGCGATCCTCGAAGGCGGCCGGGCGACGGTTGAGGTCAAGCTGGAACCCGCGTTCGGACTGGCGCTGGTGGACTCCAAACCGCAGGGGGCGGAGGTTCACATGGACGGGGTGTTCCGGGGCCGGACGCCGCTGTTTATGGTCGACGTGCCGCCGGGCCGTCACCGGTTCCGGTTCGAAGCGCCGGGCCGCTTGCCGCGCGAAGTGGAGGAGGATTTCAACGACCGCGTGCCGCGCCGCGTGTTCGTCGAACTGCCCGGGAATGCGGGACGATTGGCGGTCCGCTCCACGCCGCCGGGCGCCACCGTGCGTCTGAACGGGGTGGAGCGGGGGCGTACGCCCTGCGAGATCGAGGACGTCCCGGCGGGCGAGAATGTGGTGGAAATACTGCTGGCCGGCTATCGGCCGTTCACCGAGAAGGTCGAGGTGCGCGCGCAGGAGACCCGCGAGATTGCGGGTGTGCTGCAGGCGATCCCGACGACGCTGCGCATCGAGTCGCTACCGCGGGGCGCGCGCATCTATGTGAACAACCAGTACCGCGGGGACGCGCCGGTGGAGCTGACGGATCTGCCGCCGGGCGAACACCGCGTGCGCGCGGAGCTTCCGGGTTACGAGCCGATGGCGCGGACGGTGAACCTCGCCGCGCAAGCGATGGCGGTGGAGGAGTTCCGGCTGCAGAAGAACAGCGGGAAGATCGTGATTGTCAGCGAGCCTCCTGGCGCGCGCGTGTTCATCAATGGCGAAGAGAAGGGCGAAACACGGCCTGCCGCCGGCGGCGTGATCTCCGAACCGTTTGAAGTGGATCTCCTGCCGCCGGGCACCTACCAAGTGCGGTTGACCCGCCCCGGGTTCAGTCACACGCCGAAAACGGTGACCGTGGGGCCGAACGCGGTCGTGGACCTGCACGAGAAAATGGTTCGCCGGTATGTGCCCGACACGCGGGTGCGCATGAAGCTGGAGAGCGGCGAGATCGTGCGAGAGGGAATGCTGATGCGGAAGTTCCCGGACGGCTCGATCGAGCTCCAGCTCGACACCGGCACCATCCTCAAGATCGGGGCGGCAGAGATTCTGTCGATCGAGCCGTTGCGGGTGATGCCGCCCAGGTGAGGCGCAGGCCGGTCGACAGCGACGGCGGCGCCATCCACCCTGCGGTCGCCTCGATCGCGCCGACTGCCGAACGGCCGCCGAACGCGATCCGGCCGGGTCGCAAGTTGCGGACGATCCGAACGATCCGGTCCTCGCGATCAAAGAAGATCACATCGATCAAAAACCGCATGCCGAACGTGTGAACGGCACGACAGGGACGCAGCGCGAGCGCTTCGCCCGGCGGCGGTGGCGGATGGCCGAGCAGTCCTCGTGCGCGTTCGAGCGGACCTCGCGCGATGCGGACGAGGGGGATCACGACACCGCCCACTCGAACGGTTGTGAGTTGGTCGGATTGGCCCTCTGCCATGCGCAGTGTTCTAGGCAGGCCGGAGGAACAGCGCAAGCTCGCGAAGTCCGCCCGGCGCGGTTGCCGGCACCGCGGTCGTTTGTCGGTGCTTCGGCAAACCAGTAGGATCGCGCTCGTCGCTGGAGATCACCTGATGTGTGCACAGCTATTCGCGATCGTCGCGCTCGCGGGAAGTGCCGCCACGCCGCTGCAGCCGATTGATTTCTCTCGGGTCCGTGTGGAGGGATACTGGCGGGCACGCGTCGAGACCAACCGCCTCTCGACAATCCCGTATTGCTTCCGGAAGTGTGAGGAGACCGGACGAATTGCGAACTTCGCGCGCGCGGCCGGCCTCGAGCCGGGGACATTCACCGGCACCGCGTTCGACGACTCCGACGTGTACAAGGTGATCGAGGGGGCCGCCTGCTCGCTGGCGCTGACACCGGACGCCGCGCTGGACCGCTACCTCGACGACCTGATTGCGAAGATTGCTGGCGCGCAGGAGCCCGACGGGTATCTGTACACCGTGCGCCGTCTGCTACCGCCTGAGCGGCTTCCGCGCATGGCCGGTCGGGAGCGCTGGTCCAATCTGAAGGACAGCCACGAACTCTACAATCTGGGCCACCTGATCGAGGCGGCGGTCGCGCACTGGCGCTCCACCGGCAAGACCAATCTGCTGGCGGTGGCGCGGCGGGCGGCGGACCTTGTGGCGTCGCTGTGGCTGGACCAGGGGATGGGGTGGCCGGAGGGGCATCCGGAGATCGAGCTCGCGCTGCTGCGGCTGGCGGATGCGACCGGCCAGCCGAGGTATCGCGAGGCGGCGCGGCGGCTGATGGAGATCCGCGGGCGGCCGGAGACGCACCGCCTTTACGGGCCGTACGCGCAGGACCATCAGCCGGTGCTGGAACAGCGCGAGGCGGTCGGGCACGCGGTCCGCGCGCTGTATCTCTACACAGCGATGGCGCGATATGCGGGGATCTCGGCGGAACCTGCGTGGCGCGAGGCGGTGCGGGCGCTGTGGGAGGACATCGTCCGCCACAAGCTGTACGTGACCGGCGGTTTGGGGGCGCGGGGGGCGGGCGAATCGTTCGGCGCCGCCTACGAGCTGCCGAACGAAACCGCCTACGCGGAAACCTGTGCGGCGATTGCAGGCGTGTTGTTCAGCTCTGCGATGCTGCAGTTGGAGGCCGACGCGCGCCATGCCGATGTGCTGGAGCGAATTTTGTACAACGGCGTGCTGTGCGGTGTCTCGCTCCGCGGCGATCGTTTCTTCTATCCCAATCCGCTCGCCTCGGACGGGCGTGGCGGCTTCAACCACGGCCGGCCGGAGCGGCAGCCCTGGTTCGGCTGCTCGTGTTGTCCGGTGAACATCGCCCGGGCGATTCCACAGGTCGGGGGCTGGATGTATTCAGTTGGCGAGGGGCGAGTGTACGTGCACCTGTTCGAGGCCGGCGTCGCCACCGCCGATGTGGCGGGGGTGCGCGTCGAGTTGCGCCAGGCGACCCGCTATCCGTGGGCGGGCGAAGTGGCGATCGATGTGCGGCCGGAGCGGCCGGCCCGATTTGAACTGATGGTGCGGATTCCGGGCTGGGCGAAAGGCCGGCCGGTGCCGAGCGACCTTTACACGGACGTGACGCCGCCCACTGACGCGCCGCAGCTGTCCCTCAACGGTGAGCCGGTGGACCTCCAACGCTTGGAGCGAGGTTATGCGAGGCTGTCCAAGGTTTGGAACGTGGGCGACCGCGTCGAACTGCGCCTTCCAATGCTGCCGCGTCGGGTGCGATCCCATCCGGCGGTTTCGAACAACGCAGGACACGTCGCGCTGGAACGGGGACCGATCGTGTATTGCATCGAGGGAGCGGACCACCCGGGAGGCCGGGTGCGGAACCTGTGGTTGCCGGAGGACGCGCCGCTTTCGGCCGAGGAACGGCCGGAGCTGCTCGGCGGCGTGGTGGTGATCCGGGCCCCCGGGCGGGCACGGGGCGCGGTGGACCTCGGGCGGCTTGAGGACCGGCCGGCGGAGATCCTCGCGATCCCGTACAACGTGTGGTGTCACCGCGGTGCGAATGAAATGCGCGTGTGGATTCCGACCTCGCCGGCGGGTGTCACGCCGCATCCTGCGGCGACGCTGGAAGGTCGCGCGACGGTGAGCGCTTCGTTTTGCCACGCGGCCGACACCCCAGAGGCGGCGAACGACGGGGTGCTGCCGGCCTCGTCCAGCGACGGCGGCATTCCGCGGATGACATGGTGGGACCACCGCGGCACCTCGGAGTGGATACAGTATGAATGGCCCGCGCCGGTGCGCGTACGCGGGGTCGAGGTCTACTGGTTTGACGACACCGGCCGCGGACGGTGTCGTGTCCCGGCGAGCTGGGGGGTACGGGTGCGCGAGCGAGAGAAGTGGGTGGCGCCGCGCGGCGCGTGTCCGGAGGTACCCTCGGTGGAGCGGGATCGCTTCAATCGTGTCGAGTTCGAGCCGGTGGAGACCACCGCGTTGCGCATCGAGGTTGTTTTGCAACCGGAGTTCTCGGGCGGAGTACTGGAATGGCGCGTGATTCCGGCCGGCCCCTGATCGCCGGACTGGCTGCGATGGCCGGTCTCGCGCTGGGGGCGGTGGGGGCACCGCCGGCAGAGGACGGTCGGCCGGACATCGTTCTGCTGGCGGCCAGCGGCTGGCGTGCGGAATTTCCCGGCCGGGACGAGAATCCGGAGCGATGGATGCCCGCCGTCGCATCGCTCGCGGCGCGCGGGTTGCGATTTCGAAACGCGTACACGGTCTCCTCCGCGCCAGCCTTCGCGGAAGCGTCGCTGCTGTCGGGGCTGTATCCGAGTGTGATTCCATCGCCGCAGCGCGCGTTTCCGGTACCCCTGGCCGCCGCGCCGTTTTTGCCCCGGCGGTTTCGAGAGGCGGGATGGTACACGGTGCACATTGGCGCATGGCGACTCGGTTTGCCGCCCGAGCGGGTGGGATTTGAAGCGGCGGCGCTCGCGTTCGGACGGGGGGGCGCGGATGCCGGAGTACGCGTGTGCCGGTTCGATGGTCGCGTAGAGCAGATGGGGTGCCATGCAGACGACTGGATTGCGGAGCAGGCCGCCGAAACGTTGATGCGCAGCGCGCGGCCCTTGTTCCTCGTTGTGATCTGGCAGGGGCCGGCGGGCGAACCGGCGTGGGGGGAGGGTGGGGGACCGCTGCCCGTTCTTTGGGATGACGAACTGATCGGCCGGCCGGCGTATTTGCCGACGGGGCTTCACCGCGCGCGCGCACGCGCGGCGGGCGCAACCAACGCAGCCGGCGCGGCGCGAGTGGCGGCGGGCTACCGCGAAGCGCTCCGAGCACTGGATCGGCGCATCGGCCGCGTATTGGCCGCGCTGGAATCCAGGCGGAGCGGGCGGCCGGTGTGCGTGCTGCTGACCAGTTTGCACGGCTGGCTCGCCGGAGAACACGGACTGATTGGCGCCGGCCTGCCGTACGAACCGTCGATTCGGGTGCCACTGATCCTGGTGGCGCCGCAAGTGCGAGGCGGCGAGGATGAGCGCTGGGCGTTGACGGTGGACGTGGCCCCGACGCTGGCGGCGCTGGCCGGGTTGGCGCCGGCCGCCCCCTGCCACGGTCGGCCGTTATGGCCGCCTGCGCCGGACTGGCGGGAGGGGATTTTGCACGAGCTGCCCGCCCCGCGTGAGGGCGCCCGCGCAGCGTGGTGCTGGCGGGAGGGACCGCTGAAATATGTACGAAGCGAGATGCCGGGTGAGCCGGGTGCGCTCGCGTCGGAAGAATTGTATGACCTGGCTGCGGATCCGTTTGAAACGAACAATCTTGCGATCGACCGTCGTCGGCAGGGGCAGATCGGCGCGCTGGCGGGTGCGTTGCGTCGCGCGCAGTGCACGATCGAGCTCGATCGCCGCCGGTTGGCTGGGCCAGATGAGCGGCCGGCGAAGAAAGAGGTTATGATGCGGGCGCGATGAAGACGCTGTGGGTGTACATCACTGTGCCGGACGTTGCGACCGGGCGCCGCCTAGCGGAGCGCTGGGTCGAGGAGCGGCGCATTGCGTGCGCGAACATCGTGCCGCGGATCGAGGCGATCTATCGGTGGAAGGGGCGGCTTGAGCGCGGGCGAGAGGCGGCACTGATCGTAAAGACGACGACGCGCCGCTGGCGTGCGCTGCTGGACGCGGTGCGCCGGGACCATCCGTACGAGTGTCCGTGTGTGCTGGCGTTGGAGGTCTCGCGTGGCGCGGCGCCGTTTCTGGGGTGGATTGCCGCGGAGACTGGCGCTTCCGCTGGCGTCCGTGCGCGGCGGTGCAGCGCCGAATGAACGTGCGTTTGCCACTCACAACCGTGCCGGCGGCGTGGGTATGATGTGGGCGGTCGACATCGTGCTGTTCATCGCGCTGCTGGCGGCGTCGGCGTTCAATTCGTCGGCGGAGACGCTGTTTTTTTCGCTCGACCCGCTCCACGTCCGCCGGATCGTCAGCGCCCGGCCCTCGATTGAGCGGGGACTTCGGGAGCTGCTCGCGGAGCCCCGGCGGCTGCTGTCGTCGGTGCTGATTCTGAACGTGCTGGTGAACATTGCCGCGTCCGCGGTGTTTTACCGGATGATGCGGCGGGTGTGGCCGGAGTCGGCCGAGGCGCTGAGCATCGTTGCGATGACGGCGATCTTGCTGGTGTTCGGGGAATTCGGACCGAAGCAGGCGGCAATGGTGCTGGGGCCGCGGCTGGTGCCGGCGTACATCGGACCGGTGCGTTGGGCAATTTCGCTTGCCGCGCCGCTGCGAGCCGCGCTCGAGTGGGCGACCGCGCGGGTCGAACCCTGGCTGCGGCCCGACCGGCCGGGACTGACGGGCGCCGAGTTTCGAAGTTTGGTGGAGATCAGCCAACAGCAGGGCGTGCTGGACGAGGAGGAGTTCTCGCTGATCAAGGCGATCATCAGTCTGGAGACGATGACCGCCGCGGACGCGATGACGCCACGGGTGGATCTCAAGGGCATCAATCTCGACGATCCCGCGCAGGACCCGGTCGCGGTGGCACGGGCGTCGCGGCGGCACTTTCTGCCGTTGTTTCGCGGCACGCTGGATCAGATCGAGGGGCTGCTGGACGTGCGTCGGTTTCTGCTGGATCCCGCACATTCCCTGGAGGCCGCCCGGCTGCCGCCGATGTACGTGCCGGAGAATCTGCGGTTGAACCGTCTGCTCGCGGACTTCCAGAGCAGCGGCCGGCGGGTGGCGGTGGTGGTGGACGAGTTCGGCGGCACTTCCGGGCTGATCACGCGCGGCGACATCCTCGAGCGGATCACCGGCGAGATTTACCAGGAGATGAGCCGGCCGCGGCCGGTGTTCCAGGAGGCGGGGCCAAACCGGTGGCTGGTGGATGCGACCCTGAGCCTGGAAGATCTGAACCGCAAGCTCGGCGTGCAGCTGAGTGCGGACGGCGCGGACCGGCTGGCGGGGTGGGTATCCGCGCACGCGGGCCACCTGCCACAGCCCAACGAGGTGGTTGAGGCGCAGGGAGTGCGGGTGACGGTGCTGCAGGCGGAGCGCCGGCGGGTGACCCTCGCGCACATCGAGAAACTTCCGGAATCGTCCGGGAGCGGAGAGAGCGCGCGATGATCGTGCTGGAAGTGATGGCGCTGCTGGTTGCGCTCCTTGGCAGCGCGTTTTTTGCCGGCATCGAGACCGGCGTGATCGCGATGAACCGTTTGCGGCTGCGGCACCTTGTGCAGCACCGGGTGCGCGGCGCCGCGGAGATCGAGGCGATGCTGGAGCGTCCGGACGTGCTGCTGGGCACCACGCTGGTGGGCACGAACCTCTGCCACGTGACGATGGCGGT
This sequence comes from Kiritimatiellia bacterium, assembly GCA_026417735.1. Lineage (NCBI taxonomy): Bacteria > Pseudomonadati > Kiritimatiellota > Kiritimatiellia > Kiritimatiellia bacterium. The sequence continues at coordinate 74,047 of JAOACR010000003.1, forward strand.
GGTCGCCTCGCATCTCGCGGTGCGGGCGGGCTGGCGGTGGGCCGAGGCGATCGCGGGCGCGGTGGTGACGCTCGTGCTACTGGTGTTCGGCGAATACGTGCCGAAGGCGTGGTTCCAGGCGTTCCCGACCCATCGCGTGCTGCCGTGGGCGCGGCTGCTGCGCGCGGCCTCCGTGGTGCTGTTGCCCGCCCGTGTGGTGCTGGCCGCAATCGTGCGTCCGTTTCTGCGGCCCGCCGCACCGGCCGCCAGTGCGGCGCCGTTGCTCACGCGCGACGAATTTGTGCACCTCGCGCACGAAGGCCGCCAAAGCGGGATTCTCTCGCCGGTGGAGGCGAACATGATCACCGGCGTGATCCGCATCGGCGGAATCCGCTGTCGCGATATCATGCGCCCCATCGAACAGGCCACCGTGGTGCCGAAAGGGATGCCGGTGCCGGAGCTGCTCGCGATCGCGCGCACGACGGACTTCTCCCGCTTCCCGGTGCGCGATCCGAACAGCGGTGAAATCGTGGGCGTGGTGAACATCTACGACGTGCTGTCGGACGCGGACGCGGAACGCCGGACGGTGGACCATTACATGCGCCGACCGCAGCTGGTCGCGGAGCATACGATTGCCGACCACGTGATGCCGCGGATGCGCGTCACTCGGCAGCCGCTGATGCTGGTGGCGGACGAGGGGGGTCGGGTGACCGGAATTCTCACGCTCGAAGATGTGCTCGCGATTATGGTGGGCCAGCCGAAGGCCGCTCCGGCATGAGCTGGCGGCGCCCATGCGTGCTGGTGGACGGCTACAACCTGCTCTATCGCCTGGAGGGCGCTCGCGCGGGCGGGGGTGGATGGGCGGCCCGGCACCGGTTGATCCGCGAGCTGGAGCGGACCGTTGGACTGATCGCGGAGCGGGTGACTGTGGTGTTCGACGGCCGGCACGGCGCCGTGGCGGACGTTGGGGATTCCCTCGTAGAAGTCGTCTTTGCCCACCCGCCCCTCAGCGCGGATGCATGGATCGAGCGAGCGGTGCGTGCCGCTGCGGAACCCCAGGCGGTGCTGGTGGTCAGTTCCGACCGACTGGTGCGGCAGTCAGCCGAAGCGGCGGGCGCGGTGACGATGGGGTGCAGCGAATTTCTTGAACTCTGCAGCAGGGCCCGCCGGTCGCAGCCGCCGCCCACACCGCCGCCCGGGCGGCGCTTCGGACCGTCGCTCGGGGATGCGTTCCCGACCTAACGCATCAGCGCCCGTGGTCGGTCACGTCGATCACCCGGCCGACCTCTGGGATCTGCTCGCGAAGAAACGCCTCAATGCCCCGGTGCACGGTCATTCGCGCGCCGGGACAGCCGCGGCAGCCGCCGCCCAGCTCGAGCAGTACGTCGTGGTTCTCGACGCCGACCAGCCGGGCGAATCCGCCGTGGCTGGCGAGCGCGGGGTTGACGTGGTCCTCGATCAGACGGCGGACACGTTCTTCGAACGAGGTGGACGGCTCGGGCGCGGGCACGGTATTGGACTGGCTCATCAGCTCTCCGTGGGTTGCGCGCACAACATAGACGCGTGGAGTGGCGCGCGCAAGCGGCGCTGACCGTCCGCCGCACTGTCGCGCGGAGATTACGACGCGGCGCAGTGCAGTTCGTCCGCCACGATCGCAGCTGCCCGTTCGGCGGCACCGGGCGGGCCGAGCTGCTCGCGGATCCGTTCGTAGCCGACCAGCATGTCGCGCCGCGCGGCGCTCTCCTCGATCAACGGCAAGATCGCGGCCGTGAGCGCTGCCGGGGTGGCCTGGTGCTGGATCAGTTCGGGGCAGACCTGTTCGCCGGCGATGAGGTTCGCCATGCCGATATAGCGCACGCGGACCAGCCGGCGCCCGATCGCGTAGCTCAGCGGATGCGCCCGGTAAACGATCACCTGGGGGCAGCCCAGCAGGGCGGCCTCGACGGTGGCGGTACCCGAAGCCACCCAGGCGGCATCCGCGGAACGCAGGATGTCGCGGGCGCGGCCAATCGCGACGGGGAGATTCGTCGCGTCCGCGAGTGGGCGGATCAGCGCGTGCGCGGCCGAGTCGGCGGCGGCGATCAGGAACGCGGTCCCACGCCGCTGCTCGCGCAGCGATTTGGCGGCGGCGGCCAGACACGGCAGGATGCGGGAGATTTCCTGGCGGCGGCTGCCGGGTAACAGCGCGACGCGAGGCGAGCCTGGGGGCCAGAGGTCCGGCGGTGGCGGGGCGGTGATGAGCGGCCGCAGTTGATCCACCAGCGGGTGGCCGACGAAGTCCACTCGAAGGCCGGTACCGCGGAACACGTCGGGCTCGAACGGGAATATCGCAATCAGCCGGTGGACGCGGCGAGCCATCATTGGGATTCGCGAGCGATGCCACGCCCACACCTGGGGGCAGATGAAGTAGACGATCCGAATGCCGCGCCGCCGGAGGTCTCGTGCGAGCCGGAGGTTGAAGCCGGGGTAGTCCACCAGCATCGCGAGCTGCGGCGGTCGCCGTTCCACCTCCGCGAGGATGCGGCGGTGCAGGCGCACGAAGAAGCGAAGGTGGCGAAGCACCTCCACGAATCCCATCACCGCCGTGTCGCGGACATGGGCGAGAAGCCGAACGCCCTCGTGCGCTAGCGCGTCACCGCCCACTCCCCACACGTCGAGCGGTTCACAACGGGCGCGGAGCGCACGCAGCAGCGACGCCGCGTGAAGGTCGCCAGACATCTCGCCCGCGACCACGAGGAGCGAGGCGTTCACGAGGGGCCTTCGGCGAGGCGGCGGTGGATTTCGATCGCGAGCTGCAGCGCACGTGCCGCCTGGCGGCCATCCACCACCGGTTCCGCGTGCCGCGCAACGCAGTCGACGAACGAGGCCAGCTCATTGCGCAGCGGCTCTCCCCGCTCAATGGGCACCGCCTCGCGCACGATCCGTCCGCGGTCGAGCCGATAGATCTCGCCGCTTTGGTTCAGATAGTCGAGCGAGACGTAGGCCTGTTCGTAAAACACTCGGATTTTGCGCATGCGTTCCGGGCTAATCCGGCTGGCGGTGACGTTCGCGATCGTGCCGTCCGCGAATGAAAGCCGGACGTTCGCAATGTCCTCGGTGGGACTGAGCACCGGCACGCCGACTGCGCGGATCTCGGCGACGGGCGCGCGGACCAGATGCAGTAGGATTTCCAAGTCGTGGATCATCAGGTCGAGAATCACGCTGACCTCGGTGCCGCGGGGAGGGCCGTCCGGCCGGCCGGGGGGATAGGGGGCGAGCCGATGCGCCTCGACAAAGCGAGGGCGGCCGGCCGCATGCTCCAGCACGGACAGCACGGGGTTGAACCGCTCGACGTGGCCGACCTGCAAAATGCAGCCGCGCGCCTCCGCGAGCGCGACCATTTCCTGCGCCTCAGCGGTGGTTGCCGCGATGGGTTTTTCGACCAGAAGGTGGAGGCCGCGGGAGAGCAGTGCGACCGCGACCTCGCGATGACGGTCGGTCGGGACCACCACGCTGGCGGCCTCGACGCGGCTGGCGAAATCGTCGAGCGAACCTGCGGCGTATGCGCCGTAACGGTGCGCGATCGTCTCGGCGCGGCGCGCATCCAGGTCATAGATGGCGGCGAGCGTTGCGCCGGGCAGGGAGGCGTAGATGCGCGCATGGTGCTCGCCGAGGCTGCCGACGCCGACCACGCCCACGCGGACCGGTGCGCTCACAGGGACAGGGACTCCCCGCCGGAGTCATCCGGCGGCAACGCGACCCAGGCCAGATTCATCCGATCAGCCTCCTCGATGAGTCGGGCCCGTTCGAGCAGGATCGTGCGTCCCGCCTCCACCGCGAGCGCGCGCACACGTGCCCGGCGCAGCACGCGCATCGTCCGGGCGCCGATCACGGGAATGTCGTAACGCAGATCGTGGCCGGTACGGGCGGTCTTCACCACCACGGCGCCTGCGCCAGCCAGCGCGCCGCCCCGTCGAATGGCCGCATCGGTACCCTCAAAGGCTTCCACGGCGAGCACGACTCCTTCCTTCACCACCACGGTCTGCCCGACCTCCAGCGCGCTGGTCGCTTTGGCGACGCGACGGCCCAGTGCGATGTCCGACCACTCCCGTTCGTCGGGTTCGCGCCGGCTCAGGCGCCCCGGCGCCGGCATCGCATCTTCCATGAAGCGGCAGGCGGGATGCACGCGCAGGCCAAGATCCTCGAGGCGGGCGACGAGCGCCCCGAAAATGGTCCGGGCATTCCGCGCCGGGAGTTGCCGGAGCAGCTCCATCATCGCAGCGTCGGGCCGCGCGCGGAAGAGGCTCAGCGGTGAGATCTGACCCGCCATCACCGCGTCGGACGCACCCGTCGCCTGAACCGCTGCGAGAAACTCGTTCATCGCGCCGACGCGCACGGTGCGGACCTCGTCGGCGAGGCGGCGCACGGCGCGGTCGGTTTCGCCCGGGAACGCGATCACCGACAGACGGCGGACCCCATGGCGTCGCGCGGACTCCGCCAGCAGCCGCGGGTAGATTCCACGACCGGCAATGAGGAGCAGGTGCGATGGCACTGCCGCGGCCGTGGAATCCGCGAACGCGCTCGGCGACGTATCACCAGAAGAATTCATCCTGTCCGCCGATGCGGCGCTTCATCGTCCGGCCCAGCAGCCTCACAACCTGACGGCGGGCGTCCACCACGCCGTAGGCGACGCGGATCGGCTGATCGAGTGCGAAGCCGGTGCCGACCGAGTTGCGGAACCAACGGTAGCCTTCCTGCGAGAACTCCACCCGTATGGTGGAGGAGTCCATCCCCAGGTCCGTCACGTACATGCCGGGGCCGGTTTCGGAAATCGGGCCTCGGAAGCGGAACCGGAGTCGGATGACGCGGCCGTCGAGTTCACGCAAGCGCGAGGTGAGCTCGCTGACATTGACCTGTTCGATATCGGAGGTGTCCACGCTGTCGGCGGGTGTGTCGGGCGCCGGGGTCTCACTGCGGGCGGTCTTTGGGGTGCTGACGGGAGCAAGCGACTCGCCGGTGGGCGCTTTGGCGAAAGTCCGAATCGCAGCATCGAGCGCGGCGATCTCGGCTGCGCGTCCCCATTGGAAGACGTCGGTGTCGCGATAGGCGGGGGTTGCGGCGGCGAGTGATTCGGCGGCCGCATCGAAATCGCGGGCTTCGACCTTCGCTTTCACGTCGTCCACAGCGCGGTCGGCGCGGATGTTCAGGACGATGCGGCGCCAGTCGGCAAGCCACGCGGTCAGGTCTTCCGTGGGGAGGCTAATTCGCTGGGCGGCCGCCAGCTGCATTTCCACCGCGGCGAACTGGCCCTCCGCGAGCAGGAACCGGGCCGCGTTCAGCGGAAAGTGAGCCTCGTCCGCTGCACGGAGGAGGTCGAGGATGTCCTGCTGCGAGAACCGGAGGAGGTCGTGATCGGTTTCCGCGGTGCCTTCGCCCAGACGGCGCGACACAATCACGCGGGTGCCGCGGACGGCGAGCACGGTACCTGTGACGCCGGAGGTGAACCGAATCGGGCGCCCCCACAGCGCTCGGGAGTTGTCCGCGAGGATCGCGAACAAGCCCTGCAGCGAAGCGATTCGTTCCGCTTCTCGTTCGACCTGCGCCCGCATCGCATGGGCAGGGTGATCACGCAGCCATGCCCGGAGGCGCTCGAGCGCCCCGCCGTGGTTGCGCCGGGCACAATCGGTGATCACCTCCTGCATCAGCTTCAGATACTCGCGGTACTCTGGCCAGGGAGGATGCGCGGCTGCCTCTGCGACCGCTGTGGTGGTCGCCGCGGATGCCTCGGCCGTCGGTGGCGGCGGTGACGTTTGCGTAGCGACCACCGTCACCTCGGCGGTGGCGGGGGGAACCGGCCGCGGAGGACGCGGCGGGCGGGGAGCGGGCGCGACCGCAGGGGGGTGGGTCGTCGGCGAGGTGATCGGGGATGGCGCGGGCGCCGGCGCGGGTTCGGGAGGCGGTGGCTTCGCCGCTGCCGGCGGGCGCGGGGTGGGGCGACGCAGCGGAGAACCGGGCCAGAGGAACAGAAAAAGGTCCAACGCGAACAGCAGCGCTGCTACACCGGAAAGCGCCCACAACACCGGACGGCGGCGGTGGGGAAGAGTGGTCGGTAGGGGAGCCGGAGGGGCCTGGGGCGGCGAAAACACCGGTGGCGGCTTCGGGCGGACGACCGGCGCGGCCACTTTGGGCTGCGCGGTGCGGCGGATCGTACTGGAGCCGGGATAGGCCAGCGGCGGCAGCGGCGGCAGGCCGGCCTGCACGCGTTCGAGGTCAGCCAGCACGGCCTCCCAGTTGTTGGGTCGCTGGTCGCGGTCTTTCACCATCATCTTCTCGACCAGCATCGAGAAGTTGGCGGACACCGAAGGATTCACCTCGGCCGGATCGGTGAGGGTCCCTTCGAGGTGCTGGCGCATCGCTTCCTGGTCCGTGCAGTGCTCGAACGGCAGCACGCCGGTGACCAGGTGATACATCACCGCGCCGAGCGAGTAGATGTCCACGCGGCAGTCGATGTCCGCAAGTCCTCTCACCTGCTCAGGCGACATGTAGTTCGGGGTGCCGATGGTGACATCTCGCAGCAGTTGCGCCTCGGCCGAGATGTTGCTCCGGCTGATGCCCGAAAAATCGGCCACCTTGACCGAGCCGTCGTCGTCCACCAGGATGTTGCCCGGCTTCAGGTCGCAGTGGATCAAACCCGCTTTGTCCCACGCGTACTGAAGCGCACGCGCGACGGTGTCCGCGATCGTGAGCGTGTCCCGTTCAGCGAGGACACCCTTTCGCGAAAGCCAGTCGGCCACACTGTAGGCGGCGACATATTCCATCACGAAGTATGGAACGCCGTTGATTTCGCCCGCCTCATAAACCTGAAGGATGTTCGGATGCTTCAGGTTCGCAACCGAGTTGGCTTCCAGCCGGAACTGCGCGACCGCGGAGGGATCCGAAAGCAGCTCCTCTCGCAATACCTTGATCGCGACGACACGATTCAACGACTGCTGACGGGCCTTGTAGACGATGCCCATCGCGCCGTCGCTGATCTTCTCAAATATTTCGTAGCCAGGTACTTGTATTACCGGCATCTCCGTCTCGTCCGCCGTTGCTCCTTGTCGATGGACCGGTACGATCGCCGACTGCGAACTATACGGAGAGAACCGCAGCGCGGCAACCCGCGCGACCGCCTACTCGAGCGATCGGCCCTGAACCCGCATGCGCGGGACGTCCGCGGAGAGCTCCCAAGACCGACCGCCCGCGGACAAACGGGCGCGGATCACGCCGTTTTCCCCTGCCAGCGCATCGAGCCGCGCGTTCTCTGCATCGTCTCCCCAGCAGAGCGCCCACGTGAGATGCCATTCGGAGGCGGTCTGCCGAAAGATGGTCACCGGCACCCGGTCGGTGGTCGAGGCCCCGACCCCGTGGGCCCGGACCGCGGAGAATGGCTCGCGAGCGGCGGCGAGCAGTCGAATGGGGCGGTCTCCCTCCCCCCGGACCGAAGACACCACCCGTTCGGCTGGCTCCGCAAGGATCGCGTCTCGCAGCCAGCGGTAGCCTGGCGCGGATGGGGGCGACCACGGCCGGCCCGGCTGATGGTCGTGCCACGCGCCGGTCACGTGGACCGCCACGTCTAGCATCCGTGCGCGATCGGCCGTAACCCAATCCGCCACCCACAGGAGGTTGGAGTCAAGCAACGCAACCGTTCGCACGAAGCGCACCCCCGGATAGATCGGGCCGGCGTCGGTCATCGCGTATTCGATGCCATCGGCGGCACCGAACGCCAGGCACCGGCCCGTCGCCGGGTTCTGGGGTCGCTCGTCGATGGTGAGGGTGGAATGAGCAATCGAGGTTTTGTCCCATTCTCGATGGAGACGGGAACCATAGAGATGGGTGCCGCTGTCGGCGAGAATCCAACGGCGTGCGGAACGGAGCACCAGGTGGTTTTTGTCGAAGTGGCCATGTCCTCCGCCGTGCGGACCGTACTTCAGGCACAGCCATGTCGCATCGGGTCCTTCGCCCCGTTGCAGGATCGCGTAGCCGGCATCGGCGAGGTTACGCGAGCCCCCGTGCCGAGGAAGGGCAGGAGTGTCGGGCAGATCCCGCACGCCGTACCACAGCGCGAAGGGGCCGGAGCGTGACCCACCACTTCTTACCACCTCGGCGTAGGCGGGATCACCGTAGCGAGCCAGTGCCAGCTCGTAGTAGTTGGCCATCTCGCCAAGCGCGACTTCTGCCGAATCGTTGAAGGCCGGCAGACGGCCGTCCGGGGTGGCAACGCGCAGTGGCGCGTCGAACATACGCTTCAACGGCTCTCGATAGAGATCGAGGCCCGAGTTGCGCGCGGCCTCGGCCAGCGGAAGGAGCGCGCGCACCGTATAAAAGTGGTATCCCCAGGAGCCCTCGAACCACACGCCATCGGAAAGTACGCCACCGAGGAGGTTGGTGTGCCATCCGTGCGGCCCTGAAATCGCTTCGTACACCAGCTGGGTATCGCCGAGCAGAAAACCGGCGAGGCCGATCGCGGCGTTGCGATGGCATTGAATGTTGTGCACAACCGGCGAGCGCGACGGATTGCGAATGGTCTCCGCGATTGCGACACGCACAAGGCCCGTTTCAAACCGCTGCCGGTCGGCTGGATCCAGTCGAGGCCAGACGAAGTCGGCCCCCTGCAACAGCGGCACCAGCCAGGTCGCCTCGGAGAGCGGTTGCGAGGCCACGCGGCCACCCTGGCCCGGTTCTCGGACCGGCCGCCCTTGGTTATCGTGCCGTGCGTACGTGAGATACGCAGCGGCGTAGGCGCGCACGATCGCGATCGCCCGCTCCGCGTAGCGTTCGATCCCTGTCAGCGCCCATGCGAGGCCCGCGTCGCGCGCCTGCACGGCCAGCGCCTCGTGAACGGCCATGATCGAGTAACCGTCAAAGTCCAGCGCCGCGGTGGTGGGATCGCCGCGAAGTGTGTGGGGACCGACGGGGCAGTGGTGCTCCCAGGTCCATTCGCCGGTCCGCCGGCCCTCGCGCAGTCGCACGCCGTGCTCGGGACAGACGTAGTTGTGGTACCAGTTCCCACCCCGGGGCGGCAGTCGCAGCGGTTCGGCGATCGCCCGATCCAGATTGTCCAGCCTCTGCCGCCATAACTCCGACCAGGGCGCCGACCGGATTTTTTCGCGCACGGCGGCGAGACCTCGCGTGTCGAGCAGCAGCCGCGGGTGGGCGTCGGGATCGGCCGCGCCGGCCGAACAACCGAGCAGCAACCACCCGATACCAACCAGTCGCCGAAGAGGGTCACACGTCATCATGGATGGATCACCTCCAACCGGCCCCGGTGCCGAAGTCGGACACCTGGCCGGATGCAGTATTTCGGATGAATTCGCGCGCCCCGCGAGTTGTCCCCCCAACGCCGATTTGTGCCGCCTGAGCCCATTCCCGGTCGTCATACGCGGGGCGTAAGAACTCCCGCGGGCGCCGGTCGGAATGCCGAACGCAACGAAACTTCCAGATACCGTCGAGCGAGCGAACCAAGGGTTCGGGGTCGCCCGCGAGCACCGCAGCTTCGGTCGGACAGGCGTGCCGAATCGAGCACGGCGCAAGCTTGAGGATGACGAACACCGATTCGTCGTCCCACGGGCGTGCGCCGCCGGCGCGCGCGGCGGAGCGCATCATCCGCACGGGGAGGAGGAGCGGTCGTGTGCGCCGGGCGATCACTCGGGAGTCTCCGGCCAGGTGGTGAAGCGGATCCGCAATGTCGCCGCCAGTTCCGATGGGTCGAACGGCCTCCCCATCCATCGCAAGATACGATCGGCGTCAGCGGTGTTCCGATCCGGCGGCACGAGGGCGGCGACCCGACCGTCGCGGACCTCAACTTGCCAGTGCGACGAGTCCACGAGGTCGCCAGCGGAGATCTCTGCGACGAACGGCGGCGTTTCTCCGAAGCGCCAGTCCCACGAGCGATGCTGATCCGCCCGGCGGCGGATCGCATCCTGATCGAGATCGCCATCGGTCCATGCCTGGTCGGCAGGCCCCCACTCGCATTCAGCCTCCGCGCTGATCGCGGCCATGCAGCGTTCGACGGTCAGCCCCGCGTGCAGTGACGCGAGGTTCGCGACCGGTGCACGCACCGACGCGATTGCGGACGATCTCCGTATGGTGCACGACGGCGTCAGCGTCGTGCGCAGACGGTCGAGGTCGGCAGAGACCAACAGCGTGCCGTGATGCATCGCGACGTCGCCCCGCAGACGGAACGCGGTGCCCGCGACTTTGCACTCGCCGGCGAACAGCGACGTCCGGTTTTCGAGGCGAGTCACCACGCCGAGACGTGCGAGCGCCCGTCGGGTGAGTTCGAACAGTGTTGCCGGGCGGTACTGATTCCGGCGCATCAGAAACGAAAAACACAACACGCCGGGATCGTGCCAGACTGCGCCACCGCCGGAGGTCCTCCGCGCAAGGTGGACACCCCCCCGTTCCAGCGCGGCGGGGTCAGTCTCCGCCCACGGATTCTGGTGGCGGCCGATCACCACCGCGGGATCGTCCACATAAAACACAAGCAGCGGACCGTCGGTCGCGGCCTGCTCCAGAAGCCACTCTTCCGCGGCGAGATTCCACCACACATCACGGCCTTCCAAGCGGACGACGATCATCGGCGCGGTTCCCCTTGGAACAGGCACCCACTATGATACCTGGAGTCAAACCCAAAGGACAAACACCGTGAACGAAAACCTTCCGCTGCGGCCGACCGCCGAGTGGCTGCAGCGCATTCCGAAAACGGATCTTCACGTCCATCTGGACGGCTCGCTGCGCATCCCGACGCTGGTGGAGCTTGCCCGTGCCTCCGGCGTGGCGTTGCCCTCGGAAACGGAAGAGGGGCTACGGGCGCTGGTGTTCAAGGACCATTACGCGAACCTCACCGAGTACTTGCGCGGCTTCGCGTACACGACCGCGGTGTTGCGCACACCGGAGCATCTCGAACGTGTTGCGTTCGAGCTGGCGGAGGACAACCTGGCGGAGGGTGTGCGTTACATCGAGGTTCGCTTTGCGCCGCAGCTCCATTATCACGCGGATCTGCACATGCGCGATGTGCTCGCCGCGGTGAATCGCGGTCTTGCGCGGGCGGCGCAGCGGCACAACCAGAGCGAAGCGGTGCGGTCCGGCGCCGATCTGCCGTTCCACTATGGCATCATCGTCTGCGCGCTGCGCGCGTTTACGCGGCAGTACGGCCCATATTTTGCCGCGCTGCTCGACTTGCTCGGCGCGGCGCCGCGCAAGGAGGTGTTCAGCATCGCGTCGCTGGAGGTGGTGCGCACCGCGGTCGCAATTCGGGACCGCGACGGACTGCCGATCGTCGGGTTCGATCTGGCGGGCGAGGAGGCCGGCTATCCGGCGCAGGACCACCGCGAAGCCTATCAGTACGCGCACCGCTGGTTTCTTCGCAAGACCGTGCACGCCGGTGAGGCGTATGGCCCTGAGTCGATCTTCCAGGCAATCACGGACTGTCACGCGAACCGGATCGGCCACGGCACGTTTCTATTTGCGGCGGACATGGTCCGTGGCCCCGGCATCGCGGATGCGGCCCGCTACGTCGAACAGCTGGCCGAGTACATTGCCAGCCAGCGCATCACCATCGAGGTGTGCCTGACCAGCAATCTCCAGACAACGCCCTCGATCCGGTCGGTCGCGGAACATCCGGTGCGCCTGATGATCGAGCGGGGGCTGTCCGTGACGATCTGCACCGACAATCGTCTGGTGTCCCATACCACCGTGACGCGCGAGCTGGAACGGCTGACCGCAGGTGTCCCCCTCAGCGCGCGGCAGTTCCGAAACGTGATTGTCGCGGGGTTCAAGGGCGCCTTCATGCCGCTGCGATACGTCGAGAAGCGCGCGTATGTGCACCAGGTGATCGAGCGGCTGAACGAATGTCTGCGCGATGCGCCGGCGTTGTCGGCCGGCGAGACGCGATGAGCATCTGGACCGTCATCTATCGGGCCGGCGTGGTTGCGGCGTTTGTTCTGCTGGCCGTGGTCGCCGCACTGGGGATTGTGCCGAAATGGCGGGCCATGCAGGACTATCGGCGGCGAAAGGAAGACCTGGAACGCCAGATCGCGATTGAAGAGGAGCTGACCAAGCTGTTGCGCCAGAAGCAGGAGCGCTTTCGGACCGACCCGCGTTTTGTCGAGCGGATCGCGCACGATCTGGGGTTGGCGCGATCGAACGAGATTCTGTACCGGATCGTCCGGGAGCCCGGGGGGGCCGCGACGAACCGCGCGCGTTCGTCCACCGTTCCACGCCGCGGCGCGGGTGGCGAATGAGCGCGCCTGCCCGCGTTACCGACGCGAGAGTTCGAAATGCGGAGAGCGGATTTTTGGCCGCCAAGGTGTCAGGGGTGTTCAAATGCGCGATGGCGGCGCTGCTATCGTTTCAGTGCGGTACGCGCGCGGCGCAACTCGAGAGCATGACGACCGGCTGGCGGGTTCACGCCTCGACGTACCGGCTGAGGGGCCGTGCCTGAACAGTGACGCGCCCGCGTCGTATGTTTGGGCTGATGCCCCGCCGGCCCGATGGCTGCCGTCTTGATTCTGCTGGACGCGCTGGAGGGAGGGGTCGCCAAGATCCGCGCGGTGGTCACGGACGAGGGCACGCTGTGGGGTTTCCGGGTTCCGCAGCGGCGCGTCGCGCGCTCGGAAGTGTGCCGGGCGGTTCCCCGTCTGGAGCTCGACGCGGAACGTTTCGAGGGCTGGTCGTTCTGGACCCCCGGTGCCCGGCGGGCGGGCGTGGTAGCGGCGCTCGGTGAGGCTCCCGTTTACGCGGGGAACACCACCTGGGGTTTCCAGGGCCCGGTGGTACCGCAGCTGGCGCCGGTCTGTCCCGCGGTGACGGGCTGGTCGAGCGGCGACGGTGTGGACCTAACGGCGATGTGATTGCCGGACGGCAACGGCGGCGCCCCCGCGACCTTCCTGCAGCGGTCCCCCCCTGCGAAGCTATACCTACACGCCGGCATTGTTCCGGCCGACCATGCTCGGACGACTGTCTCGGTTTGGTTGGCGCCAGTCCAACCCTCCGCCCCGTAGATCGAACGCGAACGGCTCCGATCTCTGTCGCTTCGTGGCCGGGAGCTTGCGGCCACTGCTGCAGCGCTGCGGGTGAGGATGCCCGAAAGCTGGGCGGCGCTCGAGCCGCCGGTCGTCCCGCCGCGGCCCGTGCCGGTCGCCAACATCGCCGACGCGATGGTGTTCACCGTGAACGAACCCATTCACACCGACTGGGCGTTGGCGCTCGGCCGCAGCACCTCAGCCGACGTGCTGATTCGCGCCTGGCTCAACTGGGGCAGCGCGCCAGATTGGCCCGAAATGGCGCATCTGCCCGCCCGCGCGCACGCGGCGGGAATGCTGTGGGGAGGTGGTCTGACCTGCAGTGCGCTGTACCGTGGCGAAAACGGGCTGACCGACGAGGATCTACTCGACATGGCCACTCGCGGGTGGGACGGCGCACTGGTGGACATCGCAGATAGCCGCGGCCTCCACCATGGGTCGGTCTCCGGCCCGCGGTACCTGGACTACCTGCTGCAGTGGTTGCGCGCGAAGATCGCCGGCGGCGCCGACCTCCTCTTCATGGACGAACATGACGGCGCGCTGGGCCCTTTCGAAGGTTACGATGATCATTCGATCCAGGAGTTTCGCGCGTACCTGCGCAAAGAACATGTGGAGCGGCGCGGCGGGTCGGCATCCGACTGGCACTGGGCCACGGAACTGGACATCGAGGTCCACGATCCTGCGATCTGCCCAGACGGCACGATCGCCTCGTTCGCCTTCCGGGCGCGGCTCGTCCAACGCGGGCATCTCAACCGGCTGACGATCGCTGGGCATTCTTTGGTATCCGCATGGGAGAAGTCTTGCGACGAGCGTAATGCGCGGGTCTGGGCATGGTTGACCGAAAGAGTTCGCCTGGAGGCCCGGGCGCACGGGCGGCGCGTCTTCCTCTGTGGGAACGGCCTGGCGCCACGTCGAACTGCACGTGGCCGGTTTTATCAGCACCGGCCCTGCTGCAGGAGGGTCCCGTGGACCTCGGCCAATCGCAGATGCATCGCTGGCACTCACTGGTGCGGCGCGGACGGGCGCTCGCCGGTGGACGGGTGCCCGTCATGATGTTCATGCACTGGGGTCATTCGAGGTTTCCGTGGCTGAAGGTCTCGCCGGCGGATCGGGCTCTCTGGATGCGCGTACGAGGAGCAGAAATCTAAGCGGCGGGTGGTTGTTTTGCGCTTCCGGTCACGGGGCCGTTCGGCTGCGATGCGCAGTGCGACGGTACACTGCCGCTGATCGCGCGGTTCACCGCGTTCGACCATCACCACCGAGACTGGCTTCACAACGCCGAGGTGCGGGCGATGGACGCAGTTGGAGTGGATGCCGCCGAGTTCGGTACGGCGCTCTGGACACAGTCCGCACCGCCGGCCCTGTTGCTTTAACTCGTCACCCGGCGCGTCGAGGGCGGTCAGCTGCGGACGTGTGGTCTGCTGCGGGTGCGAATCCCGGCGTCGCCGGACGAGCCGCCGCCGGTGGTGCGGGCAGAAATGACGGAGCGCGGCTGCGAACTAATTGTCGACGGGCTTGTTGCGTCCGCGATCGTGCGGCTCGAATACCCCCCGCTCCCCAAGCTCGAGCCTTGTGCGCCGACGCGGCTTGTGTCGGCGCTGAGATGGTGTCGGGCGCGACGCGCGGAGTTTGTAGTGGCGCCGGACGGCGCGATGGCCGACGACGGCGAAACGCACTTTTCGGCTTTCCTGTAAGGTCGCCGACATCTGGAGCTCCGGAAGCCACCTTCGTTGCTTCTGGACACGCCGAAGGGCGGGCGACTCCGGATCGCCGTTCGTACACTAGCGGCGGAGGGCGCCCGCCTCGAATACCGCGTGGACGGTGGGCTGGTGCGCGCGGTGGAACTGCCGGGCCGGGATGGCCGCAATGAAGCAGAGGCCCGAGAGCATGCGGACCCGCTCAAGTTTGAGGTGCCGTCGGGCCGCCACCGGCTCAAGCTCGATCACGCGGGCGCTGACTGGGCTTTGTGGAGTGGCCGGAGTTTAGCGGGCCGCTCGAACCCCTTTCGCTGCTGCGGGCCGCGGCGAGCGATCGTCAGGCGGAGGGGAATGCGTCCTGAAGCGCGGCGACACGGATCGGTCGTCCTCGCATCGCGCGTAGTGCCCGAATCGTCGCTCTCGCGCCGGCGACGGTGGTGATCATCGGGATGTTTCGCCGAATTGCTTCGGCGCGGATGCGGACCTCGTCCAGCCGGGCGCGGGCACCGCTCGGTGTATTGATGATCAGCGCGACGCGGCCGGCGTCCATAAGGTCCAGCACGTGTGGTCCCTCCTGTTCGGAGATCTTGCGGACGATCTCCACCTGCGTGACACCGGCTTCCGCGAGCACCTCCGCGGTGCCGGCGGTGCACACCAGCTGGTAGCCCATCGCGGCGAGCTCCCAGCCGATTTCGCCCGCCCAGTTCTTGTCGCGGTCGGCCATGCTGAGGAACACCACGCCCCGCTCCGGCAACCGGGTGCCAGCCGCAATCTGACTCTTCCAGTAGGCCTCTTCGAAGGTTTCGCCGCGGCCCATCACCTCACCGGTGGATTTCATCTCCGGACCCAGGATTGGATCCACGCCGGGGAAGCGGTTGAACGGCAGCACGGCCTCTTTCACCGCGAACATCGGGATTCGTGACGGACGGGGGCCGAGCCCCATGTCGGCGAGGCGCTGACCGGCCATCACGCGCGCGGCAAGGCGCGCCAGCGGCACACCGGTGGCCTTGCTGACGTACGGGACGGTGCGGGACGCGCGCGGGTTGATCTCGAGCACGTAGATCTCGTTGTCGCGCACCGCGAGCTGCACGTTCATCAGACCCCGCACCTGCAGCGCCCGCGCCATTCGAATGCAGGCGGCCTCGATGCGCCGCTGGGTCGCCGGATGAAGCGAGTGGGGGGGGATGCAGCAGGCGCTGTCACCGGAATGAATGCCGGCCTCCTCCACGTGCTCCATGATGCCGCCCAGATACACGCTTTCCCCGTCGGCGAGCAGGTCCACGTCCACCTCGATCGCGCGGTCGAGATAGCGGTCCACCAGCACGGGAAACCCCGGGCTGGCCTCAAACGCGGCCTCGATGAACGGCCGCGCCTCGTCGGCGTTTGCGGCGACCATCATCGCGCGACCGCCGAGCACGTAGGACGGGCGGATCATCACGGGGTAACCCACCCGCTCCGCAACGCGCAGCGCCTCGTCGACGTTCATTGCGCTTCCGCTGGCGGGCTGCCGCAGACCGAGCCGATCCAGCAGCCGGCGGGTTTCCTCTCGATCCTCCGCACGGTGGATGTCGTCCGGGGAGGTCCCCCAAATCGGTGCGCCGGCGCGCTGCAGCGGCCGGGCGAGGTTCAGCGGCGTCTGACCGCCCACCTGCACCACCACGCCGATCGGCTGCTGGTCCTCGATGATGTTCATCACATCCTCGAAGGTGAGGGGTTCGAAGAACAGATGATCCGCGGTGTCGTAGTCGGTCGAAACGGTCTCCGGGTTGCTGTTCACCATCACCGTTTCGAAGCCGAGCGCGCGCAGCTCCTGCACCACGTGCACGCAGCAGTAGTCGAACTCGATCCCCTGCCCGATGCGGTTTGGGCCGCCGCCGATCACCATCACGCGCGGCCGATCCGCCCGTCGCGACTCGTTCACGGTGCCGCAGTAGGAGGAGTAGAAATAGGGCGTCACCGCCTCGAACTCCGCCGCGCAGGTGTCCACCAACCGGAACACCGGCCGCACACCAAGCTCGATTCGCCGGCGTCGAACCTCGTCTTCGCTGGCGCCGCGCAGTTCCGCGATTTGCCGGTCGGAGAAGCCCGATCGCTTCGCGCGCCACAGCAGCGGCGCGTCGAGCGGTGCGCCGGCGGGCACCGACACAATCTCGCGCTCGATCTCGACGATCTCCGCGATGTTTTCGACGAACCACGGGTCAATGTGGGTGATCGCAGCGACCTCCTCGACGCGCATACCGCGCTTCAGCGCGATCTTGATCGCAAAGATCCGCTCCGGCGCCAGCGTGCGGAGCATGTCCTCGAGCCGGTCGGCCGGCACCCGGCGCTCGGCGCGCAGATCGAGTCCGTGCACGCCGATTTCGAGACCGCGCAGCGCCTTCTGCAGCGCCTCGCGGAAGTTGCCGCCGATCGCCATCGTCTCGCCGACGGACTTCATGCTGATGCCGAGGCTCGGTTCCGCGCCGGCAAACTTTTCGAACGCGAACCGCGGGATTTTCACCACGCAGTAGTCGAGCGCCGGCTCGAAGCTGGCGGGCGTCTGCCGCGTGATGTCGTTGCGCAGCTCGTCCAGCGTGTAGCCGACCGCGAGCTTCGCGGCGATCTTCGCGATCGGAAAGCCGGTCGCCTTGCTCGCGAGCGCGGAGCTGCGGGAGACCCGCGGGTTCATCTCGATCACCACCTGGCGACCGGTTTCGGGGTGCACCGCAAACTGCACGTTCGAACCGCCGGTTTCGACGCCCACCGCGCGCAACACCTTGATCGCGCCGTCCCGCATCACTTGGTACTCCGCGTCGGTCAGCGTTTGTACCGGGGCGACGGTGATGCTGTCGCCGGTGTGCACGCCCATCGGGTCGAGGTTTTCGATCGAGCAGACGATCACCGCGTTGTCGTTGCGGTCCCGCATCACCTCGAGCTCGAACTCCTTCCAGCCGAACACGCTTTCCTCGATCAACACGGTATGGTTGAGGCTGGCGGCCAGCCCCGCCTCGACGATTCTGCGTAGCTCTTCGGGCGTGCGGGCGGTTCCCCCGCCGGTGCCGCCGAGCGTGAAGCTCGGGCGCACGATCACCGGGTAGCCCAGCTCCGCGGCGGCGGCCTCCGCGTCGGCGACGCTGCCGACCATGCGGCTGCGCAAACACTCAAGGCCGGCGGCCTCCATCGTGGTCTTGAAGGCCTCGCGATCCTCCGCGCGACGGATCACCTCGGCGTTCGCGCCGATGAGCTCGCAGCCGACCTCCTCTAGCACGCCGCTGCGCGCCAGTTCCATCGCGGTGTTGAGTCCGGTCTGGCCACCGAGCGTCGGCAGCAGCGCGTCTGGCCGCTCGCGCCGCAGGATGGCGGCGACGAAGTCTGGAGTGATCGGCTCAATGTAGGTGCGGTCCGCGACGGCGGGATCGGTCATGATCGTCGCCGGGTTCGAATTCACCAGGATCACGCGGTAGCCCTCTTCGCGGAGCGCCTTGCAGGCCTGTGAACCGGAATAGTCGAACTCGCAGGCCTGCCCGATCACGATCGGCCCGGAGCCGATGATCATCACGCTTCGGATGTCGGTGCGTTTCGGCATGTCACTCCCATTCGATCGTGCCGGGGGGTTTCGAGGTGACGTCGTACACCACGCGGTTGATGCCGCGAACCTCATTGACGATGCGTCGTGCGATGCGGTCGAGCACCTCCGCGGGCAGGCGCACCCAGTCCGCGGTCATGCCGTCCTGGCTTTGCACCGCGCGAACCGCGGCGACGTGTTCGTAGGTGCGTTCGTCGCCCATTACGCCCACGGTGCGCACCGGCAACAGCACCGCGAACGCCTGCCAGATTTCGTGGCTGCCTGGCCAGCGGCGGATCTCCTCTTCGACGATCGCGTCGGCGCGCCGGAGCAGCTCGGCCCGCTCCGCCGTGACCTCGCCGACGATCCGCACCGCCAGGCCCGGCCCAGGGAACGGCCAGCGCTCGACGAGCGCGTCCGGCAGGCCCAACAGGCGGCCGAGCTCGCGAACCTCATCTTTGAACAGCGCACGAAGCGGCTCGATCAGTTCAAAGCCCAGCTCCGCGGGCAGTCCGCCGACGTTGTGGTGGCTCTTGATCGTCGCGGTGGGGCCGCCGAACGGCGACACGCTCTCGACGACGTCCGGGTACAACGTGCCCTGGGCGAGATAGCGATAGGGGCCACTGTCCGCCGCGACCGAGCGGAAGACCTGAATGAACACTGCGCCGATGATCTTGCGTTTCCGCTCGGGGTCCTCCACGCCGCGCAGCGCCTCGAAAAACCGCTCTCCGGCGCGGACCACGCGCAGGTTCACGCCGAGGTGCCGACCGAACTCGGCCTCGATCTGATCGGTTTCGCCCTTCCGCATCAACCCGGTGTCCACATACACGCACTGCAGCCGCGTACCGACCGCCCGGTGCAACAGCGCCGCGGTGACGGAGGAGTCCACTCCGCCGCTCAGCGCACAGAGCACGCGGTCGTGCTCGCCGATCCGGCCGCGCAGCTCGCGGATGCTTTCCTCGATGAAGTCGCGCATGCGCCAGTCGCCACGGGCGCCGCAGACCTCCCGCACGAAGGTGCGCAGCATCTCGAGGCCGCGCGGCGTGTGCACCACTTCGGGGTGGAACTGGAGGCCAAACCGGCGACCGCTCGCGTCCGCCATCGCGGCGACTGGACAGTTCTCAGTGCGAGCCAGCACGCGGAAACCCGGCGGCGGTGCGGCGACGCGGTCGCCGTGGCTCATCCACACATCCACCTCGCGGCCCAGGCCGCGCAGCAGCAAATCCGGATCCACCACCTCGACGCGGGCCGGTCCGTACTCGCGCCGGTCGCCGCGCTCGACCCGGCCGCCGAGGTCGCGCGCCATCAGCTGCATGCCGTAGCAGATCCCGAGCACGGGCAGGTCGCCCCGCCACAGCTCGGGGTCGCAGCCGGGCGCTCCCTCGGCGAGCACACTCGCTGGCCCGCCGGAGAGAATCACGCCGACCGGGCGACGCGCGGCGAGTACCGCGAACGGCGTGTCGTGCCGCAGGATTTCGCAGTACACCTGCAGATGGCGAACGCGGCGCGCGATCAACTGCGTGTACTGCGACCCGAAGTCGAGCACCGCGATCCATTCGTGCGGCGCGCTCATCCCGGCCCTCCCGACGGCCGCAGCGAGCGCGCGAACTGCACGAAGAGCGGCGCCGCATCGTGAGGGCCGGGCGCCGCCTCGGGATGGTACTGCACCGAAAAGACGGGACGTTCGCGGTGCTGGAGCCCTTCCGAAGTGCCGTCGTTCAGATTGATGTGCGTAGTTTCGATCTCGGGCGGCAACGACTCGATCTCGACCGCAAAGCCGTGGTTTTGCGAGGTGATTTCGACGCGGCCGGTTCGGCGGTCCAGAACCGGCTGATTCGCGCCCCGATGGCCAAACTTGAGTTTGAAGGTGCGGCCGCCGTACGCCAGGCCCAGCAGCTGGTGCCCGAAACAGATTCCAAACGTTGGAAGACCTGCGGCCAGCAGCGTCCGAAGGTTGGCGACGACCGGCGCGACGCCGGCGGGGTCGCCGGGGCCGTTCGAAATGAAGAGCCCATCGGGCCGGGTGGCCAGGATCGTCGCCGCCGGCGTGTGCATGGGCCAGATCTCGAGGTCAAGACCGAGGCGCGTGAGGATCCGCATCTGATTGAATTTCAGGCCGCAGTCGAGCACCGCCACCCGCGGTCGCGGCGCGCCGTCTGGCGCGGCGGGGATCACCGCGTCCCATGCGCCGCGGCCATCCGCGGTCACCTGGCTGAATCCGGCGATCGCCGCGTGAGGGCCGGGCCACCGGTAGCGCACGGGCGTACTAACCTCCGCGGCGATGTCGCGCCCAAGAAAGCCGGGCCAGGCGCGGGCCTTTTCCACGAGGCGGGCGGCGTCGAGGTCGCGCGTCGAAACTACCGCGCGCATTGCGCCGCGCGAGCGGACGTGCAGAGTGATCGCGCGGGTGTCCACCTGATGCACGCCCAGCACGCCGGCCGCCTCGAGAAACTCCGGCAGTGTCGCGCGTGCGCGCCAGTTGCTCGCGCGGCGGCTGCATTCGCCGATCAGCAGTGCGGCGGGCCGAACCGCGGCGGACTCGACGTCCTGCGGCGAGATGCCGTAGTTGCCGATCAGCGGATACGTCAGCGTGACAATCTGCTGGTGATAGGAGGGATCCGTGAGAATCTCCTGATAGCCGGTCATCGAGGTGTTGAAGACGATCTCGCCGAACACCTCGCCTTCGCCGGCGAACGCGACGCCGTCGAAAATCCGGCCGTCTTCCAGTGCGATGCGGGCGGGTCGATTCATGGGGCCTCCCGAGCCATGGCGGCGCGCCGGCGGGCGAGCGCGGCGCCAACAAACGCGACGAAGAGCGGATGCGGTTCCAGCGGGCGCGACGCAAACTCCGGGTGCGCCTGGGTCGCGACGAACCAGGGGTGATCAGCCAGCTCGATCATTTCGACGAGACGGCCGTCGGGCGAACAGCCGCTGATGACCAGCCCCTTCTGCACGAGGATCTCGCGGTACCGGTTGTTGACCTCGTATCGGTGACGGTGTCGCTCCTGCACGCGGTCGCGGCGATAGGCGGCGTGTGCGCGCGTCCCGCGCTGGATCACACACGGCCACAGGCCCAGGCGCATCGTGCCGCCCTTTTCGGTGACATGCATCTGCTCCTCCATCAGCGAGACCACGGGGTGCGGAGCATCCGGGCAGATCTCCGTGGTGTGCGCGCCCTCGAGGCCGGCAACGTGGCGCGCGAACTCGATCACCGCGCACTGCAACCCGAGGCAGATGCCGAGGAACGGTATGCGGTGCTCGCGGGCGAGCCGGATCGCCGTGATTTTTCCTTCGATTCCCCGCGCGCCAAACCCCCCGGGCACGAGGATGCCGTCGACCGCCTTCAATGTCTCCAGGTGCTGGCCGTCCTCGACCTCTTCCGCCGCAATCTTGACGATGTCCACCGCCACCTCATGGGCGAAGCCGCCGTGGTGGATCGCCTCAAAAAGGGACTTGTAGGCATCCTGCAGCTCCGCGTACTTGCCGACGACCGCGATCCGCACCCGCTCGCGGGGGTGCGTGATCCGGTGGACGAGCTGTCGCCAGTCGTCGAGGCGGGCGGGCCGGCGGGCCATGCGGAAGTGCACCATGATGATTTCGTCCACGCCCTGATCCGCGAGCACCAGCGGCAGCTCGTAGATGGAGTGCTCGACGTCGCGCTCTTCGATCACCGCGTGCGCGGGCACGTTGCAGAACAGCCCCAGTTTGCGCCGCGCCTCCGCCGACAAGGGCACCTCGGTGCGGCAGATCAGCACGTCCGGGGAGATGCCAATTTCGCGCAGCCGCGCGACGCTGTGCTGCGATGGTTTTGTCTTGATCTCGCCGGCCGCGCGGATGAACGGCACGTACGTGAGGTGAATGTAGAGCGCCCCCTCACGGCCCTCCTCCAGGCCGATTTGCCGGATCGCCTCGAGAAACACCAGGCTCTCGATGTCGCCGACCGTGCCGCCGATCTCGCACAACACAATTTCCACGCCCGGCTCCGCGAGGGCGCGAATGCGCGCTTTGATCTCGTCGGTGATGTGGGGGATCATCTGCACCGTGCCGCCCAGATAGTCCCCCCGGCGTTCCTTTTGGAGCACGTCCCAGTAGATGCGGCCCGACGTGAAGTTGCTCTTGCGGGACGTGGGCCGCCCGGTGAAGCGCTCGTAGTGTCCGAGGTCGAGGTCCGTCTCCGCGCCGTCCTCGGTGACGAACACCTCGCCGTGCTGGTAGGGGTTCATCGTGCCCGGATCCACGTTCAGGTACGGGTCCACTTTCAGCAAACGAATCTCGACGCCGCGGCTGATGAGCAGCCGGCCGATCGCCGCGCAGGTGAGCCCTTTGCCGAGGCTCGACACCACGCCGCCGGTGACAAACACGTACCGCGCCATCTCCGGGCCCTCGCCGTCCTGCGCCCGCGTCCGGGTACGGCAAAGGCCGCGGGCGACAGCGCCGCGCGGCCTGGCCGAAACCCGGGCTCGCTCGGTTCCGGGCTCAGAAGTTTACACTGAAGGACAGCGTGCCGACAACCTCCCGGATGTGCGACTCGTCGGGCAACACGTCGTCATCCAGCGCCGGCACCCACGCGACCCCGGCCTTCACGAACTCGTACCGCAGCGCAGCGGAAAGCACCGCGTGGGAAAACCCGGACTCACGGGTGTCCGAACTGCGCGCGGCAACCAGCGCCGACAGGTCCAGCGCGAACCCTTCCACAAGGTCAACGGAGTGCGCGATCGCCGCCTCGCCGTACAGCTCCCGGTGCACAACGCCGTCCAGCCCCCAGTACACCGTCAGCGTCGGCTGCAAGAGCACGTCGGCGCCCACCGAGGCGAACACCTCGCGATCGGGCCCGAGGTCCGCATGCGGATACATGTACTCGATGTACCCGACCGAGACCGACGGCCCTTCGATCGGCAGCGCCCAGCTCGCGCTGAGATCAATCTCCGAGAATTCCCGGGTGCGGTACTTGCCGCCATCCGAATCCAGATCCATGTTGCCCCACGCGAACAGCGTGAGACCGGGCAGCACTTCCGCCTTCAGCGACGGTTGTGCGACAAAGGTGTCGGTGACCGTTGCGCCGCGGAAGAGGTAAGCGGTCGCCAGGTCAAGCGTGGCAGTGCCGACCGTCTTTGCCTCTTCAGCGAACGCGCCCAGCGCCAGCAGTGTTCCCAACGCGGCGCCCCAGCGCCATCCGGATCCTTGGGGTGTTGTCATCAGCGACTCTCCTTTCCGTTTCTTTGCAGGTTGATGCCCTTCTCCTAAACGGGTCCGCCGCGGACCGGCCCTCATCCGATCGCCTCCCCGCCGCGCTCACCCGTGCGGATGCGGATGCACTCGAGCAGGTCGGTGACGAAGATCTTGCCGTCGCCGATGCGGCCGGTGCGGGCACCCTTGATGATCGCGTCGATGGTTGGCTGCACGAACGCTTCGTTCACAGCGATGTCGAGCCGGACTTTCTTGAGCAGGTTCACCTCGGTGACCGCGCCGCGGTAGCTCTCCGTGTAGCCCATCTGCTGCCCGCAGCCGATCACGTTGCTGACCGTCATCTTGTACACCTGCGCCTGGAAGAGCGCGGCTTTCACGTCCGGCAGTTTCTCCGGCTGAATGATCGCGGTGATCAGTTTCATCTGTCGTGTCCTTTCCGCTTTGGGGTTGGGGCTATTTCGTCAAGAAGCCCTGGAAGTCCGGATAGGCCTCAAGCCCGTGTTCGGCGAGATCCAGGCCGATGAGCTCTTCCTCGCGGCTGACGCGAAGGCCCATCGTCGCTCGAATGATGCCGAAAAACACGACCGCAAAAGCAACGCACGCGACGCCATACGACAGCACACCGAGGAGCTGGACCAGAAAGTTCTTGTCCTTGCCCCAGATGCCGGTCGCGAGCGTCCCCCAGATGCCGCACACCAGGTGCACCGAGATCGCACCGACGGGGTCATCCACCCGCAGCCGGTCCATCGCCAGCACGGAGAGCACAACGAGCACACCGGCGACACCGCCGATCAATACCGAGGCCGACACGGAGACGACATCCGCGCCGGCCGTGATGCCGACGAGACCGGCCAGGATCCCGTTCAACACCATGGTGAGGTCGGGCTTCTTCTGCACGATCCACGAGGTGATCATCGCGCCAACCGCGCCCGCGGACGCGGCCAGCGAGGTGGTGACCAGCACGAAGGACACGCCGCCGGGATCGGCCGAGAGCACTGAACCACCGTTGAATCCGAACCAGCCCAGCCACAGCAGAAACACGCCGATGGTCACCAGTCCGAGATTGTGGCCCATGATCGGACGAATGCCGCCGTTCACATACTTGCCCAGGCGCGGGCCCACCATGATCGCGCCGACCAGAGCCGCCCATCCGCCCACCGAGTGCACGAGCGTCGAGCCGGCGAAGTCATGGAACCCCATCTGCTTCAACCAGCCGCCACCCCAGTGCCACGAGCCGACAAACGGGTACACCAGCGCGACGTACAGCGTTGCAAACACCAGGAAGCTGCGCAGTTTGATGCGCTCGCAGACCGCGCCCGAGACGATCGTCGCGGCGGTCGCGGCGAACATCCCCTGGAAGAGGAAATCGGTCCAATAGGTGTAACCGGGATTGTACGCGCTGGTCGTCGCGTTCGGTCCTGGCGCAAGCCCCCAGCCGCCAAAGCCGAAGAAACGGCCGACAATCCAGTTGCCGTCGCCGGGGTACATCAGGTTGAACCCGAGCAGCGCGTAGGTGAGCAAGCCGATCGCGGGGATCATTGTGTTTTTGAACAGGATGTTCACCGCGTTTTTCGCACGGTTGAGTCCCGATTCCACCGTCGCGAAGCCCAGATGCATCACGAACACGAGGAACGTCGCGACCATCATCCAGGTGTTGTTCGTCGTAAACATCTCGGCACTGACGGACGGCGGGGCGGTGGCGCCTGGCGGAGCCGCCGCGGGTTCCGTCGTCTGCGCCCAGGCGGCGGACGCCAACGCGACACCGCCGCAGACCAGCAGGTGCCGCGCAAGCCGAGACACCGACGTTCGACCGGTCCAACATCCGTTGCTCATCGTTCTGTCCTTTCCCATGTTGCTCCCGCACCGCACTGACTCGAATGCGGGCGCCGAGAACTAAGCAGCTGCCGTGCCAGATGGCAGACGCGCCATCGCGCGGGGCGCGCAAGCGACGATGGTTCATAGAGCTGTGTCAATCGTCGCGGGGATGCGCAGACGCTATGCCATGGGCGTCCCGCCGTACGGAAATGTCGCAACCGGCGGCCCTGGAACGACAGGTTTGACGTTCGCTCGCAGGCATGGAGACCGATGGCCGGCAAGCTCCAGACGGTCGCGCGGTCACGGTCGGACACTTCTGTCGGGGATGCGGGGCTGCGGCAGCAGCGGGATTTTCCGACCGCGATCCGTGCCGACCACCAGCGGCTGTGCCAAGGGCCGAGGGGGGCGGCCGCAAACGCGGACCGCAGTCTTTGCGGTGTCGGGTTCAGCGGGGCGACACTCGCACACTGGAAAGAGCGGTTCCTCGGAGCGAGGGGCGCGCTGGCACTTCGGTTGGACTTGCGCAATGTGGGGCGCGAGCCATACTGGACTGTTTCAAGCCATGTCGTTCGGCGACAGGAGCCCGATGCGGGCTGCGCCGGCCGGTGGCACGGGAGTGCGGACGATGGTCGAACCGTTGCGCAGGATCTCGGGGTATGCGGGGCCGAGGGGGCCGGTGGTGCTGTTGATCATGGATGGAATCGGGATCGGTCGGCAGCCGGCGGGCGACATGGTGCGGGCCGCGCACAAGCCAAATCTCGAGTGGTTGGCCGCGCACTCGATCACGGACCGCCTTCAGGCGCACGGTGTTGCGGTCGGTATGCCCAGTGACGCGGACATGGGCAACAGTGAGGTCGGTCACAACGCGATCGGATGCGGTCGCGTCTTCGCGCAGGGCGCGCGGTTGGTGAGCGAGGCGATCGCGGACGGCCGTTTGTTCCGGGGGCGGGCATGGCGGGAGGTGATGGCGGCGGCGACACGCCCGGGCGCGCAGCTGCATTTCATCGGGCTGCTGTCCGACGGCAACGTGCACAGTCACATTGAGCACCTCATTGCGCTGCTGCGCGCCGCAAAGCGCGAAGGGGTCCGTCGTGCGCGGGTGCACGTGCTGCTGGATGGGCGCGACGTGCCGCCGACGAGCGCGCTGACTTACGTGGACCAGCTCGAGGCGGTGCTGGCGGAGCTGAACGCCGATGGGACGGTGGACTACGCGATCGCGTCCGGTGGAGGCCGGATGAAGGTCACGATGGACCGCTATGAGGCCAACTGGAAGATTGTGGAGACCGGCTGGCGTGCACATGTGCGAGGCGAGGCGGAGGCCTTCCCCTCGGCGCGGGCCGCGATCGAGGCGTTTCGAGCGCGTTCCCCCGGCATTATCGACCAGGACCTCCCCGCCTTCGTCGTCCACCGTGATGGCGTGCCGGTCGGGCCGGTTCGGGACGGCGACGGTGTGATCCTCTTCAATTTCCGCGGTGACCGTGCGATCGAGATCTCCCGTGCGTTCGAGGAAGAGCCGTTCGACAAATTTCCGCGAGGACCGCGGCCCGACGTGGTGTTTGCCGGCATGATGGAGTATGACGGCGATCTGCACATTCCGAAGCGGTACCTGGTGGAGCCGCCCGCGATCGACCGCACGATGGGCGAATATCTCGTGGCCAGCGGCGTGCGGCAGTTGGCCTGCAGCGAGACGCAGAAGTTCGGGCACGTCACGTACTTCTTCAACGGCAACCGCTCGGGCAAATTCAGCGAGGAGCTGGAGGACTACGTCGAGGTGCCGTCCGACCGCGTGCCGTTCGAGGAGCGACCTTGGATGAAGGCCGCCGAGATCACCGATGTGGTCGTGCGGGCGATCCGCGAGAATCGGCACCGGTTCATTCGCCTCAACTACGCGAACGGCGACATGGTCGGCCACACCGGGGTGCTGCCGGCGGTGCGGATTGCGGTGGAGACGGTGGACCTCTGCGTGGGTCGGGTGGTCCGCGCGGTTCGCGACGCCGCGGGAATTCTGGTGGTCTCCGCGGACCACGGCAATGCCGACGACATGCTGGAACTGCGCAACGGTGAGCCGGTGGTGGATCCGGCGACGGGCGAACCGAAGGTGAAAACGGCCCACTCGCTGAATCCGGTGCCCGTGTATGTGTACGACCCCTCGGGCGTTAGCCGCGCTCGGCGTTCCGCGGCCACCGGATTGGGGATCAGCAGTCTGGCGGCGACCTGTTTGAAGTTGCTTGGCTTTGAACCGCCGGAGGACTACACGCCCAGCATTGTGGACGTCGGCTAGGTCGACGGGCCCGGCCGCGCCGCTCCGCGGCAGGTGGAGAACCGAACCATGAGGACGACCGCACCCATGCGTCGGATAGTGGCGACGGCACTGTTGGCGGTCGGACCGGTCGCCGCATCGGCCGGCTGGTACCCGGACCACGACACGGTTCGAGTCAGCCGGGCGGAGGCCGACCTGCGCGAAGCGGGACTCTTTCGACTGCCCGACGGCACCCTCGTGATGCGGATCCGTTGCGGTTCGGCCCCGCCCTCGCGCTCGCTGCGATTGCTGATCGAAACGCCAGCGACGGGGGCTGCCGGCCGCGTCGAATCGTGGATGATCGAAAATGACGTGCTCTATCGGCGGGCTTTCGGCCTTCGGGGTTGGGCATGGGACGAGGCCGGTGGAGTGATATCGGTTGAGTCCGCGTATGGCGTGCGCAGCGTATTGCTGCCGCCCGCCTGGGGCCCTCCTCTGAAGTGGGCGGTGGAGACCTTGACGCCGGACTGGAACGTGGCGGACCGTTTGCCGGCCGAGGGCCTGATTGCATCGTCGGCAGATCGCATCCCCGAACTCGCCATCGAGCCGCCTCCGGCGCCGGAGCCGCCGCCGCGCGTCGGCACGCCACCAGCGCTCGCTGCCCGCTGGACGGAGTTGGCCGGCGGGGAAGGATGGACGAACGATGAGAGCGCGCTGCCGCTGCCCGCCTGGAAACTGGCAGGCGGAGAGACCGTATCGTTCGCGCTGACGGTGCGCGAAGCGGGCGGAGCCGCATGGCCAACGGAAGTGGAGGCCTCCGCCCGTCGCGGGGACCGGCAACAGTGGCGGGGGCGCTCGGGGCCCGTGTCTTGGACGCTGCTGGCAATGCCCGAGGGGGAGGGGTGGACGTGGCTCGGCGGTGAACTGCGGGCGGACACTTCAGTGGCGGTTGAGCTTGAACTTGGTCTGGGTTTGCCCCCGGCGCAGTGGCGGCTGCAGCAGCCCGACGGCCGATCGTTGCCGATCGGCACGGAGGCTCTTGAGACCCCCGACCTCGTGGCCGCCGGGCCGGGACGGCGGGGTCTACGTTCGCTCTGGCCGCTGGTGGTCGCTTCGTGCCCGACCGCTGCGGTGGTCATCGCGTTGGATCCGGCGGAGCCGGCACCGGTGCTGTGGACGGCGCGCGAGTCGCCGCCGGCCCTGCGGGGAGCGATCCCACTGGCGCTGTCTGCCGCCGTGACGAAACTGCGCAACCGTGCCGTTTGGGCGCTGTGGGTGCGGTGTGGCGCATCGCCGCTGGATTTTCGCGCGGCGCTGTCGGCCTGGCAGCGACGTGCCGGAGTGTATCGCGACACCTACGCGGCGCCGGCGCAGTGGCGGCTGAGCCCGGAGGAGTCGACGTCGGCACGCGCGACGTTGAGCGGGCCGATCGCGGTGGAAGTTCTGCGCGGCGACGAGCCCGGGGCCGGCTCCGAGTGGCGGTGTCTGGGACTGCGACCTTGGGCGCTGGATCTGCCGCTGCCGAAAGGCTGGTCGCCGGATATCGCCACTGCGCTGCGCATCCTCCAGTTCCTTGCCGCCGCCGGCGGCAGCGCGGCGTGGTACGCGCAGGCGGCGATCGTCGGTGGTGTCCGCAGCACCGATGACACGCTTTCGATCGCGGCCGTGAACGGGCGGCTCCTCCGCGTGAATGTCTCCGCCGATCCGGACTTCATGACCACCGCCGCGGCGCGCTGGAACCGTGCGATGCTCGAACTCGGCGCAGTTCGACACGTGACGGAGGCAGCGCCGGTGCACGTGATCGCGCTCGATGCGTTGAGCGCGACCGCGGGTTTGGACCACAATGCGGCGGCGTTGGCGTCCGCGGATCGGCCGGCTTCCTGGCGCGCGCCGGAGCGGGGGGTGGCGGTCGTACGGGATCTCGACGCGCTGGAGTTTGTGGAAGCGCTGCGCAAGCTTGTCGGGACGGAAGCGCCGCTCATCGCGCTCGAAAATCCGTTTGATCATCACGCGACGCTTGTGCGGTTCGCCGATCTGACCGTGGTGGACGACGCGCTCGATGCCGATCCGCTCAGTTCGCGCTCTTGGCGGCACCGTCTGCTGGCAGGGCCGCGACCGGTCGTTCGACGGCTGAGCGGGGATTTTGAGTGGAGCGACCCGCGGACGATGGATGGCGCCGCCGCGGTGTCGACCGCGCTCGGGATGGTGCCGTCGTTCGGCAGGGACGCGCAGGGGCGATCGTACTGGTCGGTGGCGCAATGGAGCCGGCGGGATGCGGTCGCGCTCCGATACTGGGTGCCGCTGGCGGTACGGCTGGCGGAGGGGGGCTGGCGGGTTGAACCCTGCGTGGCGGTGGACGAGGGCGGAGTGCGGGCGGAGGCCTTCGGCGGGGCCAGCGGGGTGCTACACGTGACGGTCTGGAACCGCGGCAGTGCGGTACGTGATGTGCGGCTTGTCGCACGTGGCATATCCGATCCCGCATATGTGTTTGATCTGCGGGACGCGACGGTGCGGGGACTGGCCGCGCCGGACGGGCTAGCGCGCTGGTCGGCGCGGCTGGGGCCGGGGGAGGTTCGCGTGTTCGACGTGGTGTCAGGGCCCGCAGTGGGCGCCGAGCGTGGTTGGCTGGAGGCGTGGGGCGACGCCCAAGGGGTCGGCGCCGCGGCCGCCGCAAATCTTCAGGCGATGGAGCTGGAGCGCCGCCGAGGCGTGGAGCTTGAGGTGGAACCATCGCTTCCGTTTGTGCGCGGCACGGTGAACCGCGTGCGGGCGCGCGTCCGGAACGCGAGCAGTGCGCCGCTCGTGATCGCGGATGTGCGGCGGATTGCGGGTTCGGACTCGGCGCCGATGCTGCGGGAGCCGCGTATCCTCGCCGCCGGCGAAACCGCGGACTTCGGATTCGGGGTGGACGAGGCCGTTGCGCCGGATGGTTCGTGGCTGCTCTGGCAATGGAGGATGCAGCAACCGGAGGCGGAATGGACGACGGTGCGCCGAACGCCCTCGCGGTGGACTGCGCCGGTCGAGATCGGCGCGTTGGTTTTTCGCGCCGTCGCGCCCGGAGTGGTGGAGGTGCGACTGCCGCTCCGCAATCATACCGAACAGCAGCAGGAATTGACGGTTGAATGGGCTGTGCCCTCCGCGCCGCCGCAGCGCACGGTCACCGTGCTGGAACCTTTGGAAGCCCGCGAGATGACGCTGCCGGTCACCGGTGAACCCGGCTCGAGCGCCCGGGTGGAAGTGCGCGTACGCGGTGGGGGCCGGGAGCTGTACCGCGGCGATGTGCGGGCGGTGTGGGACGGCAAGTCCGCGACGCCGATGCAATGATCGATTTGACGGACGAACGGCTGCTCGGCTGGGGTGGGGAACGCAAGCTCCAGGACGCTCGGCGGCTGCTGGAGCGGGAAACGGTGGAGGAGATCATAGTCGAGCCCCCGGTGGTGCGCGGCACACTGCGCAGCACCGTCCGCTGCCTCCGAACTGGCTTCCGTTTGCTTCAGGGCGGCTGCGTGGAGAGCCTTTGCCCTTGCTATGAGAGCCGCGAACGCGGCGTCATCTGTGCGCACGTGATCGCGTTGGCGTTGGCGGTGCGCCATCGCCAGTTGGAGCAAGGAGCGATCGCTGCGGCGGGCGAGGAGGCGGAGCGTGCTGCACGCCTCGCCGCATTGCCGCCGACCGCCTTTTTGCGCCGTGCGGCGCCCGGCGAGCCGGGCCGTCCTGCGGAGATACTGCTGGTTCTGCCGTCGTCATGGCCGGAGCAATGGGCCGCCGGCCGGCTCACCGTGCGGGTGTTTGCGCGGATTGACGGCCGATCGGTGCCGCTGGAGGAAGTGCCCCGTGAGTTGCCACTGCGGCTCGGCCCGCGCGACGAGCGGTTGCTGTTCGTCGCGGAGGACATCGGTGCGGGCGCGCGCAGCGAGCTGCGGACGAGCCGGGGCGACTTTTTGAGCTTGCTGGAGGCAGCGGCCGGCGGCTCGCTGGCTCTCGACGACGGCCACCGCCTGACGGTGCATCCCTCACCTTTGCTTCAGTCGCGACTTCATCTGGATCTCGACGGCGCCACCGGTGAGCTGCTGCTCTCGGTCGAGACACCCCTGCCCGGCGGCGGAGTCGCGGCGATCCACCTTCTGGGGCGGCGTCGCGGGTGGGCCGGCTGTGCGACGGAACTCTGGCCGCTCGTGTCCACGTTGCCCGAGGCGGCACACGCGGCTTACGGAGGGGTCATCCGCATTCCGCGCATCGCGGTGCCCCAGTTTCTCCGCTCCGAGTGGCCCCGTCTGGCCGCGCAGGCGCCGCACGAGAGCACGGTGACGCCGGAAATTCTTGACCTGCGGCCCGCGCAACCCAGCTTTCACGTCCTCGCGCGCGGCAGTCTCGCCTCGCTGAATGTGACGCTCTATGCGGTGTATGACGGCACCCGGCTGGTGGCGGGCAAATCTGATCCGGCGGGTCAGTTTGCGATCCCCGACCCGGAAGACCCGTTGCGCTATTTCATCCGGAACGCGGACGCCGAGGCCGAGGCGCTTCGCATGCTGGCGCGACGGGGGCTGGTGGGGGAGTGTGGCGACCGTCTCTCGCCGCTGGTGGGGGAGCGGTCGGTCGTGAACTTTCTGGCCCGCGAGGTGCCCGCGCTGCGACGGCGCGGGTGGACGTTCAGCGTGGAGGGCCGTGCGGCCACCGCGATGGAGGAGGCGATCTGGGCGGTGCCGGTGGTGCGCATCGTGCCGGCTGCGGATGGCCGCTCGTTCGAGGTGGAGGTTCGACTGGAAGACTCTGGCGGTGGCCACATCCCGGCTTCGGAGGCGCGTCGAGCGTTGCTCAAGGGCGAGAGTTTTCTGGAACGCGAGGGCCGTCGCATCTGGCTGGACGGTTCCGCGGTCGAAGCGCTGGATGAGATTTTCGCGGACTGTGAGTCCAGCGACGGCTCGAAGCCGGGCACGTTCCGGTTGGCGGCCGTTCACGCCGCCTACGTGCAGGATTCGCTTGCCGCGCTCGACGGCGTTGACGTCGAGGCGCCACCAGGCTGGGCCGAGACCGCCATGCGCCGCCTCGCCGCTGCGCGCCGCAACGGCGTCGAACTGGAGAGTGTCGAGATCCCCGATCCGCCCGCCTCTCATCTGCGTCCCTATCAGCGGCAAGGAGTTGCGTGGCTGCGCCACCTTGAACGCTGCGGTTTCGCGGGCATTCTCGCCGACGACATGGGCCTGGGGAAAACGCTACAGGCGCTCGCCTGGCTGGCGATGCCGCGTTGCGATCCTGATGCCCGCGGCAAACCCTCACTCGTGGTGTGCCCGACCAGCTTGATGGAAAACTGGGCTCAAGAGGCGGCCCGATTCGTCCCCTCTTTGCGAGTACGTCTGGTCGCGGGGTCCGGCCGGCACGACGACTGGGAACGCCTGAACGATAACGATCTCCTCATCACCTCCTATGCGCTGTTGCGGCGTGACGCAGAACGATGGAAGGGAATCCGGCTGGCGGCGATCATCCTCGATGAGGCGCAGCACATCAAGAACCGAGCCACGCGCAACGCGATCGCGGCGAAGGGACTGCAGGGAGCGCAGCGGCTGGTGCTCACCGGCACGCCGATGGAGAACAGTGTGACAGACCTGTGGTCCATCATGGACTTCTTGATGCCAGGGTATTTGGGATCGGCCGAGTCGTTCCGGCGACGGTATGAGGTGCCGATTCAGCAGGGGGGGGAAGCGGCGGAAGAGGCACTCGCTCGATTGCGGCGGAAGCTCCGGCCGTTCTTGTTGCGCCGGCTGAAGCGCGAGGTGGCGCACGAACTTCCACCGCGACTAGAACGGGTCGCGACCTGTTCGTTGACGGCGGAGCAGACTCGAGTCTATACGGAAATTCTCGAGCGCTCTCGCCGTCGTATCCGCGAGCTGATCGCCGAACGAGGCGTGGAGGCCGCCCGAATGGAGATTCTGCGGACGCTGCTGAGGCTCCGGCAGGTGTGCTGTCACCTCGATCTACTCCGGTTGCCGCAAGCGAACTTTGAGGCGCCGTCCGCAAAGCTGGAACTGCTGTTTGAGCTGCTGGAGGAGGCGGCAGATGGCGGTCACCGCGTACTGGTCTTCAGTCAGTTCGTCTCGATGCTGGCGATCATCCGCCGTGAGCTCGACCGGCGAGGCTGGCGGTACTGTTACCTGGACGGCGCAACGACCAACCGCCTGGAGGTGGTCCGCGAGTTCAATCGCGATCGTTCGATCCCCGTCTTTCTGATCAGCTTGAAGGCCGGTGGCACCGGACTGAACCTCATCGGGGCGGACACCGTGATCTTGTATGATCCCTGGTGGAATCCGGCGGTGGAGGATCAGGCGATTGACCGCGCGCATCGGATTGGGCAGACGCGCTGCGTGTACAGTGTTCGCCTGATTGCGCGGGACACCATCGAAGACCGTGTGCAGCAGATGCAGCGCCGCAAGCGGGAGCTCATCCAGGCAACCGTGCAGGCCGGCGGTGGTGCAGAGCGGCTGAGCTGGGAAGACCTGCGCGAACTGTTGGCGCTGTGACGCCTGGACGCGGACGACTCCTCGCAGGAACGCGTTGGTCGAACCGCCGCGCCGGAGCGGAGCGGTCTTGGAGACACCCGGCCGACCGATCGCAGATGTTGGGAGACAGGTGCCCTTCAAACCGGGGCCAGGTGCGGGGTCCGATGGCAGACCGGGCGCGATCGGATAACTGGACGCGCTCGCCTGCAGGCGGCAACGTTTGAGAACCGGCAAAGGCGTCCAACATAGGGAAGCCAGCCTTCACCGGGGTTCCAAGGGTTGGACCCGCTCAGTGCGCGGTGATCACTTTGCCCGATCGTCCGCAAAGCGCCTCCCGGTGTGGCCGGGATGAGATGAAGGGGGCTGGCCCCTGCTGCTCCACGGGAGGAGACGCCTGTGCTATGCTGCGCCCGCCGCGACGGGCCCGTAGCTCAGCCGGTCAGAGCGGAAGACTCATAATCTTCTGGTCGCAGGTTCGAGCCCTGCCGGGCCCACGGCGATGTCGATCACTCGTGGGCGGGAAAATGTGGAGGCACACACAGTGACACGCCGGACGAGATGGCTTCTGTTGGGCGCGATGGTGTCGAGCATGGCAGGGGGCGCATCAGCATCCTCAGCGGATGCCTCCTCGGTCACGGACGAGTGGACCGTGGCGGTCTATTACTTCCCGAACTACCACCCGTCCGATGCGCGCAACCAGCGCCTGAAGGGGCCGGGCTGGTCGGAGTGGGAGCTGGTCCGGGCGGCGCGGCCAAGATTTGCCGGTCATCGACAGCCGTTGGTGCCGCTGTGGGGATATGAAAATGAGGCCGACCCTGCCGTGATGGCACGCAAGATTGACGCCGCGGCGGACCATGGGGTGGATGTGTTTTTGTTTGACTGGTACTGGTATCACGACGGTCCCTTTCTTGAAAAGGCGCTGGACGAAGGGTTTCTGCAGGCGACGAATCGTCACCGGATGAAATTCGCGCTGATGTGGGCCAATCACGACTGGAAGGACATTCATCCCCACAGCCGACGCCGCCAGCCGACAACGCTGTTCCCGGGCAAAGTGAGTCCCGAGACCTTCCGACGCATCGGCGACATTTGCATTGAGCGGTATTTCCGTCAACCCAACCACTGGCGGATTGACGGACAGCCGTACTTTTCCTTTTACGACCTAACTCGGCTGGTGGAGTCGTTCGGCTCGGTCGCTGGCACCCGCGCGGCATTGGACGACTGGCGCGCACGGGCGGTCGCGGCGGGGCTGCCGGGTTTGCATCTGAACGCGGTGGTCTGGGGGCGGACGATTCTACCGGGTGAAACGACGCCGGCCGATCCCGCTCGATTGGTGAGGGAGCTGGGTTTTGATTCGGTGACCTCCTACGTGTGGATTCATCACGTTGCGTTGCCGAAGCTGGTCACGCCATACGAGGAGGTGTGGCAGGGGTATGAGCGATATTGGGACCGCGCGCGGGCGATGTTCGGGGTCCCGTACTATCCGAATGTGACGATGGGATGGGATTCCAGTCCGCGCACGGCGCAGGATGAGGACTTCGGTAATTTCGGATATCCGTTCATGAACACGATGAGCACGACACCGGACGCGTTTCGCGAAGCGCTGCGGCGAACGCGCCAGAAGCTGGAGGCGCTGGGCGGACCGAGAATCATCACCGTGAACGCCTGGAACGAGTGGACGGAAGGCAGCTATCTGGAACCGGACACGGTCCATCGCCTGGCTTACCTGGAAGCGATCCGGGAGGTGTTTGGTTCCGCGGCGTCGGGCGCGCGATGAACGATCGCGGTCAGACGATGGCGGCCGCGCCGGCCGGAGGCCCCATTCGATATGTCAGCACTCACCGGGAGCTGCCGAACGGCGAGCGGGAGCCGGTAGGGCTGGCCACCGCGCTGGAACGGGGGCTGGCGCCGGATGGCGGCCTATATCTGCCGGAGCGAGTGCCGGCCCTGGATCTGGAAGGCCTCGTGAGGTTGCGCGACGCGCCGTACTGGCGGGTGGCGGAAGAGGTGCTGCGGCCGTTCGTCGAGGGCGTGGTACCGCCGGCGCAGTTTTCGGCGATCTGCGAAGAGGCGTATGACTTCGACGTCCCGCTGGAGCCGATGGAGGAGGGACTGTGGCTGTTGCGGCTGGATCGCGGCCCCACTGCCTCCTTCAAGGACTTCGCCGCCCGGTGGATGGCGCGAATGCTGCGGGCCGTCAGCCGGTGCGGCCGGGCGACCGTGCTGGTGGCGACTTCGGGCGATACCGGCAGCGCGGTGGGGGAGGCGTTCCGCGAGGTGCCCGGTTTCCGCGTCTTTGTTCTTTACCCGCGCGACGAGGTCAGCGAGGTGCAACGGCGACAGCTCGACCGCATCGGCGCGAACGTTACCGCGCTGGCGGTGGAGGGCACGTTCGACGACTGCCAAGCGATGGTGAAAGAGGCTTTTCTCGATCGTGCACTGGCTCCGCTGCGCCTCACGTCGGCGAACTCGATCAACGTCGGGCGCATCCTCCCGCAGGCGGTGTATTACGTCTACGCTTGGCTGCGGGTCAGCCCCGAGGGCACGGCCGTGACGTTCTCGGTGCCGTCGGGAAATCTCGGGAACTCGTTCGGCTGTGAGCTGGCCCGCCGAATGGGGCTGCCGGTTGCGCGCCTCATCCTGGCGGTGAACGAAAACGATGAGGTGCCACGGTTTCTTGCGACCGGCGCGTATCGGCCGATCTCTCCCTCCCGGGCCTGCCTCTCGAACGCGATGAACGTGGGGCATCCGAGCAACCTCGCACGCTACGTGGACTGGTATGGCGGTGTGCTGACCCGTAGCGGGGAACTGGTGCGGTCGCCCGAGGTGAGGGTGATGCGCCGGTATGTCGAGTCGATTTCGATCAGTGATGCGGAGACGGTGGACTGTCTGCGGCGGTGGTGGCGCGAGCGGCGTGTGCTGCTGGAGCCGCATGGGGCGGTGGGTGTGGCCGCGCTAGAACGTCTCGGTGGCGGCCCCCGCCCGGCGGTGTGTCTGGAGACCGCCCATCCCGCAAAATTTCCGGAGGTGATCGAGCGGGAGCTCGGCTTTTCTCCCGCGCCGCCGGCATCGTTCGAACGGCTGGCTTCCCGTCCGCTCGCCGTGGAGAATCTCCCCGCCGACTACACCGCGCTGCGGGCCCGGCTGTTGCAGGAGATCGCATGAACAACGAGTGGATCCGCGTCTTTTCCCCCGCCACCATCGGGAACATCGGACCGGGATTCGACGTGTTGGGCATGGCGGTTCGGGGGCTCGGCGATGTCGTGCGGGCTCGGCGCAGCCGTCGCGGAATCCGTATTCGTGCGATTCGGTCTCCGACGCCGATCCCGACGGATCCGATGCGGAACACCGCTTCGGTGGCGGCGGCGAACGTGCTGAAAATTCTTGGCGAGCGGGGGGGAGTGGAGCTGGAGGTGTACAAGGGGCTGCCGGCGGGCTCCGGCCTCGGTTCGAGCGCGGCGTCTGCGGCGGCGGGCGCGTTTGCGGCGAACTGGCTGTACGGGCGACAGCTCAGCCTCGAGCAGCTCATCCTTGCCGCCACGCAGGCGGAGGCCGAAGTCTCGGGCGGCTTCTTTGCGGACAACACCGCGCCCGCGCTGCTGGGCGGTGCGACGCTGACGCGCTGTACTGTGCCGCTGGATGTGACACGCATCGGGATCATCCGGCGGCTGAAGATCGTGCTGGTCACGCCGGCGCTGACGGTGTTGACCCGTGACGCGCGCCGCATCCTGCCCGACCAGGTGCCGATGCGGGCATTTGTCGCGAACATGGCGAACACCGCCCTGATCACCGCGGCATTCGCGAAGAATGATTACTCGCTGTTTGCACGCAGTCTGAACGACGCGGTGATCGAGCCAATTCGCTCGCGGCTGATCCGCGGCTTCGATCAGGTCAAGGAGAGCGCGCTGCGGGCGGGCGCAGATGGCATGGCGATCTCCGGCTCTGGCCCCACCGTGTTCGCCATCACCGACGACGCCCGCAAAGCTCGTGCGATCGAGCAACAGATGGTGCTGACGTTCAACGCGTTGGGCATTCCGTCCCGCAGTTGGATCACGACAATGGACCCGCACGGCACACGGCTGCTGGACAATTCCGCGCCCACACCGTCGGACCGCTCGCGTTGTGGTATAGTGCGCGAGGGATGAAGCCCGCCGCGATGATTCTGGCTGTTGGCGCGAGCGATGGGGAGTGGGCGGTGCTGCAGCGCATCGCCGCCGCGATGACCCCTCCGCCGAAGGTCGAGCGCGTACCGGACGCCGGCGCGGCGGAAGCACGATGGGTGGAGGAGGAACCGCTGGCCGCGGTGGTGCTGTACTGTAACCGTGCGGAAGAATGGCCACGGGCGTTGTGCGAGCGCGTACGTCGCGCGCTGCGTGCGCCGGCCGCACCGATCATCGGGGTGCTGCGGGACGCGCGACCCGGCGATGCGGCACGTTTGCGGTCGGCGGGGGCTGATGTCGCGCTGGATGGAGCGGCGACCGAGCGGGAGTTGGGGTTGTTGCTGGAGACGGTGTTGCAGCTCCATTTGCGGCACCAAGAGACGCTGCGCCGCGAACAGGCGTTGCAGACGGTGCTTCGCCAGCGGACGAGCGACCTGTGGGAAATGGAGGAGCGGTTCCGGCTGCTTGTTGAGCATTCCCCGGATGGAATTCTTGTGATCGCGCCGGACCGCGCGGTGCTGGACGCGAATCCTGCCGCATGCGAGCTTCTGGGTGCAAAGCGAGACCAGCTCCTCGGCGGCTCGCTGGATGCGTTTTTCTCCCACGGCCATCTCGAAACACTTCGCGCTGCGATGGAGGAGTGGCTGGAGGGCGGCCACCGCGGAATTGAGTGCGAACTGGTTTCGCCGGCCGGCCGGCGTCAGATCGAGATCCGCGCCAGCGCGATCAGCGCGGGCGGGCAGCGCGCGGTGATTCTCCATCTGCGGGATCTCAGCGAGCGCCGTCGGCTCGAACAGGAGCGCATGGAGGCGGAAACGCGCTACCGTCGGCTGGTGGAGCAGATTCCAGCGATCACCTACGTGTTTGACCTTTTGCCGCGGCGCACGACCTACATTAGCCCCCAGGTGGAAACGTTGCTGGGCTTTCGGCCCGAGATCTGGCTGCAAGACCCGGGCCTGTGGCTGCGCCAGATTCATCCCGAAGATCGTGAGCGGGTCCGCCATCTCATCTGCGACGTGCACGACGTCAGCCATGAGCCGTTTTTGTTGGAGTACCGCGTGATGGCGGCGGACGGGCGTGAGGTCTGGATCGAAAACCGGGGTACCTACATGAACCTTGGCGATCGCTGGGTGCTCCAAGGCGTCATGATGGATGTCACCGCCCGCCGTCGGGCGGAACAGGAGATCCGGGCAGGCTGGGAACGCCTCGCACAGGTGCAGCGGATGGAGGCCGTGGGACGGCTGTCCGCGGGCATCGCGCACGACTTCAACAACATGCTGACCGCGATTCTCGGTTATGGTCAGCTGATCGAACACGACCCGGCCTTGCCGGATTCCATTCGGGCGGACTTGCAAGAAATGATGCAGGCGGCACGGCGCGCGGAGTCGCTGGTGCGCCAACTGCAGGCGTTCAGCCGGCCGACGCCATCCGAACGGGGACCGGTGGATGTTAACGAGGTCGTACGGGGCATGGACCGGCTGCTCCGCCGGACGCTGGGGCGGGACGTGGAGATCGTCACCCTGCTCGACGATCAACCCTGCCCGATCGAAGGGGACGCCGCGCGGCTCAGCCAGGCGCTGATGAACCTGGCGGTGCGAGCGCGGGACGTTCTGCCGCCGCACGGCCGGCTCCGCGTCAGCACCGCCGTGCTCGTTGCCGACGAGGAGTTTGTGCGCACGCGGCCCGGGTTGCCGGCGGGTGAGCTGGTGCGACTTGAAGTGGCGGACAACGGGCCGACGTTGGATGACCAGTCGCTCGCTCGCGTGTTCGAGCCGTTTGCGCGTCTGGGAGACGAGCGTGGCAGCGGGATGGCGCTGGCGGTCGTGCAGTCAATTATCACCGCGATGGGCGGTCATATTGAGGCGGGACGCGCGGAGGGTGGGGGGACGGTGTTCACGATGTACTTCCCTCATCGACCCGATCTGGTGGGGGCGGTGGCCCACGAGGCCGCAGTCGGCGAAGTACCGGGCGGTCGCGAGTGCGTGCTGGTTGTGGATGACGAACCCGGGGTACGTGCGCTGGCGGCGCGCATGCTGCGGTCGGCTGGGTACGAAGTGGTGGAAGCGGCCAACGGCATCGAGGCGCTGCACCTGTTCGAACGCGAGCCGAACCGTTTTGATCTGGTGCTGACCGACATCATCATGCCCGCGATGTCCGGCCCGGAGTTGATCGAGCGGCTACTGGCGATCCGACCCTCTGTGCGCGCGATCTGCATGACCGGCTATGCGCATGATCCCTTTGCGGTGGTGTCGGCATCGGCGCGTGTGCCGGTGCTCTCGAAGCCGTTCACGCGCGCACACCTGCTGTTCGAGGTGCGGCAATGCCTCGACGCCGGGGCCGGTGGCGGAGGTGCACCCTCGGCCTGAGAGGGGAGGGGGGACTGCCGGCGCTCTGTTGATTGCCTGTTTTCGCTGGAAGGCGCCAGCGGCGGAGGGCAAGGCCGGCTCACTGCTGCAGCCCGGGGTGCGCGACGAAAACGCGAAGCTGTCAAGAGCAGCAGCACGGCGACCATGACCGCGGCCACCTCGGCGAACCCCCACTGCCGCGGGGCGGGCAACCAATCGGTTGGTACACCGAGCCATCGCCCGAGACCCCGACCGACGCTTGTTCGCAGCAACGGCAGCCCGCCCGAGAGAGCGGCGAGAAGTACGACCAGCGACTGCGCGAACACGCCGAGAGAGAGGGGCCGGCGCAGCCGGTACGCTGATGCGGCTTCCACTTCGGTGCGCTCCGCGAGCGGCCGGCCGCACTCGCCACACATCACCGGTTCTCGACGTTGCTTCGCCCCGGTCGTCAGGGTGCGTCCGCACTCTGGGCAGTACACTGGCATCGCCGATGGTTCATACTATTGCGCCGAGCGACAACTGCAAATAAAAAATTCGTGTAATTTGTTTATGGGCAGGACGCGGCGCGCACTGCCGCGGTGAGGGAGGAGGGGGAATTTTCAAGTGCAACGCCGTCGTTGGGGGTCGAGGTTCGATTGGCCGCGGCTAAAGCTTGCGTTGGGTGCGCCTCGGCGCGATCGTGTTCCGGAAGGACGGTTGATGAGTGACGCGCTGACACAAAAGACGGAGGCACTGAATCAGTGGCTGCGGAACGCTGGCGCGGTGGTAGTGGGATTTAGCGGAGGCGTGGACAGCACGTTTTTGGCGGTGGCAGCGGCCAGGGCGTTGGGGGCGCGAGCGCTCGCAGTGACGGCGGATTCGCCCTCATTGAAGCGGGCGGATCTCGCACTGACAAAGGAACTCGCGGCGCGGTTTTCCCTCCGGCACCGGGTCATCCGCGGTGGTGAACTGGAAAATCCCGCGTACACTGCGAACTCACCGGATCGTTGTTTCCACTGTAAAACCGACCTGTTTGAAAAACTCGTGGCGATTGCGGCTGAAGAAGGCGACGCGGTGGTGGTGGACGGTTCGAACGCTGACGATCTTCATGACTACCGGCCCGGCCGGGAGGCGGCTCGGCGTCTCGGAGTCCGCAGTCCGCTGGCGGAACTGGGGTTCACCAAAGCGGAGGTGCGGGAAGCATCGCGTCGGCTGGGGCTGCCCACCGCGGATCGGCCCGCATCGGCGTGTCTGGCCTCGCGGGTGCCGTATGGCACGCCGGTTACGGCCGAGCTTCTGGCGCGCATCGAACGTGCGGAGTCAGTGCTGCTCGAGCTTGGCTTTCGCGTGTTGCGCGTGCGCGCGCATGGCGATGTTGCGCGGATCGAGCTGGCGACTGACGAAATCCCGAGAATGTGTGAACCGACCATCCGCCACGCGGTGGCGGCGAAGTTGCGCGCCTGCGGGTTCCGCTATGTTGCGCTGGATCTCGATGGGTATCGGACGGGGAGTCTGAATGCCGCCATTCACCCTGTGCCGTCCGACGGGGAAACGGAGTCGATGGTTCCCGCGCCGAGGAGGTCGTCCCCGTCGTAAATCGCCGCGATCTGGCCGGGGGTGACGGCGAACTGGGGTTCATCGAATTCGACGAGGAATTCGTCGGGTGAGACCACGCGGATCTGGGCCGCGGCCGGCGCGTGCCGCTGCCGCACCCGGCAGGCGGCGCGAAACTCTCTTTTCGGGGGCTCTGCCCACGCGATCCAGTTGGCGCCAACTGCCGTGAGGCGCCCCGCGAGCACGTCGGTGCGCCGGCCGACCACGACTCGGTTCTCCGCCGGCTCCAACCGAACCACATACCACGGCTCTCCTGTGCCACCAAGGCCGAGGCCTCGCCGCTGCCCCACTGTGTAGTGGACCAGGCCGCGGTGACGGCCCACCACTCGGCCCTGAAGGTCCACGATGTCGCCGGGGCGCGAGTCTGTCGGATCGAACAGGTCGGTATACCTGGCGGACTCCAGAAAATCCTGGCTCTCCGGCGTACGCGCGAGGGCTTCGAAGCCGGCTGCCGCGACGATCTCACGCACCTGGTCCTTCCCCAATGAGCCCAGCGGCAGCAACAGCCCCCTGAGCTGTTCCTGCGTCGCGAGCGCGAGGAAGTACGATTGATCCTTTCCCTCGTTCGCGGCGCGGAACAAATGGATCCGGCCAGTGGTCCCGTCCGGCCGAAGGCGTGCGTAGTGGCCGGTCGCAAAACGGTCGAACGCAATTCCCGCCTGGCGCGCGGCCTCGAGCAGTCGGCCGAGCTTCACACGCCGGTTGCACCAGACGCATGGGTTCGGAGTGCGCCCCCGGCGGTACTCCGCGCGGACATATTCGAGAACATCTCGCTGGTAATCCGAGGCGAGCGAGACTTCGTGCAAGGGAATGCCCAAACGGGCGGTGAATTCGCGGAGGCGCTGAAGGTCACGCACCTCGCCCGGGCCGTAGCAACCCGAACGTCCGCTCTCGCGGATCTGCACCGCGCCATCCCAGATCCGCATCGTCAGACCGACCACCTCGAAGCCAGCGGCCGCCAGCAACAGTGCGGTCGCGGATGAGTCCACCCCGCCGCTCAGACCCACCGCGATCCGTTCGCTGGCTCGGACGCGCGCAAGTTCGAGCTGTACCTCAAGGGGGAGCGCAATGGTCACCCGCATGGAGCGAACATAGGCTCCCAGGTGGTCGCACGCAAGGCGGGTCGGGCGGTGTCCGCCGCCGGAGGTCGGTGGGCCGCCGCTGATGTAGAACGACGAATGGGAGCGCTGCAGATTGTCCGAAGGTTCGGGCACAGGCATTTGACAGAACGGGGAAGGATGAGTAAGGTGTAGGGCCCGCGTTACAATGGGACGATTGTGTCCCAGCACGAGGAGAGCATGGCAAGCCATCGAAAGGAACGTTCACAATCGGCTCGTCCGCATGATACTCGGCCGGCAACTTCGGATGCGAAGGAGGGAGCCCACAGCATGTCCGGGACGGCGTCACCCGCCGTCAACGAGACCCCCCCAGTGGTGGCGGCGCAGGTGAGGGGGACGGCCGCCGGCAGCGATGTTGTGCCGGCGGGAAAGATGGACCGCGAAACCCGCAATCAGAAGATCAAGGAACTAATCTCGCTGGCGAGCGAGCAGGGAGGCTATCTGACCTACGAGGACATCAACGACGCGCTGCCGGAAAGTTGCGTGAGCGCCGCGGAGCTCGACAGCCTGCTGATGATGTTCCGGAGCATGGACATTGATGTCATCAGCGCATCCGAGGTGGACAAGTACAAGATGCAGGAGGCCGAGAGCCGCGCCCGCCACGCACAGCGTGCGGACGTGCTCGACGATCCGGTACGGATGTACTTGAAGCAGATGGGGCAGGTGCAGCTCCTCACCCGGGAACAGGAAGTCGAAATTTCCAAGCGCATCGAAGAGGCGGAGCTAAAGAGCCGCCAGCTTTTCTGCCAGTTCGGCTTTGCGGTTCGCGCGTTCCTGGAGATTGCGGAGAGGCTCGAACAGGGTCGGGAACGGTTCGACCGCGTGGTGAACGATAAGCTCGCGAAAAGCCGTGAGCGCTATCTGAAACGTCTCCCCGCGCTCCGGGAGGCGGTCGCCCGTGCCCACCGGGCTGCGCTGCAAAGCTTCGATCGGTGGATGCAAATGCGCAGGCGTTCGAAATCTGCGGACGCGGCGGGGCGGCAGGCCTTTGAGCGGGTCCGGCGCCAGGTCGAGGAGCTGTTGGAGAAGTTCTGTTTCAAGCAAAAGGCAATAGAGGACTGTGTCGTCGTTGCGGACGAGGTTCACGCGCAGTTTCGCGAAGCGTCGCGCGCGGTGGAGGCCTGGCGTGAGCGCGCGCGCGGCCGGTCCGCCCCGCCCGCGGTCACGGAGGCGATGGAGCGGCTGGAGGCGAT
The DNA here is from genome assembly GCA_026417735.1 of Kiritimatiellia bacterium. Classification (NCBI taxonomy): domain Bacteria; kingdom Pseudomonadati; phylum Kiritimatiellota; class Kiritimatiellia; species Kiritimatiellia bacterium. The sequence continues at coordinate 118,451 of JAOACR010000003.1, forward strand.
TGCGCGGGACGCGCTGGTGCCCGCCGATGAGTTTGAGGCGCGGTATCAGGAGTTCAAGACCTGGATGCGAAACGCGCAGCGCGCGAAATCGGAAATGGTGGAAGCGAACCTGCGGCTGGTGATCAGCATCGCCAAGAAATACACAAATCGCGGCCTGTCGTTCCTGGATTTGATTCAGGAGGGGAACATGGGCCTGATGAAGGCGGTGGAAAAATTCGAATACCGCCGGGGCTACAAGTTCAGCACCTATGCGACGTGGTGGATCCGGCAGGCGATCACCCGTTCGATCGCGGACCAGGCGCGGACGATCCGCATTCCCGTGCACATGATCGAAACGATCAACAAGCTGATGCGGGTGCAAAAACAGTTGCTGCAGGAGTACGGCCGAGAGCCGACCCCCGAGGAGCTGGCGGAGGAGATGAACCTTCCGGTGGAGCGCGTGCGCGGCATTCTGAAGATTGCGCAACAGCCGATCTCGTTGCACAGCCCCGTTGGCGACAGCGACGACACCAGCTACGGCGACTTCATCGCGGACACCAGCGCGGAGGATCCTGCGAACGTCACCGCGCAGGCGATGCTGAAGGAGCGGCTGCGGGAAGTGATGCAGACCCTCACCGAGCGCGAGCAGGAGGTGTTGAAACTCCGGTTTGGCCTGGTGGACGGTTATTCCCGCACACTAGAAGAGGTGGGGCGCAAGTTCCGCGTCACGCGCGAGCGAATCCGGCAGATCGAGGCGAAGGCGCTGCGCAAGATGCGGCACCCAACGCGCATCCGCAAGCTCGAGGGCTTCCTGGAGAGCCGGCCCTGACCACTGTGCCGACATCCGCCTCGCCGCCCCGGCGAGTTGTGAAACGCGACGGTCAGGTCGTCCCCTACGACCGCGATCGGATCGAGACCGCGATTCTGCGCGCGCTCGCGTCGCTGGGACAGGGCGACCGATCCGTCGCCGCCATGCTGGCGCAGCAGGTGGAAGAGATGCTGGCCGCCGCGTACGGGCCGGCCGCCGCCCCGACGGTCGAGGACATTCAGGACATCGTGGAACGGGTGCTGATGATGTCCGGCCGCGCCGAGGCCGCCCGCGCGTACATCATTTATCGGCACGAGCGCGCCCGGCTGCGCGACGCACGCGCGCGGCGGATCGAGGCGACCGACAACATTCCGTACCGCGTCATTTACGAAGTTCTCCGCTGGAATCTCGACCACGAATGCGCCAGCATCGCGGATTTGAACCGCCGCATTGCAGAGGGGCGGTACGCGGAGCTGGTTCGCGATGCGGAGGCGCGGTACGAGGCGGAAGTGCGGACTGCGGCCAGCCGCATCATCGAGCGGCGGGCCGACGTGCGGTTGGTTATCGTCGCCGGGCCCTCCTCGTCGGGCAAAACAACGACCACGATCAAGCTGTCGGAGCATCTGGCGGCGGCGGGACTAAAGCTGCGCGCGCTCAATCTGGACAACTACTTTTTCGATCTGGAGCAGCACCCGCGCGACGAGTTCGGCGATTACGACTATGAAACGCCGCAGGCGCTCGACATTGAGCTGATCAACCGCCATTTGACCGAACTGCTTGCGGGCCGTGAAATCCAGGTCCCGCGGTACGACTTCAAGACGGGCCGGCGAACCCTGAACGTTTCGTCGATGCGGCTCGAACCGGATGAGCTGCTGCTGTTGGACAGCCTGCATGGTTTGTACGGGCCGATGACCAGCTCCGTGCCGGCGGAACGGAAGTTTCGGGTCTACATCGAAACGCTCGAGCAGATCCGCAACGCGCACGGAGAGTTTCTGCGTTGGGCGGATCTCCGCATGATGCGTCGCATGGTGCGCGACGCGTGGCATCGGAACCACCGCCCGCTGGAAACCATTACGCATTGGCACTACGTGCGGGCGAGCGAGCTGAAGTACATCATCCCGTTCATCAGTGAGGTGGACTTCATCGTGAACAGCGCATTGCCGCATGAGCTGCCGATTCTGAAACCGCGGGTATGGCATGTGCTGCCGGAAGCGATCCGCGTCTGTCGAGACGAGCCACGCCGACAGGACGCGTATCTGCGGGCGAAGCGCCTGTACGAGTGGTTGGAGCCCTTAACGCCGATCGAGTCGGACGAGGCGATTCCGTCCCGCTCGCTGCTGCGCGAATTTATCGGCGGCAGTTCGTACGACTACTGAGGCGTTCCGGAGCTGGAGAACGGCCTTCGTCGTCCGACGTGTGGCGCAAAGCTTCTCCGTGCGTCCTGGCGATTGATCCGGCGTTTGGGAAAACCTAGCCGGAACTTTACGGTGGCGGCGGGGCCAGCAATTTGGCCGCCTCGTCGCGGCGATCCGGCGCGTCGCTCTCTTTTGCGATACGTTCCAAGGCCGCCCGCACGGCCGGCGAGGCGACTGCGCCTGGCGCGCGGGCAGCTCGCAACACGGCCAGCTCGGCCTCCGTGCGGACGGATGTGTGGTCCAGGTGCTGCGCGGCGATCTCCGCGGCGGCGGCAGTGCCGAGCTCGCCCAGGATCGCCAGCAAGGCCTTTTGCTCATCGGCGTGTTCAAGGAGCGGCGCAATCTCGGCCGCACGTGCGGCGCGGTCGGCGGGCGCCACGCCCGTGCACTGGCGCAAGAGCTGTACCAGGCTGCGCTGCGCAAGACGCCGGGAGGCGGCATCGGGATGACGGGCTGCCGCGATGAGCGGCGGCAGCGCCGCGGGATCCGCCCAGCCGCCGAGAGCTCGAATCGCAGCGTTGCGCACTGTCATTTGATCCGAGCCGGCCGCGGTCGCGACCAGCGGCAGCATCTCAGCCAGACGCAGACGGCCGGCCAGCGTAAGCAGTGCGGCCCGCGCCGCCGGCGCGGTCACGCTTTCCCATCGGTTGGGCAGCTCGGTTGCCACCTGCGGAACGCGCAGCGCCACGGCCTCGGTCGCGCCGAGCCAGGCGTCGGCGTCCGCCTCGTCGGTGGCATTCAGCAGGCCGTCCAGCAGCCGTGGCCATTCATCCCGCCCAGCGAGAGCGCCGGCCTGTTTGATCGCTTCCCGCCGGAGCGCGTGATCCGCTGTGGTGGTCAACTCCAGCAGTGTTCGCACCAGCGATGGGTCGCCGCGCTCACCGGCCGCACGTACCAGTTCCAGCCGGAGGGGCTGCTCGGCGGTACGGAGCAGCAGATGGAACTGGCTGTCCACGCCGGCACCGCTGATTCGGCGCAACGCCCTCCGTGCCGCGACCTTTACTGCCTCCGGCCCCTCGAGGGCGTTCTGTGCGAGAACTGCGACCGCCCGACCGCTCCCCATGGCGCCCAGCGTGCGCAGGGCCGCTGCGCGCACTGCAGGATCTCGGGCTGCGGCCAGCGACAGTACCGCGGGCTCCGCCGCCGTAATGCCCCGATCCTCCAGCACCCCGAGTAGTGCGATCTGCGCGGCGGCCGGCATCAGCGCGATCGCCCCCGCGGCGCGCACGACGCCAGCGGCATCCACATGCCGCCGCAGAATTTCGGCGCCGGCGACCTGCATCGCGCCGTTCGTCGAACCGAGCATGGTCAGTGCCCGAACGAGGCGCTCGTTCGAAGTCGCCATGGGGGCCGTGGCCAGCGCGGCGGCCGCCCTGACATATTCGGGCGCGCCAGCGCCATCAATCGCCATCACGCAGCGCTCCGCCATCACGCGGTCGCCGCGCGACACCGCGGCTTGCAAGCACGACAGGAGCGCATCCCATCCCCCCTCCCGTGCGGCGCGTCCCGCGACCGCCGCGTGCCGTGCCACCAGCTCGGTGGCGGCCGGCGTCGCGATCCGGCCCAGTGCACGGATGGCCAGCGCGGCTAGCGCCGGATCGTCGGAAGTCAGGAACGGCTCGATTGCCGGCACCGACGCCGGATCCGCGTGTGTGCCCAGCACTCGCAACACCTGCGCCTGCAGCGGAGGCGGCAGGCGCGGCAGCGCCGCCCGCAGGCGCTCATCAACGCCGGGGTCTCGCATTCTCTCCAGCGTGCTGCTCACATCCGGCGCGAAGGTAGGATCGCGGAGCAGCTCAAGCAGCGGCTCAACGGCTTCCGCAGATCCAAAACGGCCCAGCTGCTGCAGCGCAAATTGGCGGGCGCCTCGAGGGGCATCCGCGCGGCGCGCCAGAGTCAGCAGGGCTGCTTCAGCGACGGACCGATGCGCGCGGGAGCTGCAGGCGTTCAAAGCGCGCTCCGCCGCATCGAGGACCGAGCGGTCCTGTCCAAAATCCCAACGCGCCGCGGTCTCGAGCGCGTGTTCAACTGGCGGTACCTGCGGGGTCTTTCCGGTTGGGGTCGCACAACCGCCGCAAAGCAGCGCGATCGCCGACGCGATCACGCCGCCCCTCACCGCACCACCCTCAAAGACCGTTCGATTCATCGCATGGACCTCGTTGCTCAGCTAGATGTGCCACGGGGGGCGCATCGGCCGTTCCAGCCAACGCTGCGCCTCCGGGTCGCCAATCACCCGTTCCGCGACCGGGTCCCACCGGATCGGGCGTTCCAGCTCCATCGACGCATTCAATAGGTGGCAAATGGTCGCGCTCCGGTGACCAATTTCATGGTCGGCCACCGGACGGCGCCGGGAGCGTACCGCGTCCAGAAAATTCCGGTGATGACCCCCACTGCGCTCGGTCCGTCGCTCATGGGGAAGAATTTTCTCCCGGAGCAGTGACGGCGGGTCGGCCTCCAAACGGCCGCCATGGATGTGAATGAAGATCCAACCCTCGCTGCCGATCAGCTTCAGTCCGCGGTTTCCTTCGCTGCGGCCGTGGACCCGCAGGCCGTTCGCGTAGCGGTATTCAAACTCGAAATCCATGAACGCGTCAAAAATCGGGCTGGAGGTGCGGCGCCCGGAGGCCCTCAGCCAGACCGGGCCGCTGCGGTCGTGGTTGGTGATCAACTGCACCAGATCGAGCACATGCGCGCCGCGATCGGTCATTTCGCCGCCGCCCGTGGCCAGCCAGAATCGCCAACCGAAGTGGGTGGCCTCAGGAAAGTAGGGCCGCCACGGCGCCGGGCCCAGCCAGAAGTCATAGTCCAGCGTCTCCGGCGGCGATTGGGGCGCAAATGGGCCGGTCGCGCCGCGGATGCGCTGGTGGTGTGGCTCCGTCGTGGGCAGCCGCACCTCGACCTCTCGCAGATGGCCGATCCGGCCGTTGTTGACAAGCTCCCACGCGAACCGGCAGGTGTCGTTCGACCGTTCGTGGCTGCCCGTCTGAAGAACGCGACCGTATCGCTCGACCGCCGTGCAGACGGCGCGTCCCTCGGGGATCGAGTTCGTGAGCGGCTTCTCGCAGTAGATGTCTTTGCCCGCCCGCGCCGCGGCCAGAGCGATCAGGCCGTGCCAGTGGTCCGGTGTGGCGATGGAGACCGCATCAATGTCGTCCCGTGCGAGCAGCTCGCGAAAATCGTGGTAGGTTGCCAGGTCCTGTTCCCGAAGAGCGCGGCCGACTTTTTCGGCCTCGGCGCGAGCGGCCGCAGCGGCGGGAACAAGTCCCTTGCCGGCCGCCTCGCGCTCCACGTCGCACAACGCAACGATCTGGGCGTCCGGCTGGGCGATGAAGTTGCGCATGTTGCCCTGCCCCTGGCCGCCGACACCGATGCAACCGATCGTGATGCGTTCGCTGGGAGCGACCGCGCCGCCGCGTCCGAGCGCGCTGGCCGGCACAATCAGCGGAGCGGCGGCGAGCGCGGAGGCTCGAAGAAACGTCCGGCGTGAAACGGCACGACCGGCGAAGATCTTCGGATCGCGAGCTGAGCGCATCGTTTGAACCCCTTCCATTAGCTGATGCCCGGTGAGGGCGCCGAGGATGCGGCGGGCGACCGCGGCTGGAGCCAACCCTGTGCACGAATGCGGCGGCCGCACTCCCGCAACGTCGCGACGTCATCGGGGTGAATCTCGCCCTCCGGCAGAGGACCTGTGTTCATCAGCAGGTTGCATTGCTGACCGAGCGCGGCGGCAAGACGGTTCAAGGTTTCGGTCGCATCGAGGTGCTTGCCGTCATCGTCCTTTCGGTAGCCCCAGACGTGGGGCTGCAGCGTGTCGCAAATTTCGTTCCACTTGTTGCGGTTTGCGGCCCACGCGCGAGCAGCAATCCGGGCGTTCTCTTCCCCGATCATCTTGCGCACCCGTTGCTCGAGGGACTGACCGGCGCGCTCCGGCGCGGCGAAGTCCTCGGTGCCGGTCGCGCCCTGCTTGAACGAAATCAGACAGTGCGGCTGCAGTCGGCGGACCAGCGCGTAGGTCTCCTCGATCGGGAACAAATCCGGCCGCGCGTAGTAGCCCATGATAGGATCGAACCATACTCCCGCCAGTGGTCCGTACTGAGTGAGCAGTTCGCGGAGCTGGGCGTGCACGAACTCGATGTAGTGGCGGAAATCCTCGTCGCGCCGAAAACGGTACGACGGCTCCGGGACGGGGTAGGCGGGACGGGCGGATTTCCATTTCGACACCTCATTGCTGTAGAAGTAGGGGTGTCGCCAGTCCAGCGCGTAGGAGTAGTACAGAAAGAGCCCCAGTTTCTTCTTTCGGCACGCATCGGCGAGCTCCGCGACCAGGTCGCGGCGGGCCGGCGAAGCCTTCGAGTGGAAGTCATTCTGCGCCGTTTCGAACAGACAGAAGCTGTCGTGGTGGCGCGAGGTCAGGTTCACGTAGCGCATCCCGGCTTCGCAGGCCAGATCGGTAATGAAATCCGCGTCAAACCGGCGCGCGGTGAACTGCTCTTTCAAACGTTCGTACTCCGCGACCGGAATTTTTTCGTGCAGCATCACCCACTCACCGCGGCCCAGAATCGAGTATAGGCCGTAGTGAAGGAACAGTCCGAACTTCGCGTTGCGAAACCAGGCCAGCGAGGCCGCCCGCGGATCACGACGGAAAAGGTCCGCATAAGACTCGAGATGCGGAGGGACGCAGCCCGTGGCCCCCGCCGGTGCACCCGCCACCGCCATCGTCAACATGCCGCACCGGAAGAACTCGCGGCGGTTCATGCGGTTCATCGGCACCATCTCCTTGCGGGTCCGGCATACACGCAACCTGCACACTGCCAGACGACCTCGGCCACGTCAAGAGGGTGAGCGGAGTCCCTCGGCGAGCGGGGAGGTCGGGGGGGGCGCAGCGCGGGTGCTCTCCACCGGTTGCGCCACGCACCCCGTGAGTGTAGACTCCAGCGCAGCCCAGCGGCGCAGGAATGGAGTGACACAGGGCAGAAGGAGTGCGCAATGAAAGTGCTGATCGGAGATCGGGAGTTCTTCAAGGGCATTGGGAAGATCGCGTATGAAGGGCCCGAGTCGCGAAATCCTCTCGCATTTCGCTGGTACGATGAGAACCGGGTCGTGGCCGGCAAGAAGCTGCGAGATCATCTCCGCTTTGCGGTTGCCTATTGGCACTCGTTTTGTGGCACGGGCAGTGATCCCTTTGGTGCGCCGACACGGCGGCTTCCCTGGCTCAGCGCGACCGATCCGATTCAGCGCGCGAAAGACAAGATGGATGCCTGCTTCGAGTTCGCGACGAAACTGGGCATTCCGTTCTACTGTTTCCACGACTATGACCTCGTCGAAGAGGGCGACACGCTCGCGGAGAGCGAGCGCCGGTTGCAGGTGATGGTGGAGTATGCAAAGGCGAAGCAGAAGGCCTCCGGTGTGAAGCTGCTCTGGGGCACCGCGAACCTGTTCAGTCATCCCCGATACATGAACGGTGCGGCGACAAACCCCGACTTCGCGGTCGTTGCGCGTGCGGGCGCGCAGGTGAAGATGGCGCTGGACATCACGATCGAGCTGGGTGGAGCCAACTACGTCTTCTGGGGCGGCCGCGAGGGCTATTTGTCGCTGCTGAACACCGACATGAAGCGCGAACTCGAGCACATGGCGCGTTTCCTCGCGATGGCGCGCGACTACGCGCGTGCCCAAGGGTGGAAAGGAACACTGCTCATTGAGCCGAAGCCGATGGAACCCTCGAAGCACCAGTACGACTTCGATGCGGCGACCGTGATCGGTTTTCTCCGGCACCATGGTCTCGACAAGGACTTCAAACTCAACATCGAGGTGAACCACTCCACGCTGGCAAACCACTCCTTCCAGCACGAACTCCAGGTGGCGGCAGACGCGGGCATGCTAGGGAGCATTGATGCGAACCGCGGCGACTACCAGAACGGGTGGGACACCGACCAATTCCCGGTGAACCTCTACGAACTGGTGGAGGCGATGTTGGTGATCCTGCCGGCGGGGGGGTTCAAGACCGGCGGCATCAACTTTGATGCGAAGGTTCGTCGGAACTCGACCGACCTGGAGGACATGGTGATCGCGCACATTACTGGCATGGATGCCTTTGCGCGCGCGCTGATCGTCGCGGACGAGATCCTGCGGAGCTCGCCATATCTGAAGCTGCGACGTGAGCGGTATGCCTCGTTTGACTCCGGCGACGGGGCCAAGTTTGAAAAGGGCAAGCTGACGCTCGAAGATCTCCACCGGATCGCGATGAGCCAGGGCGAGCCCAAGCAGATCAGTGGCAAACAAGAACTCTACGAACTCATCCTGAGCCAGTACCTCTGAGCCGACCGGCGGTGAGCGATCGCGCGCGCGCATGCCACACGTCGCGCGCGGTGGTGGCACCGCGCGATCAAATGTCTGAACCTGGCAGAGGGCGCAGGATGAGGTTCACGATTTGTGAGACGGTGTCGGTGTAGCGCGGATCGTCCTTCAGCTTCAGCCATGCGGGATCCGCTCGGAAGGCGGCCCACGCGGTTTCCAGCTGCTGGCGATTTTCAAACGCAAGCAGATAGATGAGGCTGGGAAGGCGGACGCCGGCGACGGAAGCGCCAAACAAGACTGGCCGGAGGCCCACGCGATCGAAGATCGCGATTTCGCCGCCGTCATCGAACATGTGGACCTTCCAGCGTGCGCGGTCTTCATTGTGGCTTTCGTAGATGCGCAGTTGAACGATGCGGTCCGGCCCTTTCGCCGGGACGCGAACGCGCGGGCACATGCGAAAGCTTCGGAGCAGCTGCGTGTCGCGCCGCAGATAGAGCGGGTCCCTCATGGGTGTGGCGAGCGCGTTGGTTTCCGCGGCGAGGTAGGTGGGGTCGGCGGCGAGACGTTCATCGAGGTTCATCACGGACTGCGCATCGGGATGGGGAATGACGACGTAGAGGCGCAGTTCGAGGTTCGTATCGCTGGCGAGGTGGGGGTTGTCGGTGGCCGCCGCATGAAACAGGCCGACGGGCTCGCAGCGGAGACGCCGGAGCGCTGGCGCGAGCGCTTCTGCGGCAAACGCGGCAAACCTTTCGCGGCGGTCGCGTGACGCAAAGAAATAGGTCCGAAGTTCGACGGGCTGGCGCTCCTCCGCCGGTGCAAGGCCGCCGGACAGCGTCATGGCCGCAAGAAAAACGACGAAACGCCTCGTTCGCATGTTCACCTCCGTCAGTGGTCGGCCTTGTACGATCTTTGAGGACGAACCGCAACTCGCGTTGCCATCAGTGCCCCCCAGCCTTGCGCATCAGGACAACTGGCGTAGGTTGTGCCAGCAAGGTCGGAGAAACACCATGAGTCTGGAGATCGGTCAGCCGGCGCCCGCATTTGAACTTCCAGACCAGCACGGCCGCAAGGTGTCACTCTCTAGCCTGCGCGGCCACAAGACGCTGATCTACTTCTATCCGAAGGCCGACACACCCGGTTGTACGAAACAGGCGTGTGCGCTTCGCGACGCGCTGGACGAGCTCGGTCGTGCAGGTGTGGCGGTCGTCGGAATCAGCCCGGATCCGCCCGCTGCGCAAGAGCGTTTCGACGTGAAATACCGCCTCGGCTTCCCGTTGTTGTCGGACGAGGACCACCAGGTTGCCGCCAAGTACGGTGCATGGGGCGAAAAGACCATGTACGGGAAGACCTCCATGGGCATGATCCGGTCCGCATTTTTGCTAGATGAGGAGGGGCGCGTGATCGCGGCCTGGGTTCCTATCCGGCCAGAGGAAACGGTGCCCAACGTGCTTGCCGCGCTGACGCGGTGCTGACCCCGCGCCGGGGTGCGGTTGGCGCCTCGTGGGACGGACGGCGCCCTGCCGATCCGCCACCGTGGTTGGACTTTTGGTTGCGGAGGGTTAGAATGCGCCGCATCCAACTCCATGGAGGTTTCGATGACGGGGCGTGGTGATCTGACTCGTCGTTCGTTTCTTCGGGGTGCGATCGCTACGAGCGCGCCCATGGTGCTGCCGGCCCGTCTGTTTTCGGCTCAGGCGCCGAGCGGACGCATCACGATGGGGTTCATCGGGATGGGAAAACAGTCCCGCTCGCTGCTGGGCACTTTCCTGTGGCGCACTCAGGTGTTGGCGGTCTGCGACGTCGACACCACCCGGCGGGAAGATGCGGTCGCAAAGGCGAAACGATTCTATGAAGAGCACCGAGACCTCGGTGTGCCGGATGTTACGGGCTACAACGATTTCCGCGATCTGCTGGCGCGAAAGGACCTCGACGCGATCTGTATTGCGACGCCGGACCACTGGCATGCGATCCAGACGATTGCGTCGGTGAAGTCGGGCCGCGACGTCTATTGCGAAAAGCCGCTCACGCACAACATCCACGAGGCGATCGAGGTGATGAAGGCGGTGGCGCAGCATCGGCGGGTGCTGCAGACCGGCTCGATGCAACGTTCCTCCAAGGAGTTCCGGATCGCCTGCGAGTTGGTTCGCAACGGGGTGATCGGCAAGATCGAGCGGGTGGAGTGCAGTTTCGGCGACCCCGCTGTCCCTTGTGATCTGCCGGCGGAGCCGGAAGAGCCGGGGCTGGATTGGAACCTGTGGTTGGGGCCGGCGCCGATGCGACCCTACAATTCGGTGCTGAGTCCACGGGGTCTCCACGATCACTTTCCACACTGGCGGCGATACCGCGAATACGGCGGCGGTATGGTGACGGATTGGGGCGCACATCACCTCGACATTGCGCAGTGGGGGCTCGGGATGGACGAGAGCGGACCGGTGGAGGTGCGCCCGCCGACCGACCCCAACGCGAAGCGAGGCGCGACGCTCATCTACGCGAATGGGGTGCGCGTGATCCACAAGGATGGATTTGGAGTGCACTTTTTCGGGTCGGAGGGCGAAGTGAAGGTCAACCGCGGAAAGTTTGAGCTGATCATCAAGGGGGAGACGGTCGCCTCCTCCAACCGCGAAAAGACCTCGTGCGCGGCCGAAGTGGCGAAGGCCGAAAGGATGTTCCTTGCCAATGCGAAGGTGCGCCTCTACGAGAGCAAGTCGCACAGCGATGACTTCCTCGCGCGGATGAGGGACCGTGGCAAGCCGATTGCCAGCGAGGTGGTCGGGGCTCGCACCGCCATTTGTTGCCACCTGATGAATCTCGCTTACTACCACCGGCAGGTGATTCGGTGGGATCCCGGCAAGCTCGAGTTCGCCGGCAGCACCGGCGATCCCACCTGGTTGACGCGCAACTACCGTTCCCCCTGGCGGGTGTAGCCGCCGATGGTCGGCCCCACGCGGTCGGGGCGAGCGCTCGTGAGTGTTACCGCAGCTCGCGCAGGCGCAGGTTGCGCCAGCGCACCTCGTAGGGGCCGGCGCCCTTGGGCACGCTGTGGACCTGCAGCCCGATGAAGCCGGTCGGATGTGTCTGGTAGATCGCCTCGTCCACCAGGTCTTCCACCGGTTCCCCATTGATCCAAGTTTGAATTCGCGGGCCGCGCGCGACAATTCGATAGCGATTCCATTCGCCGTCTCGGAACTTTCTGTGCGGGATCAGCCGTTCTCTCGGCGTCAACCACCCACGGCCGGTCGCCTCGCCGTAGACATAGCCAGCCTCTGCGCCGTTTTGCCCGCTGCACTCGATCTCCACCTGCGGACCGTACACTCGACCGGCAACGCCCTTGCGGCCACTGTCACCGGGCAGGGTCTTTGTCTTGGAGCGGATCTGGACGCCCGAGTTCAGACCACAGTCAAGCTTGACCTCGAACTCGAGTTCAAAGTCCGCGAACTCGCGCAGGGTGCACAGAAACGAGTTCGGACTGCCTTCGGTGGTCCGGCCGACAATTGCGCCGTCCTCCACACGGTATGTCGCGGTCCCGTTGAGCTGTGTCCAACCGTTGAGCGTGGCCCCGTCAAAGAGGTTTGTCCATCCGTCTGCCGCCCTCGAACTGGCGACGCCCATCACGACGATGGCGATGCCGCTCCGGATGCTCATGGTCATTTCGCTTGTACCTCCACGGCGACGTGCCGGTGCACATTTTGTAGCGCGAACGCCGTCGTTCCGTCGAGCGGCAGCGCGCGCTCGGAAGTACGAAACGTGGGATTCTTTCGCGCACGAGGTCTTCACAAATCCGGAGGAGGACGGTCATTACGACGGCGGGGGAGGGTGGGGCGGGTGGACGAGCCGGTTGTCCGCTTGCGGCAGCGGCGCAGGCTCCGTACACTGCGGCGCCGCGGTGATGACAACGTCGAGTTCTTCATCTGCACCGGAAGCGATGCGCGCGGAGGTTCGCCGTGTGGCAGCCCTCGCGCGGCTCTATCTGGAGGAAGAGGTCGCGGAGCGAATTGCGCGGGACCTTGGACGGATCCTCGAATATGTCCGGCAGCTCGACGAACTTGATTTGGAGGGGGTTGAGCCGACCGCTCATGCGATGCCCGTCAGCAACGTCTTCCGGCCGGACGAGATCGAAGCCGGGCTTTCCCCTGAGATGGCCCTGCGCAACGCGCCCGCGGCGCGGGACGGTCTGTTTTTAGTTCCGCGGATCCTCGAGTGATGGCGATGAACGCGCCCGCCGCCTGGACGCTCGCGGAAACACGCGCTCGGCTAGCGGCGCGGGATGTTTCCGCGAGGGAGGTGGTCGAATCGGTTCTTGAGGCCATTGAGCGTCGAAACGGGGAGTTGAACGCCTACATTTCGGTGGATGCGGACGCGGCGCTCGCCGCAGCGCACGAGGCTGACGAGCGGCGCTCCCGTGGCGATTCGGCACCCCTGCTGGGTGTGCCGATCGGCGTGAAGGACAACATTGCGGTGCGCGACGCGCCGTGCACGTGCGCGTCCCGGATGCTGGCGAATTACCGCTCGCCCTACGATTCGACCGTTGCCGCGCGTCTGCGCGCCACGGGAGCGATCCTGCTGGGACGGCTCAACCTCGACGAGTTCGCGATGGGATCGAGCACGGAGACGTCCGCGTTCGGGCCCGTTCGAAATCCATGGGATCCGGAGCGCGTCGCCGGGGGCTCCAGTGGTGGTTCCGCGGCGGCCGTTGCGGCGAACCTGGCGATTGCGGCGCTCGGCAGCGACACGGGCGGATCGATCCGCCAACCCGCCTCGTTCTGTGGTTGTGTTGGTCTGAAACCCACCTACGGGCGTGTGTCGAGATACGGTCTGGTTGCGTACGCGTCGTCGCTGGATCAAATCGGTCCGATCACGAAAACGGTGCTCGATGCGGCCATTCTATTGGATGCGATCGCGGGCCGAGATCCTCGGGATTCAACAACGCTGGAGGTGCCCCCTCCCGGTTGTGAGCGGGCGCTCGAGACGGCATCGCAAGATCTCCGGGGGGTGCGGATCGGGATCCCGGGCGAGTACTTTATTGGTGGCCTGGACGCGGAGGTCGAGCGGCTGGTGCGTGGTGCGATTACGCGGGCCGGCGCGCTCGGCGCGGAGATCGTCGCGGTGAGCCTTCCGCACACACGCCATGCGATCGCGTCGTACTACCTGATTGCAACCGCGGAGGCTTCGGCAAACCTGGCGCGATATGACGGCGTTCGCTACGGTCTGCGGGTCTCCGCCGAGGGCGTGACCGAGATGTACGCGCGTACCCGAGGGGCGGGGTTTGGACTGGAGGTGCGGCGCCGGATCATCTTGGGCACGCATGCGCTGTCGGCCGGCTACTACGACCAGTATTACCTGCGCGCCCAGAAGGTCCGCACGCTGATTCGGCGCGACTTCGCGGCCGCGTTTGAGCGGTGCGATGTGATCGCCGGTCCGGTCGCGCCGACGCCGGCGTTTCGGCTCGGCGAAAACCTGGACGACCCGCTGAAAATGTACCTCAGTGACGTCTACACCGTGCCGGTCAATCTGGCCGGCGTTTGCGCGGTGTCAGTGCCGGCAGGGCGCACCTCGGCCGGGCTGCCGGTGGGCCTGCAGTTGATCGGACCGGCGATGGGCGAGGCGTCACTGTTGCGTGTCGCACGAGCGCTCGAGCGGGAACGAGAAACGCCTCCATGAGCTGGGTTGCAGCGATCGGCCTCGAGGTCCACGTGCAGTTGCGGACCGCGTCGAAAATGTTTTGCGGCTGCGCGACGTCGTTCGGGGCGCCGCCGAATACCCAGGTTTGCCCTGTATGTCTCGGGCTGCCGGGCGCGATGCCGGTCATCAACCTGGAGGCGATCCGCCTGACGGTCCAGGCGGGGCTGTTGCTGGGATGTCGGATTGCGCCGCGCAGCCGGTTTGACCGGAAGAACTATTTCTATCCCGACATGCCGAAGAATTATCAGATTTCGCAGTATGACCAGCCGCTGTGCCAGGGAGGCGGGCTGGACATCAGCACCGCGGACGAGCGGCGCTTCATTCGGATCCGGCGGATTCATCTGGAGGAGGACGTCGCCAAAAGCCTGCACTACGAGCAGGTCAGCGGGATTGATTTCAACCGGGCAGGGACCCCACTGATGGAGATCGTGACCGAACCGGACCTGCGCACGCCGGAGGAGGCACATGCGTTTCTGAGCGAGCTCCGGCGGGTGCTCGACTATGCTCGAATCAGCGATTGCAATTTGGAAGAGGGCAACGTCCGATGCGACGTGAACGTCAGTGTCCGCCGCGCGGGGGAGGCGGCGTTCGGGACGAAGACGGAGCTGAAGAACCTGAACACCTTCCGAGGTGTGCAGCGGGCGCTGGCGGCGGAAATTCGGCGTCAGATTGCCGTGCTGGAGTCGGGCGGACGCGTGGTGCAGGAAACTCGGCGGTGGAACGATGAGACTGGTATGACCGAGGCGATGCGGACGAAGGAGGAGGAGCACGACTATCGCTACTTTCCTGAGCCGGATTTGATGCCGGTGGAGCTGACCGCTGAGCAGATCGAGGCGTGGCGGGCAACTCTGCCCGAACTACCGGCCGCGCGCCGGGCGCGCTTCGTCATCCAGTACGGGCTCCCGGAATATGACGCCGGCGTGTTGACCGCGGACCGCGGTGTTGCGGACTTTTTTGAAGAAACTGTCCGACTGTGCGGGCGGCCGAAAGCGGTCTCGAATTGGATCATGACGGAAGTGCTGAGGGCGCTCGGGGAGCAGGGCGTGGGGATTGCGGCGCTTCCGCTGACGCCGCGCGCACTGTCCGAGCTGATCCTCGCGGTCGAACAGGGCCAGATCAGCATGCTCGCCGCGAAGGATGTCCTCAGTGAGCTGATGGAACGGGGAGGCATGCCGGATGAGGTGATCCGCGCGAAAGGCCTTGCGCAGGTGAGCGACGAGATGGCGATCGCGGCCTGGGCGCAGGAGGCGATCGCAAAGCATCCCGGCCCGGCCGCTGACTACCGCGGCGGCAAGGCGGCCGCGCTGCAGTTTTTGATCGGCCAGGTGATGAAGCTGAGCGGAGGCAAGGCGAATCCAAAACTGGTGGCGGCCGCGCTGCGCCGGCAGCTCGAGAGCGGGTAACAGGCCGAGCGGGAGGGTTTGCGAAGACCGCAGTCCGTCAATATAGTGTTGGACCTTTTGAGCAGCTAGGAGCCATCACCTATGACGCGTAAACGCTCGACGCACAAAGGCGACTATCGCGTCGCGGATCTGTCGCTGGCGGATTTCGGCCGGCGGGAGATGAAGCTCGCCGAACACGAGATGCCCGGCCTGATGACGATACGCCGCAAGTACGGTCCCTCGAAGCCACTGCGGGGCGCCCGCATCACGGGCTCGCTGCACATGACGATTCAGACGGCGATGCTGATTGAAACGTTGCAGCAGTTGGGCGCGAAAGTGCGGTGGGCCAGCTGCAACATTTTCTCGACCCAGGATCACGCCGCCGCGGCGCTCGCGGCGGCGGGCACGCCGGTGTTCGCGTACAAGGGCGAGAGCTTGCGTGAGTACTGGGAGTTCACCGACCGGGCGCTCGACTGGGGCGACGGCCGTGGGCCGAACATGATTCTCGATGATGGCGGTGACGCGACCCTTTTCGTGCATCTTGGTTACCAGGCCGAGGAAGACCCGTCCGTGCTCGATGGCCCCTACGAGAACGAAGAAGAGCGGGCGTTGAAGGAGCGCCTGAAGCTTTCACTCAAGCGTGACCCCGGCCGGTTTCACCGGATCGTGCGGGAGATCCGAGGTGTGACCGAAGAGACCACGACAGGTGTCCGGCGGCTTTACCGCATGCATCAGGAGGGGCGCCTGCTGTTTCCCGCCTTCAATGTGAACGACTCCGTGACGAAGTCGAAGTTCGACAACATTTACGGCTGCCGCCACTCCCTGGTGGACGGCATCATGCGGGCGACCGACGTCATGATCTCCGGCAAAGTTGCGGTGGTCGCGGGATACGGCGATGTGGGCAAGGGATCAGCCCAGAGCCTCCGGGGCCAGTGCGCGCGCGTGATCGTCACCGAGATTGACCCCATCTGTGCGCTGCAGGCCGCGATGGAGGGTTACGAGGTGATGCCGATGGATCGCGCCTGCGAGATCGGCGACATCTTTGTCACCGCGACGGGCTGCTGCGACGTCATCACCGAAAAGCACATGCGCCGGATGAAACATCAGGCGATCGTCTGCAACATCGGTCACTTTGACAGTGAAATTCAGGTGGACGCACTGCGGAAGTACAAGTGGGAAGAGATCAAACCGCAGGTCCACAAGATCACGTTCCCGGACGGTAAGTGCATTTTGCTGCTGGCCGAAGGCCGGCTGGTGAACCTGGGCTGTGCGACCGGCCATCCGAGCTTTGTGATGTCGAACAGCTTTACGAACCAGGTGCTCGCACAGATGGAGCTGTACACGAACCCCGGCAAGTATCCAGTGGGCGTGTACTGCCTGCCGAAGAAGCTGGACGAGGAGGTGGCGCGCTTGCATCTGGCCCATTTGGGCGCCGAAATCGACCGTCTGACGCCGCGGCAGGCGCGTTATCTTGGTGTTCCGGTGGACGGCCCCTTCAAGCCGGACCACTATCGGTATTAGAGCCGCGGATCGGCTGAAGCTCCGGCGGTGCGCGCAATGTTCGCGACAGTGTGCCGCGATCGTGCGCTTTGCGGCAGTCGGATTGTCCATGTGGCGATCCAGCGGCTGGATGGCCGACGGTGGGACCGCGAGGCCGCCCAAGTGCGGGGAGGTGCTGAATGAAGAGCAACACGCGCGCAGTTCTGTCCGCAATGGTGCTGGTGCTCAGCGTTTCCGCGGATGAACCTCCGATCCGCGTCGCGGTGGCCGCTTATTCGTTCCGGAACGCGACCGCGCTGGAAGCGATCCCAAAGACCCGCGCGGTGGGAGCGGACGCGATCGAGTTCTTCCTTTGGCAAAAATTTGGCGGGGATGCCCCGTCCCTTGTGCTCGACCACCGGTTGCCGCCGGAGAGGGCGGAGGAGCTACTTCGCGTGTTGCGGGCCAACGAACTGCGGGCCTCCAACGCGTATTTCAACAACGCGGCGTTCCGTGATCCGAGCAGCGCCGAGGCAGGCGTCCGATCACTTTTCGAGCTGGCGAAGCGGCTTGGACTGGAGGGACTCACCGGCGAGCCCCCGCCCGGCCTGCTGGACGTTTTCGAACGACTCGCGAAAGAGTATGACCTTGCAGTGTGCTTCCACAACCATCCACGCGATCCCAATCGTCCGGAGTACCGCAACTGGGATCCGGAGTACCTGATGACACTACTCGAGGGCAGGGATCACCGGATGGGGCTTTGCGTGGATACGGGCCATTTGGTACGGTCTGGCCTTGACCCCGTCGCCGCGATTCGGCGCATGAAAAACCGCATTCGATCGGTACATCTGAAGGATGTCGTCGCGGCGGAGCCGAAAGCGCGCGATGTCCGCTTTGGAGAGGGCATTGGGCGCATTCGGGAAGTTATCGCCGAGCTGAGGGCGCTGGGCTACCGCGGCTACGTAGTGATCGAGTACGAGAATCTCAGTGAGCGGGTTGAGGAGGATGTGCGCCACTGTGTGGAGTTTGTGCGTTCGCTGCTGAAGTGAACGCGGCGAGCTGTTCACGCCACTGCCGGACCGCATGCGGTGACGGAGTCGGGAGAGGCGCTGACGTTGTCCGGCCGGAGCGTGGCGCTCCCGGCAGGATTCGAACCTGCGACCGTCGGATTAGAAATCCGATGCTCTGTCCTGCTGAGCTACGGGAGCCAGAAAATACGCGGTCGACATCCGCCGATCTGATCCTAGAGCATCATGGCCGCGCTGGCGAGGCCGCCGGGTGCGTCGGTTGCCGGCAGATGCTTGAGCGACGTGGCGCCGTGGTGTAGTCTCAGCTGCGATCTTCAGGGCAAGGTGAGCGTCGCGGCGGCTGCCACGATGCAATTCCTGACCGGCGGTGAGAGCCCGCGAGTCCCCTGCAGGGGATTGATGTGGTCGTCTGGGACACGGCCCGGATATCCGCAGCCGACAGTAGAGTCTGGATGGGAGAAGATCGCGACGGCGCCGCCGCGCCGGCCCTGAAGATTCGCACAGAATCGAGGGCCGCGATGCGGAACGATGCGACAGCCGAAGACTCCGCACTACAGCGAATTCGCGAGGCGATTGCCGCGTATGCGCGCGGGGAGATGCTCGTGGTGGTGGACGATGAGCGGCGCGAAAACGAGGGCGACCTCGTGGTGGCAGCAGAACATGCGACGCCGGCCGCGATCCAGTTCATGATCCGCGAGGGCGGCGGTCTGATCTGCATTGCGATGACGCGGGACCGTCTGCGGCGGTTGGGGTTGTCGCGAATGGCGCCGAGCGGGTCGGAAGATCGGTATCGCACCGCGTTCATGGAGAGCGTGGATGCGCGCGAGGGCGTGACCACTGGCATCAGCGCCTTTGATCGCGCCCGCACCATCCAGGTGCTCATCGCGCCCGATTCTCGGGCCGATGATCTGGTGCGACCCGGTCACATGTTTCCGCTGGAGGCCGCACCGGGCGGCGTGTTGGAGCGACCCGGCCATACGGAGGCGGCGGTGGATCTGGCGCGGCTGGCCGGCCTGACGCCGGCTGGAGTGATATGCGAGATCGTCGGCCCCGATGGCGAGATGGCGCGGCGGCCCCAGCTGGAGGAATTTGCGCGGCGGCACCACCTGCAGCTGATCAGCATCGGCGATCTGGTGGCGTATCGCCGCAGAACCGAGCGGCTGATTCGACTGGAGCAGACGGTGAGATTGCCGACCGAGATGGGGGTATTTCAGCTGCATATGTATCGTTCGCTGCCGGATGGCGAGTTGCATCTGGCATTGTGCATGGGTGAAGTTGCTGGCAGCCCGCCACCGCTGGTGCGGGTGCACAGCGAGTGTCTCACCGGCGATGTGTTCGGCTCACTGCGTTGCGACTGCGGCAGCCAGCTCGACCGCGCCATGCGTCGGATCGCAGCCGAGCAGCGCGGCGCGGTGGTGTATTTGCGACAGGAAGGGCGGGGCATCGGCCTCGAGCACAAGATCCATGCGTACGCGCTCCAGGAAACCGGTCTTGACACTGTCGAGGCCAATCAGCGGCTCGGGTTTGAGCCGGACATGCGCGATTATTCCGCCGCGGCGCAGATCCTCCGCGATCTGGGCGTTGAGCAGGTTCGATTGCTGACGAACAATCCCTTGAAGGTGGCCGGCCTGCAGAAATACGGCATCGTAGTCATCGAACGCGTGCCGCTCGTGATTCCGCCGGTTGAGCACAATGTCCGATATTTGGAGACGAAGAAGCGTAAGCTCGGTCACTGGCTGTGAGGGAAGGGATGCAACGCGCAGATCGCACATGGACGAGCAGCCGTGGGGCGCCGAAATTGCCGGCCGGCGTTCGCCGGATCGCGGGAAGACTGAGTGGGGCGGGGGTGCGCATCGGCGTGGTGGTCAGCCGCTACAACGCGCGTTACACCGCGGAACTTCTCCGCTCCGCAGTGCGGGAACTGGGGCGTCTGGGCGTTCGCGCCGGCGACATCACCGTCGTCGAGGTGCCCGGTGCCTTTGAAATCCCGTCGGCGGCGGCAGAGCTCGCTCAACATCATCCGGTGGAGGCGATCATCGCGCTCGGCTGTGTGATTCAAGGCGAGACTCCGCACGCTTCGCTCATCAACCGCACGGTTGCGCTGCGGCTGAGCGAGCTGTCCCAGCGGCATCGCTTGCCCATTGTGGACGCAGTGGTGCCCGTGCTCAGCGAAGAACAGGCGCGTGCGCGCTGCGCGCCCGGGCCAGACAATCGCGGAAGCTACGCAGCGCGGGTCGCGGTCGAGATGGCTCGACTGTTCGAGCGGCTTCGGGCGGGCCGTCCATGAGCCGACGGCACGAAGGACGGATACTCGCGCTGCAGTTCCTGTTCCAGCGCGACTTCAATGTTGAAGATCTGGACGAAGCGCTGCGGGAGTTCTGGGGCGCGCGACCGGTTCGGCCGAAGCTCCGTGAATTTGCCGAATCGCTGATTCGCGGCGTGGAGCAGATGCGTCCCTCGCTCGACGAGCGGCTTCGGGGCTACCTGGTGAACTGGGAGCTGTCGCGGTTGGCGGCGGTGGACCGCAACATTCTGCGCCTCGCCCTATACGAGATGCTTCACCGGCCGGACATTCCGCCCGTCGTGTCGTTGAATGAAGCGATCGATCTGGCCAAGGAGTTCGGCGACCCGGACTCTCCGCGCTTCGTGAATGGAGTGCTTGACCGCGCGGTGAAAGAGCTGTCTCGACCGGTTCGGGAGCCGATGGCCGGCCGTTCTAGCAGGCGGCGCAGAAGGGTGCTGAAGGGGTAGCAGGGCGATGGCGACAAGCTGGTGGTCGGCGCTGGCGCGGACTCGGGACGCAGTTTTGCGCGCAGTAGGGCTGGGCGCGCACAAGGCACCTGCGGCCGAGTTGTGGCCCACCGCAAAAATTGAAGAGGCGCTGTACACCGCCGACGTAGCACCCGCTGTTGTTGCGGACGTGCTCAAACATCTCGGCGCTCACCGCAACGGCGGTGCCTCACCGGCTGCGCTCGCGGAGCACCTGACGATGCTGCTGCCGGAACCACCGGCGGTGCGGCCGGCGATCCGCCCCCGTGTGCGGGTGCTGGTCGGCACGAACGGATCCGGTAAAACGACCACATGCGCAAAGCTCGCCCGGCGGGTTCTCCGCTCTGGCGGGCGCCCGTTGTTGTGCGCGGCGGACACGTTCCGGGCAGCGGGGAGTGCGCAGCTGCAGCTTTGGGCGGACCGCCTCGGCTGTGAGATCGTGGCTGGTGCGACAGGTGCGGATCCGGCCGCTGTCGCGTTCGACGCAGTCACTGCAGCGGTGAGGCGGGAAGTGGACGAGCTGATCGTTGACACGGCAGGTCGCATGCACACCCGTCTGCCGCTGATGCAGGAACTACAGAAACTCGTCCGCAGCATCGGGAAGGCTCGCGAGGGGGCGCCGGACGATTGTTGGTTGGTGCTGGATGCATCGCTCGGCCGAAATGCGCTCTCTCAAGCGTCCGCATTCCGCACCGCCGTGCCCCTTACCGGAGTGGTCATCACAAAGCTCGACGGCTCTGCGAAAGCGGGCTTCGTGTTCTCGCTGGGAGACGAACTGGGGATCCCTGTGCTCTTTGCCGGTCTCGGCGAAGGCGAGGATGACCTGGCCGTCTTTGACCGTCGCCAATTTGTGCTGGGCTTGCTGGGACTTCGTAATGGCGACTGAGACGACGGAGCGGGACCGTTTCTGGATGCGTCATGCGCTCGCGCTTGCGGTGCGCGGCGAGGGACTGACCCGACCGAATCCGCCCGTCGGCGCGGTCGTGGTTCGAGATGAACGGGTCGTTGGCGAGGGGTGGCATCGGCTCGCCGGTGGGCCGCACGCGGAACGGATCGCGCTGGCGAAGGCAGGACCCCGGGCGCGCGGCGCAACGTTGTTTGTCACGCTGGAACCCTGTAGCACGTGGGGACGGACTCCGCCATGTACCGATGCGATCCTCGCTGCCGGCGTCAGCCGAGTGGTTGCGGCCTGCGCGGATCCGAACCCGAGGCACCGTGGGCGGGGATTGCGGCTGCTGCGCCAGCGTGGCGTGCAGGTTACCGTCGGGCCGGAACGAGCGACCGCGAGGGAGCTCATTGCAGGCTTCGCGAAGTGGATCACGACGGGCCGTCCGTGGGTGACGCTGAAGCTGGCGATGTCGTTCGACGGTCGTCTTGCCGATGCCAACGGCCGTTCGCGATGGATCAGCTCACGCGAGAGCCGTCGGTGGGTTCAAGCGGAACGACGACGAGCAGACGCGATTCTGGTCGGGGTCGGCACCGTGCTTGCGGATGATCCCCGTCTGCTGCCGCGCCCGGCTCTGGGGCGCGCTCCGTGGCGGGTCGTTTTGGACACCACCGCTCGGACGCCGCGCGACGCGACGCTCCTCAACGATGCGGCAGCCAGACAAACGGTGGTCATGGTGGGGGAGAACTGTGACGCTGCCCGGTGTCGGGCTCTGACACGCGGAGGAGCGAGTGTGGAACGGGTGCGCGTCGATCCCACGAACGGGCGGCTGGATCTGCGGGAGGTGTTTGCAGCACTGGGACGCCGTGGCGTTTTGCGCGTGCTGTGCGAGGGGGGATCCACTCTCGCGGGCGCACTGGTCAAGGATGGACTCGTGGACGAGCTGCTCCTGATTTATGCCCCTTGCGCACTTGGTGCCGGCGGCATTCCGGCCCTTGGGAATGTCGGCTGGCCATTGCGCAGCTGTCCCCGTTACGATCTCATCGCGCACGGCGTTTGGGGCCGCGACTGTTGGGTGAGGCTCCGGCGACCAACTTGACGGAGACAGTCATGTTCACCGGCATCGTACAGCGGCGCGGTCGGATCGTGGAACGAAAGCTGGATTCGGCGTGGGGACGGATCGTGGTAGACGCAGGCGAGTGGGATCGTCCCGTCGAGATCGGTGAAAGCGTGGCGATCTCGGGGGTCTGTCTCACCGTGAAAACGGTGGACGGAACTCTCTTGGGCTTTGATGTTCTGGCGGAGACGTGCCGTCGGACCAACCTCGCCGTTGATACCGCGCAGGGCCGGGTCAACATCGAACGAGCTCTCCGGTGGGGAGATCCGCTGGGCGGTCACATCGTGACCGGCCATGTTGATGGCGTTGGCCGTGTCGGCTCGATCGAACCAGTGGGCCGCGACTGGCGATTTGAAATCGCGTGTGCGCCCGAACTGATGGATGGTATGGTGTTCAAGGGATCGGTCGCAGTGGACGGCGTGAGCCTGACCATTGCCGAGCTCACCGACACGTCGATCGCGGTGCACATCATTCCCCACACGTACGAGGTGACTTGTTTCGGCCTCTACCAGGTCGGCGATCTGGTCAACATCGAAGTGGACGTCCTCGGCAAGTTTGTGCGGCGATTTGTGGAGCGAGGGGTGGCGTTCCCTTCGCTAACGTGGGAAGAGCTGCGGCGACAGGGGCTGTTGACAGATGCAGAAGGGGAGCACTGAAAGCGAAGCATGCGCGAGCGATTCTCTTCATGGGAGCCAAAGCGTCGTTGTCCACCCGCGTCGCGGACAGGCGGAGTTTGACGCGGGCTAAGCCGGCATTTAGGCTGGTTGGGATGTCCGAGCAGACCCCAGCGGCGGTCACGAAAAGTTTGATTCAGCGGCTGCTGCGTCTTCAGGAGTTTGACCGCCGTCTGTCTCAGATCCGAAGCGATCTGGCGGATCTTCCGGCTCGGAAGGACCGCCTCCGCCTGCGTCTGCAGGACCGAGAGGAGGCGTTCCGGCGTGCGGAAGCGGCGTGGAAGGAGGAAGCGCTCGCGGTCCGAAATCTGGAAAAGGAGATCGAGTCCCTCCGCGCAACACTGAACCGCCAATTGCAACAGCAGTTTGAGGTAAAGAGCAATGAAGCATACCGGACGCTCCTCCACGAGATTGAAGCGATCCGGGCCTCGATTCGCCGGATGGAAGACGAGGCGTTGGAGCGCATGGAGCGCACTGAGCAATACCAGCAGGCGCTGGCCTCAACACGACGGGACCTCGATGACGAAGCCCGGCGTGTAGCCAGAGAATGCGAAGAACTGGACGGGAAGGGAATCGCGCTGGCGGCGGAGGCTGAACGGCTCGAGCGGGAGCGTGCGGAGGCGGCGGCGGACCTGGAGCCCTCGCGGGTGCTGCAATACGAGCGCATCCGGCGGCACGTCGGCGATCTGGCGATCGTGCCGGTTGACCATGGGACGTGCGCCGGCTGTCACATGCGGTTGCCGCCGCAGACGATCCACAATGTTCGCCGGAGTGACCAGATCGTAGCGTGCGACTTTTGCGGGCGCATGCTATATTCTCCTCAGGAAAGCTGATGGCCGGCTGGAGCGGACGGCCGCTCGCGCACCGTCGCAGGTGGTCGCGGGAGGAAAGTCCGGACTCCACAGGGCAGGACGTCCCGCTGAAAGGCGGGAGACCTTCTGCGAGATCGGAAGGGACGGATAGTGCCACAGAAAACAAACCGCCCCGCAGAGTGGCGGGGTAAGGGTGAAAAGGTGGTGTAAGAGACCACCGGCCCGGTTCAACGCCGGGTGCTGGGCAAACCCCGTCCGGAGCAAGGCCAAATAGGGAACTGGAGGCGGCCCGTCTCAAGCCCGAAAGGGCGCGGTTCCGGGTTGGCCGCTGAGATAAATGGCCGTCGAAACAGAATCCGGCTTACGGCTTCAGCCGGCCATCGGCGGACGTGGATTTGTGTGGTCTGTGGTCAAACGCGGGGGGGTGGGGGGTGGGCCAGTTGACGCAGCGGGGGCTGGGGCTCTCGCGATGGCGACGCTGGCCTGTGTTCTCGCGCTCCGACCGCTCGACCGCGCCGCGGGCATCTCCCGAGGATCCGGGCAATATGCTGGGCCGCCGACGACCGAACCGGTGGCGGACAGTATCCGCTGGCCAGCCGCGCCGGTAATTGCGCCGGCGGACTGGCTGCCTTTGCGAGCGCGCGCTGGCGGTCCTCCGGGTTCAGGTGCAGACGAGACCCGGGCGCCGGCACGGTACCGGTTGGCGGGCACCCTTTTACTGCGGACCGACGACGGGACGGTCCGTTACGGGCGCGCGATTATTGACGATACGGAGGAAAAACGGCAGCTGGTCTTGGCAGAACAGGAGACCTCCGGCGATTTGCGTGTACTGCGCATCGACTGGAATCGCGCCACAGTCGAGATCGCGGGCCAGGTCTATACGCTGAGCATGCGTTTTGCCGGAAATGTGGCTCCGCCTTCCGAACCGGGTGGAGTGATCGCGGCCGCCGCCTCCGCAGCTCCCCTCGAGGTGAGCCGGTTTGGCCGAAAGGTGCAACCGGACCGCTGGTTGATCGAGCGGGAGGCCGTTTTGGAGTACTACCGCGAGCTGCGTGACGATCCAGTGCGGGTCGCGCGGCTGTACGAATCGTTTCGGCCGGTGCGCGAAGGGCCCGATGGCCACATCACGGGCTACGAGCTGAACATTCTCGGGGAGGAAGAGTTTCTTCGTGCGGTCGGACTGCAGCAGGGCGACGTAGTGCGTGCGGTGAACTCGATGCCCATGACCAGTCAGTCGCGTGCGGAATTTTTCATCGCGGAGTTTCTTAAAGAGAACCTGAATGCGATTGTTTTGGATATCGAACGCAACCGGCAGCCCCAGAAGCTGGTTTATCTGATCCGCTGACCCTGCCGCGGACGGAGGGGGGCGGCAGCAGCAGGGCGTACCTCGAGTAGGCGGCGGCGCTCGTCCACGCGGAGCAATTCCACGTCCAACCGCATGCCGGGGTGGAGTGCCCGACCTGTGACTTCTTCTCGGATGAGTGCGCTCTGCAGGGTGTCCGTAAGCTCGACGATCCATCCCGTGGAAAGCTGCTGAACGACCACCGCCGGCCAGGGTCCAGTTTCGCCGCGCTGCAGACATCGCTGGTAGTAATCCAGGCGCAGGAGCTCGAGGCTGTCGCGCTCCACTTCTTCCGCCAACTGTTCTTGTCGAGTCGCGTGACGCGCGATCTCGGCGGTGGCCGAATGTGAGTGCGGCGGCGGCTCGCCGGAGGCGAGGGCTCGCACGATGCGGTGCACTACAAGATCGGGATATCGGCGAATGGGGGAGGTGAAGTGGGTGTACGGTCGCGCGGCAAGGCCGAAGTGCACGCCACACCGCGTGGAGTACTCCGCCCGCTTGAGGTGACGCAGCACCGTCATCGCGACGGGATATTCGCGCACGGTGCCTTCCACTGCACGGAGTACCGCGATGGCGCCCTGTCGATCCGCTGAGGGCATTCGCACGCCGAGCTCCAGCAGCGCAGCTTCCATCCGTTCCCATTGTTCGACATCGGGTGGTGCGTGTATGCGGTAGATCGCCGGTACCCGCGCGGAGGCGAGACGTCTCGCGACCACCATGTTGGCCAGCAGCATCAGCTCCTCAATCAGAGCATAAGCGAGATGTGCTTCCCGTCGGTGGAAGGCAAGCGCGCGGCCGGCGTCATCGGTCTGGCACCACACTTCGGGAAGCGTGAACAGCAATGCCCCCGCCGCCGCCCGGCGGCGTCGCAGCGCCGCTGCGACCTGTTCTAGCTCGCAAAGCAGTTGACGAATGTGGCCGGGCACCGCATCCGCCCGCTCGTCCACCAACCACGCCTGAACCGATTCGTAGTCCAGTCGCGCTCGCGATCGAATCACCGAGGGATAGATGTCGGCACTGAGCAAATGCGCCTGGTCATCGAGCACCGCGCGCACGGTGAGACAGGGCCGGTCGGTTTCGGGGGACAGACTGCATACTTCGGTCGTCAGCTCTGGCGGTAGCATCGTCAGCGCGCGGCCTGGCAAGTACACGCTGGTACCTCGCTCTCGGGCTTCGCGGTCCATCGCCGAATCCGGCGCGACGTAGCTGGAGACATCTGCAATATGCACTCCGACTTCCCAGTGATGCGCGTCAAGTCGGCGGATCGACACGGCGTCGTCAAAATCACGGGCATCCGGAGGGTCGATCGTCACTGCGGGCCAGTCCCGATGGTCTCGTCGGCCGTCGAAGGAGAAGGAAGAACTCCTCAGATGGCGCCGCCCCTCGCGAATCGCCTCCCCGGAGTGACGTTCGGGAAAGCCGGCGTCGCGGATCAGCGCTCGCAACCGAACCCCCAGATCGGCCTTCGGGCCGAGCACTTCCGTGATCCGGCCCCGGCACCGCGTGTCGCCCGCACGCCACGGCTCCAGCTCGATGGCCACCACTGCGCCCTCAGCGGGAGGTTCGTGCAGACGCTGCTCCCAGTTTGCAATCCAGACGTTAGTCGGGAATCGAGGGTCGAGCGGCACCGCATACCAGTAGTGCGGTCCTTTGCGGAGAACCCCCGTGGTCACTGGCCGGGAACGCTCGACAACCCGCACGATGCGTCCAACCAGCGTGGGCCGGACGAATCGGCGCCCGCCCTCCCGCGAGGCGAGCAGGGCTCCCTTCGGCCGCACCTGGACGAGCACTCGGTCTCCATGAACTGCCCCGGACAGCGCCTCCGGTGGGATTCGCACAATCCGGTCCGGCCGCAGCTCGTCGACCACGTTCGCGTCGCCCCGACGGTTGACTTGTAGTAGGCCAACGCATTGGTCCAAGTTTTGGGGACGTGCCCAGCGCTGACCGCGAAGTCGCACTATCTGGCCATCGCGTTCCATCTGACGCAGCAGTGCGCGGAGCGCGGCCCGCATGTCCGGCGACAGTCCCATCCGGCTGCCGATCTCGCGCGCCGTCATGGGACGGTACTCCGCGGACTGCACAAAGCGTTTGAACGCCTGTTCAAGGGATGGTATCCACTGATCCATTCGGCCTTGCAGGTTAGCATGCCAAATCGTTGTGCGCCACGGGCCGCCAGACGGGGAAGATCGCGTGAAAGTTCTGATGGCCAGCAGCGAAATCGCGCCGTTCGCTTCGACCGGTGGCCTCGGCGAGGTCATGAGGTCGCTGCCGCGAGCGTTGCGGCGTGCCGGCGTCGACGTGGTTCGGATCATGCCCCTGCATCGCTGCGTGTGGGAGGGCGAACATGATTTGAGCGATACGGGCACTCGTCTGCGGGTGCCGGTGGGATACCGTGTACACACCGCGGAAATCTGGCGCCACGACGGCGAGGTAACGACGCTTTTCGTGCGGCGTGACGAATACTTTGACCGGCGCGAAATTTACGCGTTGCCCGAGCGGGAGTACACGGACAACTTCGAGCGATTTGTGTTCTTCCAGAAGGCGGTCGCCGCTCTATTGGATTTGGCGGAGTACGCTTCGGACATCGTACACGGCCATGACTGGACTTGCGGACTCATTCCGCTGTATCTGCGGCACGGCATATTCGGTCTGGGCCGTTCGGGCCGGGAGCGGACGGTCTTTACCGTCCATAATCTCCGATATCAGGGAATCTACCCGGGCTCAGAGTTTGGACTGACGAACCTTCCTTTTAGCTGCTTTTCGATCGAGGGTGTCGAGTTTTTTGGCAACATCAACTGTCTGAAAGCCGGTCTGACATCGAGCGATGTCTCAACCACGGTCAGTCCGAGCTACGCCGATGAGATTCGTACTCCGGAGCACGGGTTCGGATTGGATGGGGTACTTCGCTCGCTGGGCAATCGTTTTTTAGGCATTCTGAACGGGGTCGACAATGAGATCTGGAACCCTGGGACGGATCCGCACATTGCGCAGACGTTCACAGCGGAAAATCTCGCCGGAAAGCAGGTCTGTCGATCTGCTCTGCTTTCTGAGGTGGGTCTTCCCCTGGAGCCAACAATGCCCGTTGTAGGTATGGTGTCACGGATGGTGGATGAGAAGGGGTTTGACCTCCTCGAGAGCGCCATGGCTGACATTGTGCAGTTGCCTCTGAAGTTGGTCGTGTTAGGAAAGGGCACGGCGGCTCACCAACAGGCGGCAATCGGGTGGGCAAGACAGTGGCCCGACCGCGTTGCGGTGCGGGTCGGATATGACGAGGGACTGGCGCACCGTATTCAGGCGGGCGCTGATTTGTTTCTGATGCCGTCGCGGAATGAGCCATGCGGCTTGAGCCAGCTTTACGCATTGCGGTATGGCACCATCCCCGTCGTTCACAGTGTGGGGGGCCTCAAAGACACGATTCGCGGCCTTTCGGCGGACGGCGCGGAAGGTAACGGTATCGTTTTCACCGAATATAGCGCCGGCGCTCTCCTGAGTGCGCTTCGACACGCGATCGCGCTGTGGAGACAGGAACGCTCCTGGCACACGCTAATGCAAAGGGTAATGCGGGAAGATCACGGATGGAGCGAGCCTGCGCGTCGTTACCTGGGACTCTACGAGCAGATACTCCGACCCCGAGGCTGAGTCTGCCTGGGATTCGAAAGCGTACAGGCGCGATCCTTCGCCATGGCATCTGTCTAGGGCGTAGTCCCTTCTTTTCACAGGCTACCGCGTGATAGCGGATCGATCGCGTTGTGCAACGGTCGTCCGCCCGCCTGTGGATAAGGGCTCACAACAAGATGTGGGGTTGTGAAACCGTCAATACTGGACATAACATATATTATGCGACGCAATTGTCCGGCTAAGCCTTCACAGCCGTTGGCCTAACGGCGTGCCGCATTACGCGAGCGCCGACAGTCTGTGGATCGTTCGCCCACCGAAAGTGGAACCCAGTGCCCGTTCAGTTTCGCCCAGTATCCGAGCTGAGGGCGCAGGCTGGGACGCGCCAGGGCCCGATTTCTCAGGGGCATCCGCGTCCGAAGGTGCGTCAGTTTGAGCCCCATTACTTCTGGCCCCGACGAATCACGAAGAGTTTTCAGCCAGCCCGGACTCAGCGATGCGGTGCCGTTGAGCGCGCTGGAGGTCGACGGCTGCTCCTTGCGGAGCTTCGGCTGGCCTCTGACACCAAGATTAGGTAACTTCCCCGCTGGCGGAGGTGCCCAGATGATGACAGGGCGTGAAAGATATTTTGCGGTCCTGGAAGGCCAGCAACCGGACTTTGTGCCCCGGATTCCCATCCTCATGCAGTTCGCGGCGGAGTTCATTGGATCGAATTACGCAGAGTTCGCGTCCAACCACGAGGTACTCGTTCGCTCGAATCTCGCCTGCGCAGAGGCCTTTGATTTCGATCAGGTCAGTTGCATTTCCGACCCATATCGGGAAACACAGGGGTTCGGCGGCGTTGTGGAATATGTCACGGATGGCGTTCCCCGTTGCACCCATCCCTTGGCCGAGGATCGTTCGCTCGACCGTCTCGCGCGACCGGACCCCCACCTGTCGGAACGAATGCGCGACAGAGTGGATGCCTGCCGCTTGTACCGCCAGCTTGCCTCGGATCGCTACTCCATACTCGGGTGGGTGGAAGGCCCCGCCGCCGAGGCCGCCGATCTGCGTGATACGATCAACTTTCTTTACGACCTGATGGATGACCCGGTGTATGCGGCCGAGCTAATGGACCGGTGCCTTGAGGTGGCTATTGCATTTGCGAAAGCACAGCTTCAGGCTGGCGCCGATACCATTGGGATTGGCGACGCCATCGTAAGCCAGTTATCGCCCGACCTCTACGAGTCGCTTGTCCAGCCGCGAGAAAAAAAGCTGGTGCGAGCAATCCAGGCAGCAGGCGGTCGTGTTCGCCTGCACATTTGTGGCGATATCTCCCATCTGCTACCTGGAATCGCTGACCTGGGCGTCGACATCTTGGATGTGGATCACATGGTGAGCCTCTCCGCCGTGCGGGCAGCAGTGGGGCCGCGCGTGGTGATCGCCGGCAATCTGGACCCCGCTGAGGCCATTCTTCGTGGCAACCCCGCGGCGATTCGCATTGGCATTCAGAGCTGCCGAGACGAGGCCGGGCTTCCCTTCATGGTCTGCGCCGGCTGCGAAATCCCTCCTCGAACACCGATCGAAAATCTAAAAGCACTTTGCGAACCCCTTGCGTGGCGCTGAAGGTCTGAATGGCCGCCGGCTTGAAACCGGCTCGTCCGCGTGCTGTGGGCACAAACCCCTGTGTGCGGTTTATCTCACCGCCCGATGGACGAACAAACAGGCCACCGCGAGCACAAGCGAGATGACCGCCAGGCTCTTGTTAAACGAGTAAAAGATATCATCGGGCGCCACGGAGAGAATGATATCGCCCGGCAGCAGCTCTTCGCGCCGTATCGAGTCCACTCGCAACACCGTCCCCGCCGTCGGAGATCGCAAATCCACACGCTCTGAGGCACCACCACCCTTCGCGATCTGGAAGACAGCGACTGGCTGGTTCGATAGCACCGTTTGCCCCGCAATTACTCGGACCTCCACCACCGCGCCGGTTGCTGGTGCCCTCACGTGGAGTTCTCGTGGGTGACGTTCCAGCACGCGGGCCGATGGAAACCAGCCATCCTTAATGGCCCAGAGGCCCAGACCCAACAGCACAATCGCCGCGATCAGAAAATCGTTGCTGCCTTCAAGGTCGTACCGTCGCCGCGCCATGGCCACAGGTTAGCACAACCGATGCCATCTCCACAGCTTCTGTCGTTCCCTCGCTCATTCCGATCCCTCGGACGGCCGCCCCAGCCGCCGCCGCAGCTCCAGGATCGCGCGCATCAACCATTCCGTCCCACGCTGGCCGCCAGGACCAGTCAGCGATGGCGCATCGAGTTTCCGGCTGACCCGCAGCGCTTCTTCGCAGTGCGACAGGGCCGCCCTGAGATCACCGGTGGCCTCCGCCAAACGCGCGAGCCGCAGGTGTGCATTCACATCATGAATCGTGTCCCGTGGCGCGGACTCGACGATTCGGCTCCACAGACGGGCGGCAGCGGAAGAGTCGCCCAACCGGTCCATCACATCGGCAGTAGCGAGGGCCTCGTCTTCTTTCAATTCCCCCCGATCGACAAGGGCCGCCTCCAGCGCCGCTTCAGCATCTCCAGCCAATGGATCGCCAGCAACGCGCGCAACCCACGCCCGCAGGTAGATCTGAAAGGGGCTTTGCGCTCCTGAAAGCAGCTCCTGGGCATCCTGCGCCAGCCCGAGGCGCGTCAAATCCCGCACCACCGTCGCGGCCTCGCTGGACGGTAGACGCAATAGATCGGCTGGCCGCAATCGCCCCCGGATCGGCTCTGCGCGCCCGGCCTCCGCCGCCACGCGTATCCAGAAAACCAGCTCCCGTTCGCGACCGGCGCGATCGGAGCGACCACGATACAGACGGTCGAATGCGCTCGCTAAAGCTGCCCCGTCATCGCTCCGCCGCAGGGCGGTGGCGGCCAGGCGCACAAACTCGTCGGATCCGCTTGTTGCGTAAGCCCGTTCGGCGACTCGAAGCGCCTCGTCGTACTGCCAGAGAAGCAACAGGATCTCGACAACCCGGCTCAACACCACGGCATCGGTCGAACGCTCCACACTCTCCACCATGAAACGAATGAGTCGCCCCGCCAGGTCCGGATCCTTTTGCGAGGCGATCCAGCCCGCCGCGTCCGCCGGGGACACCGCCGTGAGCAACACCGGCAACAATCGCATCGCGCGGGCGGTAAAACCCGCGGTCTCGCTCAATCTGAGTGCGACCGCCATCGCCGAGGCACCGCGCTCAGCTACCAATGTCTCCCACGCGGTGAGCGCCGCCGATTCCTCCGCAGCGAAGAGCGCCCCCGTGGCCGGCGTGCCCAAAACCTGCCAGCGCACATCCGCCCACGCACGCATCGCGACGGGTGCGACCTCCGCGGGACCATTCACCGCCAGCCGGCGCAACTCCGCTATTCCTTCCCATCCCCGCTCGAGCGCCGCCTTCGCCATCGCCGCAGGATCGGCTCCCTCCCCTACCCGCCCGCCTACCGGCGGGGCCGCAGCGGCCAGGAGCATTCCGGCGCTGAGGACGGCCCCGAGAACGATGATGCCCGCGCATCGCGGCCGCGACTCCTTCGCTCGCTTCATCGAACGTTGCCTTCCGAGAGACGGGCCGGCGCAGGCACTCTCACCTTCAGACCGCGATTCAATGCAATCAGCGCCCGTTGCACGCGCGCCTCAAGATCTCTGCTGTCAATGAGATGTCGGTGCCGGAACGGCTGCCCTTTCGGTGAGATCCCACTCACCGTCACGTCACCTGCCGCATCGAGCCTCTCAAGCGAAATGCCGCCCAGCAAGTCCGTTTTTTCCACGGGGCGGCCCCCAAGCATCGCCTCTTGGAGGCTGCACAGGAAATACTGCTCCGCGTCGGGCAGCTGCAGGAGGAAGCGTACACCCCCGGACCAAATCCAGATCGCACGGCCACCAGTCTTGGGCAACGCGAGCAGCGCCAGGCGGTCCAAATGCCACAACAGAAGTCTCCCTGACGCGATTCCCTCAGGCACCTCGTTGGTCACCAGCGGAATGGTGCCAACGTAGAACGCAATCTTTCTCTCCGAGGGCGACCAATCGGCCCTCAAAGTCCCAGGTTCGCCGACGCTGCCCACTTCCGGCAAGGGAAGGCGCGCAGCGGCCACCGATGCCGGCAGTTCCGTCACGGCGTCCGCCATCGCGACTGCGCCCAAGGTTGCAGCATCCAGCCACAAGTCAACGGCATCTCCACCGTCGAAGCGGAATTGCCCTGAGGCCGCAATCAGCCGAATCGCCGGCCGCTGCTGAAACTGCCGGACGGGGACCGACATTTCCGCGGAGCTGCCCACCGCTGCCACCGCCAACAACAAAAACCGTGCGATCATGCGACTGTTACGGGACGAGCCGTTGAACCGCCGGGCCATAGAGGTTGAACTGGATACGCTGCACTGCCTCCAACGGCACTTCCGCGATGCCGAAGTTTTCGCTCTCACCGCGAATGACCCGACTGTCGATCTCACGCAGTGTCATCGTGATCTGGCCACCTCTCACAAGGCGCAACCGCACATCGCTTGGCCGGCGCCGGGCCCGCAGCTGTGACTCCGCAGCGAAAATGACTTGAGCAACCCGCTCCACCGGCACCTCCAACGGCGCGAACGGCGTCTCGAGGCGCAGCCGTCCCTCCCCCACGGTGAGCACTCGGCCGGACATCGTGTCGCCGTTCGCCAAAACCACCACGTCGCTGTCGACCCGTTCTGCCGACTCTGACGGTGGCGCGAGGCGCCCCGTCCAGCGAACCACGCGAATTTCGCTGAGTCGGAGCTCGCGACCTCCCTGAGGCATGAACGTGATCGCATTCCCCGTTCCCCGAAAATCTCGGGTGTCTTTCCATTGTCGCACCACGCGGTCGTTGACCGACACCGCAATTTCCCCCCGCCGGCGATCCGCAAAAATTGTCACGCGCATGGTCGCCGCACCGCCGGTCCATTCACCGATTTCAACGCCGCCGAGGCCTTGGCTGCCGCCGCCGGCGCGCATGCGGTTCAGCTCCAGGCGTTGCGCTGCGACAATGTTCAGCATGTACGCGTCCCCCTGCGGTTCTTCGGGCTTCTCGTGGAAGAACCAAAAACTCAGAAAGCCGGGGAAGAACTTCCAGTCGATTGAAAAATCGATTCGCACCCGGTCACCCATCCCCTCGATCACACGGCCGATCGGCGAGGGGTTGAGCGGGATCAGCCCCCCTTCGCTCAGCGCCCATTGACGGCTTCGATCGCCACGTAACGCCCACTCCTCGAGCGACGACGGTCCCTCGTACAACACCTCGCCGGCTCCGCCGGCGGGCGAGAACTCTGCGACCATCGCACGGACCAGCCGCAGCGTACCCGCAG
This sequence comes from Kiritimatiellia bacterium, assembly GCA_026417735.1. NCBI lineage: Bacteria > Pseudomonadati > Kiritimatiellota > Kiritimatiellia > Kiritimatiellia bacterium. The sequence goes on from JAOACR010000003.1 coordinate 153,066, forward strand.
CGGTGTCAGCAATCACCAGTGAGTTCGAATCGAGCGAGAGGATCCGTCCGAACAGTTCATCGCCGTTCGTCAATCGGACGACGCTGTCTGCCGAGGATCGCCGTCGCGCCGCGCCGGGCACTGCAAGCTGTACCTCGGTCACCGCCTGCAGCCGCACCGACAGGAGCTCTCGGATCGCGCCATGCCGCCAGACGAGTTCGCCGGTATCGTTGCGAGCACTGACCAGGCTGCCGGACAACCATTCACCTCCCGTCAACGTGAGGCGATCGTTGGGGGGGCGCTCCGGAGGTCGGTCGGCACTGCGCTCTGCCGAAATCGAACTGGCGTTGGTAACGCCGGGCGGTACCCCGGACGATGGCCCCACGACGATCGCCGCGCGAATGCCGGCACCAAACGGTGTCGTCGCTAGCCACAGCGCGAACACCAGCGGGCCCGCGGACTTTGAACAGTGCTTGCTATGCCGTTGATCAGCGTTCATAGATGGGGAGGTAGCGATAGTTTACTGCAAGAGAAAGTAGCGCGGCACTCGTACAGAACACCCGCCCGTGGGGGCCGCTCCAGCTACCATCGGCTCCCTGGGTATCGAGCAGGCGGCGGATGTTCTTCGCGTTCCACTCGCGCCACGCGGCGGGATCGGCATGGAAGAACGCCTGGGCCGCGTAATACAGGTAGTAAAAGAAATAGCCTCCACCGTCCTGATCGCCCCGCGTGCGCAACACTTCAAAGGTGCGCCGGAACAGTGGTGAGCTACGTTCCCGCGCCAGTAAGGCCACGGTCACCGCGATCGCGTTCCGCGCCCCACTCCCTCCGCCATCGTTGCCCGTATAGCCGATCTGTCCATCGGAGGTTTGGCACTGTTCATAGAATTGCAGCGCACGCCAGATTGCTGCGTCCGGTACCGCAATGCCCGCGTTACGGACCGCCAGCAGCGCGACTATCTGTGCACCACTGACGGTGGTATCCGCATCGCGTGCGTCGGGCGAATAGCGCCAGCCGCCGGTCGGGTTCAGTGCCTGAGAGGCGAGAATCAGGTCGGCGGCGCGCTTCAGTGCCGGCCCCAGACGCGGATCATCCACCGCGCCGTATGCTTCCGCCAGCGCGAGCGTCGCAAACCCGTGATGATACATCGAGGGGCCGATGTATCCGTTGTCCGACCGCTGTTGACGCAGAATGAACTCCAGGCCGCGGCGTATGTTCACCGCCCACGGACCGGCTTCCGGATCGTCACCGCGCGCAAGCATCGCCAACACTGCCAGGCCGACCACACCCGGCCCTGTCTCTCCCTCGCCCGGCCAGAAGCCCTCCGGCGACTGCGTGCGGGCCAGAAACTGCAGCCCCCGCACGTACGCAACGTCCATCTCGGGTGGCACCGGGTCGCCGTGAATCGCTCCCCAGCCCTGGGCATTCGCCGTGACCTGCGTGACCAGAACTGCAGCCAGCAGGATGTGCACTGCGCACGATCGGCGGTGGGTCCTAGGGTTGGCGTTCAATCGCACGGAAATATCCCTCCAGCACCTCCCGAAACTCCGCGGGGACCGCCTCGTCCACGGTGCCGGCGGCTCGCTGAGACGGCCGCGCGGAGGGCGATGTCCCCTCCCCCGCCCCATCAGGTCCGCTCGACGCCCGCGAAGTGTTGCCGCCCGCAAGGCTTCCGCCCCCGGCCCGCGCCAGCGCCTCCAACATCCTCGTCACGGCGGACATCGCCTCGGCCGACGGAGCCGGCTGACCTTCCGAAGGACTGCCGGTCGCCGCACTCAATGCTGCCGCGATCGACTCGATGATCTCGGTCTGAATCGCAATCGCCGCGGCGTCCGTCTGAGGTTCTCGTAACGTCGCCGCCGAAACGAGCATGGTTTGTTCGATCGTCTCCATCCACTGAAGGACACGCCCTCCGACAAGATCGTTGAGCTTCCGCAGGTCCGTCTCGATCTGCTCTTGCCGGTCGGCGAGGGTATTGGCTGCGGCGCGATAGTCCTCGCGCTCGCTGCGTTCACGGTCGAGCTGACGGGTCGCCTCGCGCAGGCTTTCCTGCCGCGCACGAGCCCGTAGCAATCCCATCAGCACCTCCGGCGGCAGCGAAGGGGTTTGCCCGCCAATACCGCCAGCGCTGGAACCTGACGAGTTGGGCGCAAGCAGTTCCGCCCACCGCGCGAAATCCTCCGCCAGCTGCCGGCTGAGAGCCATCGCGGCCATCACGTGATTCTCCAAGATCGCATGCCGGCTTTCGTCGTGGCGCTCCACCACATCCGGATTGCTCATCGCCTCTCGGATTTCACCATACACCCGCCGACGGGAGCGCTCATAGAACCCCGCGAGGTCGTCACGGAGGTTGCGCGCATCGTCGCGACGGCGCGCCTGCAGTTCCGCCCACCGCGCCAACTCCGCGCGCCGCTCTGGATCCAGCTCCGAAGGGTACAGCCCGGCAAGTGTGGAGACCTGCTTTTGCAGCGTGACCGCTAAACTTGCATGGTGCTGTGAAAGCTCACGCAGGCGTTCCAGAAATGACCGGCTCGCCCATTCGTCGCCGGCGCTGGCCGCATCGCGCAGGATAGAGGCCAGCTGGTCTGTTGCCGTGCGCTGGTGCATGGAGGCCTGCCGCACCTGCTCCCGGCGGCGACCGGCCGTGGTACTGCGGCCGGCGGCCCCCAGCGTCTCCGCCGCCGATCTCATTGCGCCGGCCGCCACCGCCTGCAGGCGTTCCGCAATCATTGCCCACTCGAGCACCGATGCCTCGGCGATCGCCGGATTGCGCAACGCTTCGAGCGCCAGACGTGCTGCTTCTTCTGCCAGCTTCGAGGCGCGTTCTGCGTCGCGCTGCTCGCCGCTCTCGGAGCCGCGCAATCGCTCGTCGTTGATCGCGCCAGTGAGTTCGCGATCTCCCAGAGCCGCCAGTTCGTCCGAGAGATGGCGCCTCGCCTCTTCACGACGGCGAAGCTCCTCGACGACGGCCTGAATCGCGCGTGCCTGCTGCTCCAGCAACTGTGCGTGACGCGCCCGACTCACAACGAGAATCCGGTACACCGGCGTGTAGGACGGTCCACGATCGGGAGCGTAATCCAGCGCCGCAGCCCAAAGCTCGATCGTTGTATCCGGCGGCCACCGGAGCGCGTCGGGGGACATCGCCACCGTGCCCCGCAAAAGCGACTGGTCTGCCGCCCCCTCCGCGACCATGCGCATCTGACCGGCGCCGCCTGCTGACGTGCCCTGCGGTGCGGCTCGCCATTCCACCCAGATCCGACGCACCCCGACGTCATCAGTCGCAACCACATCGAACTGAAGCGTCTCGTCCTCGAGAATCGCGACCGCACCCTCGAGCCCCTCGCATCGCACGCGGGGCGGGGCATCGGGCACGCGCTGAACGCGAAGGCGGAGCGGGACGGCCGGCGTGAGGCCGAGGACGTCACGCCAGTTGATCACAAGCTCATCCGGCAATCGGTGCGACCCGCCGAGTGGGGAGGTGGTTGTTGCCAGCAGCCAGGGCGTCTCAAAACGTTGATCGGCGACCTTCATCGGCGGCCCCTCTGCGCCATTCAGGGTGGCTGCCACGAGGTCCCGGGTTGTTCGTCCACGCAGCATCACCGCCCCGGCCTCAGGGACCGTCAACCAGCCGGCCTCGACCAGGCGCGTCTCGTCGCCACGTCCGTGCCAAGGCGGCGAGCGAATGGTCGCAGTCAGTTCCACGAGCGCCGGCCGCTGTTCGGGCCGCAATCGGAGATGACGAATCGCATCCCCGACGCGCAGCGTCAACCAGGCCGGGTGGTTCTGGCCAGGAAGCTGGAACCGGACGCGGCCCTCCTCACCGACAAAACGTTTCCAACGCATTCGTCCGACCCGGCAGGAAGCATTCAAGGGGCGCCGCCTCTTCCCCCCCTGCACGGAGCATTCCAGCTCGAACGGTTCGCCGAGCGGAACAATCATCTCAGCCGGCAGCTCGCCGATCCTCACAAAGGTAAACCGCGCAATGGAGGCCATCGGCCGCAGCCAGCGATGCAGGGCGTTCCGGGCGGGCTCGGGGTGTCGAACAGCCAGAAGGGTTACAGCGGCAAACAGGCCGACCGCGATCACCGCGATCCGCTGGACCATCCCGGCCGGAGCTGCTGCCCGGACGTCGATCAAATCAGCCTCACGCGCGACCTGTTCGATCGCGGCTCTGCGCAAAGGCGCCGACGCATTGGCCGCGCAACCGCTCTGCGGATCGGCGAGCTCGACCGCCCCCAACAGCCGGTCGCCCAGCGCCGGAATCCTTCGCTGGATCCGCCGGGCGATCTGCCGGAGGTCGGCCGGAGCCCACATCCACCGCCACCACCAGCGCGCAAACGGCAGTGCCACGCTCAGGGCGCCGGCAATCGAGCACAGCCATCGTACCGGCGACGGCGTTTCGCAGAGACGGTCGCAGACGTAGAGCACAAGAAAGCTTGACGTCGCCCCCGTCGCCGCCAGGCCGGCCGCCAGTGCAGACTCCAGCCGGCGCAGCCGTTTTCGGACCGCGCTGATTCGGCTCTGCAGCGCCAGCGGTAGTTCAATTGCGACGCTGCGGTCAGGGTTCGCCGGTCTCACAGTTACAGCTTACCTGCCAGTTTCCTCGCGCACCAATACGCGGTGAGGGCCAGCCCGATCGCCCCACCCCACACCGGGTGACACCACAAACGAAACCGCAACTCCACCGGCTGCGTTTCCGGTAGCATGTGAATCGCCGCAAGCGCTTCAGCGATGCCGGCGGTGTCGGCCCAGCGGCCGCCGCCGACGAGTGCGATTTCCCTCATCACATCCGGTCTCGCCGGCTCGCCAACTCGTTCCCGAACCAGGGGGGACACTTCGATCATGCCGGCGACTGTGGCGCCCGAGCTGACGTCGCGAATGACGACCTGGTGAGGGCCGGCCTGGTCGGCTGTCCAGACCCCTTCGTGGAGGCCCCACGAGGGCTCCACCGGAGCAAGAAGCATCTGCGTTTCGCGTCCGTCCGGACTCGTGATCCGGGCATGTATCGTGCCGATGTTGGCGGCCTCTGCGGCCCCTGAGGCTGCAATCACCTGTATCCGGCTGCGTTGTCCCACCTGCGGACGTTCGGGCATTGTAAACCACCGCAGCCCTTCGGCATGTCCGAGATGCCGGCGGTGCGCCATCCAGCGGATCACCTGTCCCCAGAAGCGGTAATGATAGGTGTCCTCCACTCCGTGCCGCCATCGCCACACCGCGTCCGTGCCCATGTACAGCACCCGCCCCAAGCCGGCTGCACGCACTGCAATCAGCGGGATGCGCCCCTCCTCGTTACGGGCCAATGCGTGAACAGCCAGCACTTCGGTGCCCGGCCGTGTGCGCAGTACACGCGCATACCAGAAAAAGCCAGGCAACGCGCGCCAAAGCAAATCGTTCGACGCAGGATCGTCCGCCAGCTGCACGAGCGGGTGCTCGCGACTGTCCGGCGTCAACTCGAATCGCGCCTCCAGTGCGGAGGCTTCTCCCCGCGAATGTGTGGGATCCAGTTCGACCGGTAGCAAATCACGCAACGGCGTTTGGGCAAGGGTGACTTGCCGGCCCTGCCGCCCCGCAATCAAGATCAGACCTCCTCCCTGATACTCCACCAGGCCACGGATTTCCTCTGCCTGCGCCGCCGTAAGCCCGCCCTCGCCGGCACCAATGTCCCCGAGCACGACCACATCGAACGAGGCAAACTCCGCGCGCGCAGATGGAAACGCCGGCAGATAATCCCGGCCACCGCCCGGTGGGAGTTGCGGATGCGCCAGCCAGCACTTGACCTCTGTGCCCGGGTCCCGAATCAGCGCGTTCCGCAGATATCGATATTCCCAGCGAGGCAGCGTGTCGGCCAGCAGCACTCGCAACACCGCGCGGCGAATCGGAATTCGCACGTCGCGACGATTGTTCTGGCGATCAGTTTCCTCCGGCTCAGCGGGCACTTCCACTGACCAAAGGGCCTCACCCGGCTCCGACGGCCGCACCGTCAGACGGGCGCGGGCGCTGGACTGGGGTGCAAGGCGCACCGGCTGACGGTCGACCACACGCCCGTCCCGCATTAGTCGAATTTCCGTTTGCAGCTCACGATCCAGTCGGTTGCGGACCTCAACCGGCACGTCCAGGCGCTCGTCGGCCAAACCGTACGCGGGCGCAAGCACCCGCTCTACGGCGACATCCGGTAGTGGCTGCGCCCGTCCGACGCAAATGGCATAGACGGGTACGCCGGCGGCGCGCAGCCGCGCCGCAGCCAGCGCCGGAGGCGGTCCCGCGTTCCAGTCTCCATCCGACAGCAGCACAACCGCGCGCAACGATCTTGCCTCGCTGAGTGCCGACTCGAGCGCAGCGTGCAGATCCGTCTGTCCCTGGTCAGTGCCGCCGCCAACCGGCGGGGCGCACACTTCCTTCACGTCCGTCTCGTACCGGCCGCCGAGCACCGTCCGGATCTGGTTCGTCACCGCCTGCCGGACCCACTCCGACCGCCGTACCCATCCTCCCCGGCCATCGTCCACGTCGGCGGTGTCCATGCTCGCGGACACATCGCACAGCACCGCCACCCGCGTTTGTCTCGGGGACTCGAGCCGCCGCACAACTTCGGGCTGTAACAGGGTGAGTCCGAGCATGAGCACAATGATTGCTCGCAGAGCCTCCAATCGGCGCGTCGTCCGATCGCCGGCGCGACGGATGTGACGCACCATCAGCGCCGCGGCGGCAAACAGCAGCACCGCCAACAACGCCAGCCGGGCGGGCGACGCCTGCAGCGACCAATGGAGCACCCCGTTCACGGAAGGGCCGGTCGGTGCTCGCTGCCCAGCAACCAGCTCTCTGCAAGAAGCGCCAACATCGCGAGCACTGCAAGTGCGGCGGATATCTCCGCTCGCGCGGTTTCCTCCCCAGCGTGCGCCGTTGTGTCGCCCGCAAACACGGTCCGCACGGGCGATAGTTTCTGCCGAATCGAGTCGGGCCGCACCTCCTCCGCCTCATCCTCCTCCGGCGGGCGATTTAGCGCAATCATTCGGCCACCTCGCCGGAAGATCCCCGCTCCGTAACCGGGCCGGCTCGAACTGCTTCCCTCAATCGGTCGCCAGTCGCCGTCCGCGAAGGCCGGCCACTGGCCGCACTGCAGCGTGTCGGCGGCCTCCCACCGGCGCGCACCTTCCTCGAGCATCCGCTGCAGCATCGGGACCCAAACCCACCCTTCGGCCAGGGTTGACCATTCCGTTAGCGGAAGCGTGCCGAGCGCGTAGGTTCGGCCCGCTTCGCACACCCGGCCCACAAGCAGCGGAACGCCATCCCCCATCACGGCATGAATGGCGTCTTCCAGCGGTTGTGTCGTCGGCACCCGGCGGTGACTCACAGCGAGCCGCTCCACCGGAATCGGCTGGCCATCCGAGCCATCGCGGAGCGGGCCGTCCCGGCGGTTCCATGCTGCAACACGCCAGGGATGTTCTGGCGCCGACTCCAAGGTGCCCCATGTCCAGTCGCCGCGACGGTGCCCTGCTTCAGTTCCGGGCATCCAGAGCGCGCTCGATCCCTCCGCGACCACGCGGCGAATTGCGGCGATGTCCGCCTCCGACAATTCCGTGCCTTGAATCACGACCAAAGCGACACGGCCAGTGAGAGCCGCAGCGACCGAGCCGGCTCGAGCTCGGACCACCTCGACATGTCCCGTTTCCAACGGCGCCAGCGCCCAGCGCAGCCGGCGTTCGCATTCGTCATGTTCCGCGACGATCACCGCCCGGCTTTCAGCCGGTTTCGCCACCGCGAAATAAACTTGGTCATCCACAGGCGCTGCGTCGGGCGGCAACTCCACCGTCCCCCAAAAGACAGGTTGATCCACCGGCCACTCAAATGAGCGTTGAATGGTGCTGAAGGAAGGGCCGGGTCTCACTTCGGCGGCGGATCGCACACCCATCGCATTCCACGAGAGCATCACGGGCTGATTTGCGGCTGCACCTTCCGCCCGGATCGCCACGACGACATCCACTCGCCATCGCCCGCTCACCGCTACGCGTCGCACCCCCACCCACCGCAGCGTACGGTTGGCAGACGGCGCACCGCGGCTGGCGAAGAGTCGCACAGTCACATCCTGCGGGAGCGCCGCGAGCGAAGCGGCGACAACCCGCCAGCGCGGATCCTCTAGCCGCCACGAAGAGGCCTGCAGGTCGCTGAGGACCCAAAGTTCGGCGCGTCCGGGTCGCTCCAGCGCCAGCGCCTTCGCCGCGGCGCCGAGCAGTGCCGGCAGGTCCGCACCAGCATCGGTCGGCGCCGCGGCCGCCAGCTCCGGAAGCACAGCCGGCTCGGCGATGGTCTGAGGCAGGAGGGTCGCACTGTCCAACAGCACAAATCTGGTCTGGCGCCATAGCTCGCGCGGCGACCGCGCAATCGTTTCCAGCGCGGCCACGCGTCGCGTCCGCCCGCTGTCTCCCATGGACAGCTCCATGCTGGCGGAGCGATCCAGCGCGATCACCACCAGGTCGGGGGGGCCGGCCAGCATGGCGCCGAATCGTCCCCCCGCCAGCGGCCTGGTCAGCAACAACAGCAGTGCGGTCAACGCTGTGACGCGACAGGCAAGAATCAGCCACTGCCGAATACGCGAACGACGCGTGGATGTACGGGTCGCGATACGCAAAAAGGCAGTCGCCGCCCATGGCATCCGTCGGTAGCGGAGCCGGTTCAACCAGTGAATCACGATCGGCAACGGCGCGGCGAGCAATCCCCAAAGCAGCTCGGGCTGCAGAAAGATCACCGCGCCCCCCCGCCGGCCCGTGATCGGCTCAGCACGAATGCGGCGAGCACATTCTCCAGATCCGCGTCCAGCAACACTCGGCGGTAGTCCACGCCGAACTCACGACAGCCGTGTTCAAGCGCGGCGAGGTGGGCGGTGACCGCCGCCCGATAGTCGTCGCCGATCACCGCTGGGTCCGTGACGACGGCGCCGCCGCCCTCGAGATCATCGAACCGCATCGGCCGGTCAAACGCGAAACCAATCTCGAGCGGATCGAGCAATTGAAAAACGACCAGGTCATGGTGTCGGAAGCGCATGTGCTGGAAACCATCCAGCACTGCGGCGGCATCCGCAAAGCAGTCGGAAATGACCACGATCATCGCACGCCGGCGCGCGCGCTCGGCAAGGCGATGCAACGCCTCCACGAGCGCGGTGTCGCCGGCCGGCTCCGCGTCCCGCAGCGCGTCGAGGATCAGTTTCAGGTGGGCCGGTGAACGCCGCGGCGGCAGTTCGAATGCCGCCGGCTGCGCGCACAGCATCAACCCCACCGCATCGCCCTGCTGTGCCAGCAGCCATGCGAGCGATGCGGCGAGACGTCGCGCAAAGTCGAACCGGCGCACGTGCGTTCCGCGGAAGCCCATCGAACCGCTCGCATCAAGCAACAACCAGGCGCGCAGGTTGGTATCCGCCTCGAACTCTTTCATGTAGTAGCGGTCGGTCCGGGCGATAACGCGCCAGTCGAGATGCCGGATGTCATCCCCCTGCACATACTTGCGGTACTCCGCAAACTCCACGCTGGAGCCCCGCGTCGCACTGCGATGCAGTCCGGACACAGTCCCGAGCATCGGCGAACGCGCCTGCAGCGTCAGCCGTGAAAGCCGGGCAAGCATGGCCGGATCGAGCAACTCGCGATGAGACGGCGACGTCATCGGCCGTCCGACGAGAGCTCCGCGATCAGTCGGCGGATGATTTCGCGGCTGTCGATTCCCTCTGATTCGGCGTGAAAGTTCGTCAGAATGCGATGCTCCAACACCGGCATCGCGACGGCGTGCACGTCGTCCACCTGCACGAGATAGCTGCCTCGGAGCACCGCGTGCGCACGAGCGCCGAGCACGAGGAACTGCACCGCGCGCGGGCCGGCTCCCCACTGTACCCAGCGACGGACCCACGCCGGCGACTCGGGCAAGGAAGGCCGCGAACGTCGAACCAGCCGGACAATGTACTCGATCACGTGATCCGGCACCGGCACGCGGCGGATGAGTTGCTGGCCTTCGATGATTTCGGGACCAGAAAGAATCGGCGAAAGCGCCGGGCGCGAATCACCGGTGGTTTCCCGCGCAATCCGTCGCTCCTGCTCCTCCGTGGGATAGTCCACCCGAATGAAAAACATGAAGCGGTCCAGTTGCGCTTCGGGCAACGGGTAGGTCCCCTCTTGTTCGATGGGGTTCTGAGTCGCCAGCACGAAGAAGGGCGGATCCAGCGGATAGCGCTGCGATCCGTAGTTCACGGCCTGCTCCTGCATGGCCTGCAGCAGCGCGGCCTGCGTCTTGGGAGGCGTTCGGTTGATCTCGTCGGCGAGCACCACGTTCGCGAAGATCGGCCCCCGCACAAATTCAAATGCGCGGCGGCCGGGCGTGTCGGTTTCCTGCAGAATTTCGGTGCCGGTGATGTCGGAGGGCATCAAGTCCGGCGTGAACTGGATTCGGCTGAAACGAAGCCGCATGAGGTCACTGATCGTGTGCACGAGAAGGGTCTTCGCGAGGCCGGGGACGCCCATCAACAGCGCATGCCCCCGGCAGAACAGGCAGATCAGCAACTGGCTGACCACCTCGTCCTGGCCGATGATCACACGAGCGATCTCACGGCGGAGGCGGTCGCACATCTCCCGAATCCGATCAATCGCTTGGACGTCGGCGTCGTTCATCGTCGCCGAGGGCGCGGAGAGCTCGCTCATGGACCTGCACCTCAACCGTCCTGCGGCCAGAAAGCTGCCGCGCGAACCGCGGCTTGGCCCCGCACGGCCGGCTGCCTACCATCCTGGCGGATATGGCGACGACGGTCCAGCCGGCCGCGAAGACACACACCGACACCTCCATCACGGCGCGGCGCGCCGCGGCCCTTGTGGCGACGCTGACGATATTGCGGCTGCTGTACTCAGCCACGCTGGAGCTGGCGGGCGACGAAGCGTACTACTGGGTGTGGTCGCGACATTTAGACATTGGTTACTACAGCAAGGGGCCAGCGATCGCGTGGGTGATTGCGGCCGCTACCCGGCTGTTCGGCGACGCCGAATGGGCGGTGCGGCTGCCGGCAGTGCTCGCCTCCGCGATTTCCAGCTGGGCGCTGTACGGTCTGGCACGCCGTCTCTACTCGCCGCGCGTGGCGTTGCGCGCGCTGGTCGTCGCGGCGACGATGCCACTGCTGCTGGTGGGCAGTCTATTGATGACGATCGACCCCCTCAGCGTTGCGGCCTGGCTGATCGGCGCCGTCGCGCTGCACGACGCCTTGCGCACAAACGCACGCCGCCACTGGATCGGCGCGGGGCTGGCGGTGGCCGCTGGCACTCTCGCGAAATTCACGAACCTCGCCCAGCTGCCCAGCTATGCAATTGCGGCGGCGATATGCCCCGACGGCCGCCGGCTGCGCCGGCCCGGGCTCTGGCTGGCCGTCGGGATCGGCCTGCTGGGTCTCGTGCCCCCGTTGGTGTGGAACTGGAACCATGGCTGGGCCACGCTGCAGCATCTCCGAGCCCGTGGAGCGCTGGACCAACCGTTTCGCGGCGATTTACTGGCGATGATCGGCTTCTTGGCCAGTCAGGCCGCAGTGCTGTCGCCGGCGTACGCCGCGGCCCTTATCGCTGGCCTTCGCCGCCAAGGTGGAGAAGAAGCGCGGGCGCCGTTGCGTTTTCTGGCCGCGTTCGTACTGCCCCTGCCGCTGACCTATGCGCTCGTGAGCCTGAACGGCGAATGGGAACCAAACTGGACCGCCCCGGCCCTCGCGATGACGCCCGTGCTGCTGGCGGGTTTGTGGAGCCCGGCGATGGATTGCAACCCCGTGGTCCGTCGCCGAGCCCACCAGCTGGTTGCCGCGCACGCGGTTCTCGCGGTCACCGCGCACCTTCTGCTGCTGGGACCGTGGATATTCGGGAATGATCGTTTCCGGCGCATTGGCGGCGCCCGCAGCTTGGCGATGGAGGTCGCGCGGGCTCGTGCCACGGAGCGCTGCGACGCAGTGATCGCCGGCGGCTATCAGCTTGCCTCACTGCTCATCTACTACACGCCAGGCCACCCCTGGGTCTATACGCCTCCCTCCAATCCGCCCGCCCACCAGTTTGCCTTCTGGCCCGGCTACCGCGACCGGCCGGACATTCAGCGAGTGCTCTACGTCGCTAAAACGGAGCATCTTCCCGATCCGCTGCGACGGGACTTCGAATCGGTCCGCGCACTGGGCTGGGTACACCCGGTCTATCGTGGCCGGACGATGCGGCCCCACCATCTCACCGTGCTCGAACGCCGGCGCCACGGTGCCGCATCTGACCCAGACCCGAGCGCGTCAGTCAAAGGGCGGAGGGGCGGTCGAACGGATTTGACCCGCTCCGCGGTTTCGGACACGATGCGGGGCTTCCGCCCGGCGGCGGAAGGAAGGTAACAGCGCCATGCCGATGTGGATCGGGAAATTTCACGCGATGATCCAGTCCCGGATCACCTGGATCATCTTTCTGGTCGTGATCGTGTTTTCCTTTGTGATCTGGGGCACCCCCTTCCTGTTTGCGAGCCGTGAAGAACGGGAACGCGGTGCGGCCGGCGTGCTGAATGGGCGACCGGTGACGCGGGCCGAATACTGGGACGCTCTCCAACACGTGCGGCTGGCCATCGCGCTGGCCGCAACGGGACAAATGCCTTCGCTGGACGAGCGGACCGAGCCCACCTTGCGCCGACTCGCATGGCAGCGTTTGGCGTCGCTGCGCGAAGCCGCGCGGCTCGGCATCGTGATTCGACCCGATGAAGTCCAGGACGCGATTCGATCCCAGCCGATGTTTCAACACGAGGGCCGCTTTCGCCTCGAGGCCTATCGCGGATTTGTAAATCGCCTGCTCGGTGAGACGGGACTCGGAGAACCGTTCTTTGAGGAGCACGTCGCACAGGAGTTGGCACTGCAGCGGCTCCGCATGATCACGGCGCAGGCGGTCCTCGCGCCGCCCGCCGACATCGCCCGGGTCTTCTCCGTGCTCGAGGACGTGTTCCAGATTGAGTACCTCGAGCTGCCCCCCTCCATCGTCGAGACCAACATCGCCCTTAGCGAGGCACAGATTGCGGACTATTTCTCCCGCCACATGACCAACTACGCGATTCCGCCGCGGGTGGTCGTCCAGTATGTCCATTTTCGAGCAGCCGACCATCTTTCCGAGGTGCCGCCCCCCGAAGCCAACGACATCGAGGACTACTACGACGAGCATCGTCAGCAGTACACCATTGAAACACAGGAAATTGTGACCAACCTCGTCGAGGCACCGACCCCGCCGGGGACCTCTTCCACCAACACGCCGGCAACGGCGCAACTGGCGACCCAGACCGTCCGTCGGGTACGACCGCTGGACGAAGTTCGCCCCGCCATCGTAGAGGCACTCCGGCAACGCCGAGCGATGGACCGCGCTGAACAGCGCGCGCTCGAGTTCGTTGGCCGCATTTCGCCGGACCGTCCGACTCGCCCCCTCTCGTTCGAGCAAGCGGCCCGCGAGTTCGGCGTGGAGGTTCGTGAGACCCCGCCGCTGCTTCGGGACGTCCCCCTCGCGACAGTGGACGCAGGTCTTCGTTTCAACCGGGCCGCATTCGAGCTGAGGGAAGCGCCGGACGAACGCTTCAGCCTGCCCGTTCGCGGTGAAAGTGGCTACTTCGTACTGTGGCTGAAGGAACGGCTCCCCTCGCGTATCCCCGAGCTAGCGGACGTGAGGGTAGAGGTCGAACGTGACGCCCGCGAGGAAGCGATTTCGGCGGCACTCGACACGTGCGCGGAGTCACTGCTGCACGACCTTCGCGCCGGAAAGACGACACTCGCCCAGGCGGCCGCCCGGTGGAATCTTCCGCTCCAGCAGCCGCCAGAATTCACGGCGACGCGGATGCCCACCAACCATCCGGCGGTCGAACGACTGATGGGCGAGCTGGCCACCTGCAATGCGGGGGAGTACACGCCGGTTGTCCGCGGGGGCCCTGACGGAACAACGCGCCTGGTCGCACACGTCATCCAGCGCAAGCCTGCCCCCCCTGGCCGTCTGATGGACATGAGCCGGAACATCGCCGATCTGATCCTGCGGGAGCGCGAAGCCGCCTACCACCGCGCGTTTGAAGCCGAACTATTGAAACGCGGGCAACTACAGGATCGCATGGGCCGCTCCGAGTCCGGTGCCGACGCGCGAGAAGATCGCGCCAGCGAAGGGGACTCATCCGACTCCTGAACGGCGTGCGATGTGCCCGCTGGCCCGCCCGCACCGGTGACCGAGCCCGGGGGAGTCTTTCTCGCCCCAACCAATGGCGGCAGACTGCTTTCTGAGTGATCGTCGGCCGGCCGGCGCGGCAAAAATCACGCCCAACTTACTGGCGATTCCACCAGCCCCAGCCGTTCGGCGCGGCCACTGCCGCGTTGTACAGCGGGATCTCGGTCCCGGACGGTGCCCGCGCCCGCCAGTCCTGCGAGCGCGGATTTTTGAAAATACCGCCGGTTTTGCGCGCCGGCCCGATCGAAACGACCGCTCCCTCCGGCGTCCCAATGTTCCCGCGCCCCCGATGCCACGCACCCAGCCGATCCGTGGATTTGTGAAACGGCTGGATGTAGCCAGCGTTCAAAAATTCCGCCGGGTCCTCCTCAACCAACCACGGGCAGGGTGTTTCCTCCAAGCCAGAGCCCAGATCCACCCGCGCCCGGGACGGCATGCGAGACTGTTTCGCCCCCGCAAAAATCTCAAACATTGCATAATCGAAGTACCCGTTGCTGCCCGTCCCGCTGCGGAGGGGACCCGGTTGCAATCCCGGACAGCGGCTCAGCCGGCGGGCCGCATCTCGACCGCCAAGATAGTTCAACAGCGTACCGAGTTTGCCCTGGGGCCATTCCGAACTCACGGTCAGGCCGGGGGGAAGCAGCTCCTGCCCAATGAAGCACATTTCCCAATCGTTCGTCGACTGAGATCCGCGGCTCCACGCTGACGCCATCAGACCATTGTTGTCCGCCGCGAACGCCATCGCCGCCTTCAGGAGCCCCGACATGTTGTTGCGGCAGGCCGTTTCCCGCGCGCGGGCAATCGCCTGCCCGATCTGCGGAGAGATCAGCATCATCAGCACCCCGATGATACCGATGACCGCGAGCAGCTCCACCAGCGTAAATCCGCCCCTGCGGTTCATGGCTCACTTCTCCCGGATGATCTGCTGCGCCGCAAACTCGCCACACTTTGGGCAGCGGAAAAGGTCGACGCCATCGCCCGACCCCCGAACTTCGCCCCGCTCAAAAGCAGCGTTCATCTCCTGAGGCGACATCTCAAACTCGTGACCATCCTTGCGGCATTGCATCACATAACGCTGCCCCTTCGGAAGACCCTGGGGCGTGGACGCACCGCAGCCGCTTCCGAACAAGCCGACGATGAGCAGTGCGGCGGCGAACTGCGGCCAACATTTCAGTTTTGTCATTCTGTCTTCCCTCTCTCGTCGGCGGACAACGGCCGTGCGGGGCGAAGCCGCCGCTCGCGGTAACGTCGGATCAGCGCGTTGGTGGAGCTGTCGTGCCGGAGGTCCGGCTCGGCCGCGCTCTGCAGCTCAGGGAGGATTCGGCGGGCCAGTTGCTTGCCGAGCTCAACCCCCCACTGGTCGAAGGAGCAAATGTTCCAGATCACACCTTGCGTGAAAATCTTGTGCTCGTATGCGGCGATCAGTTGGCCCAGCACGGACGGATTGAGCTCATCCGCCAGAATCGTGTTGGTGGGTCGGTTTCCGGGGAAGACCCGATGCGGCACAAGCTTCGGAGGCACCCCTTCTGCCGCAACCTCCTCCGCCGTTTTGCCAAACGCAAGCGCCTCCGTTTGTGCGAAGAAGTTGGCCATCAAGCGGTCGTGATGATCACCGATCGGATTTTGGGTGCGACAAAAGCCGATGAAGTCGCACGGCACAAGCTTGGTACCCTGGTGGATCAGCTGATAGAAAGCATGCTGGCCGTTGGTGCCGGGTTCTCCCCAAACAATCGGCCCCGTCTGCCAGCGCACCGGCCGTCCGCGCCGATCCACTCGTTTGCCATTGCTCTCCATGTCGGCCTGCTGCAGATAAGCAGGCAGCCGCGCCAGATACTGATCGTAGGGCAGGATCGCGTGCGTCTCCGCCCCCCATACGTTGTTGTACCAAACGCCCAGCAGCGCGAGGATGACGGGAAGATTCCGCTCGTACGGCGTCTCGAGAAAGTGCCGATCCATGCGGTGAAATCCGTCCAGCATCTCGCGGAAGCGTGCCGCGCCGATTGCAATCATCAGCGGTAGACCAATCGCGCTGCAGAGCGAATACCGCCCACCCACCCAGTCCCAAAACGGAAACATGTTCTCCGGATGGATTCCAAACTCGACGACCCTGTCGCGCTGGGTGGATACCGCCACGAAATGCCGTGCGACCGCGCCGTCGGCCTGCCCGAGTCGCCCCAGCAGCCACGATCTTGCGCTCCGAGCATTCGTCATCGTCTCCTCGGTCGTAAACGTCTTCGAGGCGACGATGAACAGGGTCTCCTCAGGATCTAGGTCTCGCACCGTCTCGGCCAGGTGCGTGCCATCCACGTTGGACACGAACGCGACGTTCAAGTGCCTTGCCGCGAACGGACGCAGCGCCGCACACGCCATTGCGGGCCCAAGGTCCGAACCGCCGATGCCGATATTGATTACGTTTCGAATCCGCCGGCCCGTACAGCCTCGCCAACTCCCGTCGCGCACCGCTTCCGCAAACGCCGCCATGCGCGCAAGCACTGCGTGGACCTCCGGTACAACGTTGTGCCCCCGAACCCGGATCACCGCTTCCGGAGGTGCGCGCAGCGCGACGTGCAACACCGCACGCCCTTCCGTCAAATTGATCGGACGGCCGTTGAACATCTCCTGCGCCGCCCCCTTCACGTCCGCCGCGTCGGCCAACGCGAACAACAAGGACATTGTTTCCTGCGTGATCAGGTTCTTCGAGTAGTCCAACAACAGATCGCCGGCTTCAACGGTGAACCGACGAGCGCGATCCGGATCTGCCGCGAACAGCTCCCGCAGATGGACCTTTTCGCGACGCATCTGACGGCCGTGCGCCAACAGCGCCCGCATATCTCGCAAGAAAGACCGGCGATTCTTCACTGTTTCCGCTCCGTTGCTCGCGGCTTCAGCTGCCCGGCCGGCCTGACTACAACCCACATTCCGGGCCGAAGCCCATATCGCTCGGCGGCCGACGCATCGCGCACCGCCAGCTCGAGCCGTCCGGCGGAGCCAAGATACACCAGCGGGCGGCCGGGGGCGACATCGCCATATGTCCGATGCAGCCGGCAGGCGCGAAACGTCCCCGCCCGGAGTCGCCAGCGGCCAGCAGGGAGATCCCGTATCTCGAGGCTGGTGATCGCGTTCCCGAAGCGATCCACGTGCAGCACCCAGCCCCGCACCTTGCCAGCGGAATCACGTTCCGGCCGGCCCCACTCCCGCAGTCGCGTGATCTCCCATCGCCGTTCCACCAGCCGCCTCCAGGACTCTCCGGCCACGAGCCGCGCCGCGACCACTGCGAACAGATCGCGTCCGTGAAACGTTGATGAGATGATCTCCGCACCGGCGGTCGGCCGCAGCCGCCATGCTTCGAATCGGTCCGCCGCCGCCGCCACACCGCTGAGCAGTCCGTTGTCCGGTGCGATTAACCAGCGGCGGTCGGCCCGCGCAAGCACCGCGGCGCGGGACGTGCCGACACCGGGGTCCACGACCGCCACATGGACGGTACCCTCCGGCCACCAGCGCCAGTACTGAGAGAGCACCCAGGCACCCGCTCGAATGTCGCCGCGCGGAATCTCGTGAGCGGCATCCGCCACTCGCGCTAGCGGCGCTCGCGCCGCCAGCACTCCCTTCATCGCTGCGACATAGCTGTCCGAATCTCCGAAGTCCGTCAGCAAGGTGATCCAAGGTCCCACGGGACACCGGTCGTCGGGACGCCGCACAGAAGGTCTCGCCATCACCCGATCACCAAATACCGGGCAGCCATCGCCAGGTTCGGGCGGCGTACTCGCGGTACTCCGGAAACCGCTCCGCAAGGTGCCGCTCCTCGAGCCGACTTTTGGCCGCCAGAACTGTCACCAGCACCAGCCACGTGAGCCACCGCGCCAGTCCTCCCGCGTGGAGTGCCAGTCCTGCCGCCGCGAGTGCGGCTGCCGTATACATCGGATGGCGGATCCACCGGTAGGGACCGCTGCACACCAGCGCAGTATTTCGCTTGGGTTCCGGCCACACGGACAGGCGCTTCCAGTGCATGGTCCGCAGCGCCCACACGCCGAGCGCAATCGCTACCGTCAGCAGACCGACCGCCGGCCACGGAGGCCGCCGGGCGGGCACGCTCAGCGCGAGGGCCGCCAACAGCGCAAACTGCGCCACGGTCAGCGCACGGCCCGCCATGCCGCGGATCGCTTCGCGAACGCCAGGGTCGCACATCGCCTTCACAATACCTAACATGGTGGCGTTGTGAAGTGGCGTGGCATCTTCGTCAGTGGCACCGACACCGGTGTCGGCAAAACAACCCTTACCGCAGTGTTGCTCGCCGCGGCGCGGCTGGCGGGGCAGAACTGGGTCGCCGCCAAGCCGGTGCAGACCGGCGTGCGGCCGCCCAGCGGAAAACTGCGCCGTCCTGTCGGTGACCTCGCGCGTGTGGCCCGCGCCGCTGCGTGGCGCCCATCGCCGGCGGTACTGACCGGCCTCCTGCAGCATGTGTTCACGCCACCCTGCTCGCCCCACCGCGCCGCTGAGCTTGCGGGCCGACGACTGTCTGCGGCGGTGATCGCCCGTCGTTTGCGGCGGAGCGCGCGGGGGGCCGACGGTCTGCTCGTGGAGGGCGCGGGGGGCCTCTACGTTCCGCTGAACAATCGGGAGACGATGCTGGACCTGATCGCCCATCTCGAGTTACCCGTGCTCCTGGCGATCCGGCCCGGCCTGGGCACACTGAACCACACGCTGCTGAGCTGTGCGGCCTTGCGCGCGCATGGCATTCCACTGCTGGGTTGCGTCGCGGTGCAGTCCTCGGCGGGACACTGGACTTCGCTCATGCGACATAACCTCGACACGCTGCGCCGGCGAGGGGTGCCGGTACTGGGACGGCTTCCCTTCCTGCCGAACTTCGCCCGGGCGCCCCGCACGGCTGTGCTTCGGGCGCTCCGCTCCCCTTCGCTTTGTTGGGTCTGGACGCTGTTGGAACGCCTTCGGGATCGTCATTGAATTCCGTCGCGCAGCCGCCGAAAATGCGATCATGAATCGGCTGCCTTGCACCTGCGATGGCGCAGGGTGTTCGGATTCCTTCGTGTTGCTGGCGTCCTGTCCGGACCGCCCCGGCATCGTTGCCGCGGTGACCACCTTCATCGCCCGTCACGGCGGCAACATCCTCGACCTCGAACAGCATGTTGCCGCCGAGGACCAGATGTTCTTCATGCGCGTCGAGATCGCGCACGCGGGCTTTCAGCTTTCGGCAGACGAGTTCGCCGCGGCGTTCGCGCCGGTCGCGCAGACCTTCGCGATGACCTGGCAGCTCCGGGATGCCAGCCTTCGGCAACGAATGGCGATCGCGGTCACCCGCGAGCCCCACTGCCTCTATGACATTCTCGCCCGATGGCAGTCGGGAGAGTGGGCGGTCGACATTCCGCTGGTGTTTTCGAACCGCGACGATCTGCGGCCGGTAGTGGAGCAGTTCGGCATTCCGCTCCATGTGTTCCCGAAAACGCCCGAAACCCGAGAGGCGCAGGAACGGCGGGAACTGGAGCTCCTCGAGGCGCACCGCGTGGACTTCATCGTGCTGGCCCGCTACATGCAGATCCTGAGCCCGGCCTTCGTCGCCCGGTTTCCCAACCGCATCCTGAACATTCATCACTCCTTTCTGCCCGCGTTTGCGGGCGCGCGTCCCTATCACGCCGCGTACGAACGAGGCGTGAAAATCGTCGGTGCGACCAGTCACTATGTGACGGACGAGCTCGATCGTGGGCCGATCATTGAACAGGACGTGATCCGCATCTCGCACAAAGACTCGGTCGCGGACATGATCCGGAAAGGGCGCGACAACGAAAAGGTCGTCCTTGCCCGGGCGATCCGTGCGCATCTCGAACATCGGATCCTGGTGTACCGGAACCGCACCGTCGTGTTCGGCTAAGCCGAATCTCGCACCTTGACGGTCCGCACATCGCTGTCTAGACTTCGCCGCCGTTGAGGTGGCACAGCGCCCGAGCGAACGGAAGTCCGTGAAAATCGGACGCGGTCGCGCCGCTGTGACCGGATGCGAAATTCCACGTGCCACTGTCGGATGCGGTTCGCGAACACGCGGGCGGTTCGATGGGAAGGCGGAAGAGTAGGAAGCCGGAAGCCAGAAGACGAGCTCGGGCGCAGCGGTTCCCGTCGCGCGGGATGTAGTGTGGAATCGTCGTGCCGGGCGGCATGACCGTGCCAGGCGACTGGTGCGTCGGCTCCCAGTGCGAGGGGAACGGCCTCACGCGAGAGGAGTCGACCGCATGCATGCAGTTCGTCTTGCCGCTGGCACGATCGCGTTGGCAACACTCTGCCGGGCGGCGATCATCTCGGTGGACTTCGAAAGTTTCGGGCTGCCCCCCCACGCCGCGCTGCCTTACACGGGCGGGTTCACCGCCGGCGGCATTGCATTCGCAAATTCCTGGACAACCTGGGGCGCGTTCACGAGCTGGAACGGGTTCGCCATCTCGACCGGAACGAACACCGTCACGCCCGGCTACCTGAACCAGTTTTCCGCGTGGTCGGGGGGTGGCGCGGAGGGTACCTCTCACTATCTGATCGGCTATGACGATGGGTTTTCGCTCGGACCCGACATGGTGATGACCTTCGCGACGGATGTGCTGGTGCACGGCCTGTATCTCAACAACACCACCTACACCGGCCTGGCAATCCGCGATGGGGACGACGGAGGGTTTGGTGCGGTGAAAAAGTTCGGCGGGCCGAGCGGCACCGATCCGGACTGGTACGTGCTCTATGTTGCCGCTTATGACGCCTCTTCAACACTGATCGGCACCAACGAGTTCTATCTGGCGGACTACCGATTTTCGAATTCCACCAACGACTACGTGATCTCCACCTGGACCTGGATGGACCTCACCGGCTTCGGCCCGACCGTGCGCAAGCTGGAGTTTACGTTGAACTCTTCCGATGTGGGGTTGTGGGGCATCAATACGCCTACGTACGTGGCGATGGACCAGATCAAGTACACGGTGATCCCCGAGCCGGCAACGTTCGGACTGCTCGCGGTGGCGCTGACTGTCGCTGCGGTCTTCCGGCCATGTCGCGCGAAGGTGGCGGCGAATGCACCGGATGCGTCGCCGTGATCGGCACGGTCGCGAAGGCCTCACGCTGCTCGAGGCACTCGTGGCCGCCGCGCTGTTTACGGCGCTGCTGGCGTTGGTGATCATCCCCGCCATCGCACAGACCCGGCGGTACGCGCTTCGGGCCGCCTGTGCCGCCAACCTGCGGCAGATGCACACCGCATGGATTCAGTACCTCGCAGATCATGGCGGCCGTTTTTTCCCCTTCCGGGAGGACCGGCCGGACGGCGTCCTCTGGTACTGGGGCTTCGAACCCGGCGGCGGAGGGCCGGAGGGGCAGCGACCACTGGACAAGAGCCGCGCACGACTGGCTCCTTATCTGCCGCACGGCGCCGTCGAGCTCTGCCCCACCCTTCCGATCCGTGCACCCTACTTCAAACGCAAGTTTATCGTCGCCAGTTATGGATATGGGATCAATGGATATCTCCTGGCCGACCTGCCCGGCACCCAACGCATGGGCGTATTCGTGCTGAATGACGTCCAGCGGCCCGGAGAAACGGTCGCGTGGGGCGACTGCATCCAGATCAACACCTGGCAGGCGCCGGCCTCCCCTGAGCGCCCGATGTTGGAAGAGTGGTACGTGCTCGACAGCCTGCCGCCGCCCCATACGCACTTCCGGCACGGCCGCCTGGCCAACCTGACGCTGGTGGACGGAAGTCTGCGCGCGTTCGAACCCGCTCAGCTGGATCCCCGCTGCGACGGACTGGCGGGTTACATCGACGAGCCGCGGTCGGACCGATGGTTCGCTACGCGAAAGTGAATGCGTGCCCTTTCCTCTCGACTTGCAAGAAACAGCCCACTGCGGCACACTGACGCCGCACGGATGCGTAGCTCAGTTGGCAGAGCAGCTGACTCTTAATCAGCGGGTCGGGGGTTCGAGTCCCCCCGCATCTACCAAGACGAAGAGGGCCACCGAAGCGGCCCACCATTACGGTTTAGCGAACCAGTTTCGAGATCTCGCGGAACACTGTCCCCTCGGCGGCGCGCAGCAAATCGAAGAGCACCATCTCCACGCAGGCGATGCCGGCGCCTGCGTCGCGCAACCGTACGAGGGCAAGATCCCGATGTGACGGATCGCGCGACGCGACCGCGTCCGCCACCACTTCAACGCGGTATCCCTCCTGCAGCAAATCCCGCGCCGTCTGCCAAATACAGACGTGCGCTTCGATCCCCGCCAGAATCAGCGTCGGACGTCCCAACGACCGGATCATCTCCCGAAACGGCGCGACGTCACAGCAGCTGAACGAGACCTTCTCCACGGGAGGGCGCTCAATCCGTTCGCGCAGCGGCGACACCGTCGGCCCCAGCTTCGCGGGCGCCTGCTCGGTGAACACGACCGGCAACCCCAGCAGCCGAGCACCGTCCACGAGCCGTCGGGCGCGGTCCGCCAGTCGCGCCGATTCCGGCATCACTGCCATCAATCGCTCCTGCATGTCCACAACCACAACGGCGGTTTCCGCCACAATCAGTCGATCGTGTCGGGTGCTTGTCATCGGCGCCACCTCCTAGGTGAAGGGGATCACTCTTGGCCCAGCTCAAATGCAATTTGAAGGTCGCGATGCGCTCCCGGGAACGCTTCGGGCAGTGGCGGCAGCTTCGTCACCGCGCGGAGCGCACGCTCCACCGATGCGTCGAGCGTGGCGTGACCGGAGAGGCGAACGGGCTCGGCGCGCAGGATCGAACCATCGCGCGCGACGCGGATCTGTGCGATCACGCGCAGCCCCGGGCCCGGTCGAAGGCCGCCAGGCTGGTCCCACGCGTCATAAAACACCTTCCGCACCAGCGCCAGATACCAGTCGGGTGGCGATGCACTCCGCGCATCGCCGGCCGATGACGGGGCAAGCGGCCGGCTCGGGGCGAGCAGCCGCTTGAGTTCTTCCGCCGTCGGCGCCAGACGGGGAGATGTGGGCGCGGGGCGGGTGATCTTCACCCGGCTCACCTGCACCTTGGGGCGCGGAGCCGCTTCGGGAATGTCCTCGCTTACTTTGGGCGGGGGTGCGGAGGGCGTCGGCGAGGCCGCCGGCGGGGCGGGCGTCACCAGCGCCACGTCCGGCACATTGTACACGGTGATCGAGTCGAATCGCCGCGGCCGATAGAAACAACTGCGCACCATGCCGGACACCGCCACCATCAGGATCAACGCGGCATGCACCGCGGCGCTTCGCGCAACGACGCGCCAGTCGGCCAACGCCATCACCGCGATTCCTCCGCCCGGTGAACCAGAGCGAGCTTCGAGATCTTCGCCTGGTGCAGGACTCGCAGTACTTCGGCGACACGCCCGTAGGGCACGTTCTCATCCGCGCGAACCATCACCACCAGGTCCGGATCCGCGGCGCCGAGCTGTCGCATTTCCTCGGCGAGAACATCCAGCGTCACTGACCGCTGGTCCAGGTGGATCATGCCGTCCCGGCGGATCGTAATCGAGCGGGTATTCCGCTGGGGCAGGTCCTCCGCCTTGCCCCGCGGGAGGTTCACCGGAACACCCTGTTCGATCAGGGGAAACGTGATGATGAACGTGATCAACAACAAAAACGTGAGATCAATCAGCGGCGTGAGGTTGATTTCCTTGATCTCACTCAGCGCGACGATGGTCGTGCGGCGCGGCATGGTCACTCCCGGCTGAAGGCACGCTGGACCTCCGCGACGAACTCTTGGGAGAAGTTGTCCATCTGAACCGCGAGCGTGCGGATGTGGCCGGCAAGCACGTTGTACCCCACGGAGGACGGCAGCGCGACCAGCAGACCGACAACCGTCGTGAGCAGCGCGCCCGAGATGCCGGGCGCCACCGCGGAGAGATTGGCGGCTCCCCGGTGTGCCATCGCACCGAACGCGTCGAGCACCCCCCAAACCGTTCCCAGCAGCCCCAACATCGGACTGGCACTCACCGCGATCATCAGCCAGCCCATCCCGCTCTCCAGCTGGAGCGCCTGATCCGCAACAGTGCGCTCGGTCACCCGCCGAACAACTTCAATCTGTAGCGGTGACAGCATCGCTTGCCGCCTCGTGGCGCCTCCTGACGCGACCGCGCCCAGGGTGCGCATTTCGGACTCGCCAATCTCCACGCCGATCGCGACACACCCCGCCTGGTAGACCTGAAACACCGGACTGTCCCGAAAGGCTGCCGAGCGGTTCTGCAGAAAGATTGCCAGCGGATTCGATTCCTGCCGGAACGCCGCAAGAAAGTCCTCCGAGGCCCGCCTCGCGCGCCGCAGATCGCGCCACTTTGAGTACATCACCGACCAGGCGCCGATCGAGGCGACTATGAGGACCAGGACAATGAGTTTGCCCGACAGCCAGTTGCTATCGATGAACGCCTGCCGAATGTCCGCCGTGACAGGTCGGACCAGCCACTCGCTCCACCACAACATCCGCATCTCCCCGTGGTCCGCCGCGCGCAGACCGAAGTTGCATGATACAGTAGCTGTGAGCGCCCCGCCACCGGGTGGGGCTGAGCCATCGCCAAGGAGAACGAATGAACAAGCGACGTTGCCGACGGCGTCTACTCCTCCGGCCATCGGGCGGCCGTTGGGTACTCACCGGACTGCTGCACATCGCGGGCGCCGCATCGAGTTCGTCCTCGGGGGAGCCCGGTTCCCTCACCACGCTCGTGTTTGAAGCCGAAACGGTGAGCAGCCCAACCACCGCATGGACCACCAATCGCTCGCGGCCCGATCGTTGGAACCTGTGGTCCACCGACAGCGACGCACAGCGCAAATGGTCCGGCGGTGTTGTGCTTCAGAGCCCGCCCGTTCGCAAAGACCGCGCATCCGCCGACGAGGGCGCACCTCCGCTGCATACGCGGATCGAGCACCTCCCGCCCGGTCGCTATGACGTGGTGCTGCGGCCGACCCGCCCGCTGGCGGTTTCCCTGGATGGCCGTGAGTGGCGGAAGACGACCGGCGGAGTTGTGTTTGATCGCCTTCCGGCGACCAACGGCGTGATCGAATTCTGGGTGGACGACCGTTTTGCGGATCCCGCAAACCCCGGCGCCGCCTATTACGATACGGTGACGCTGGTCCGCATGCCCGATCCACCCGCACCGGTCCGTGTGGAGGGATGGGCGCGACGGCGACCAATCGAGCCATTTGGACGTGGGCTGACCGCGGTTCGCACCGCGGAGGGGATCTATGTGAGCTGGCGTTTACTGGCCGCGGACCCCCCGGATCTCGAGTTTGAACTCGACCGTGGGGATGGTGGGGGGCCGTTTCGGCGCCTGACCCCACATCCAGTGCGGTGGACGACCGGTTGGCTCGACTCAACCGCACCGACCTCCCCCGTCCTCCAATATCGCCTCCGGGTCGCTGGCACCGACCGCGCGCTCGCGGAGATCACCGTCGCCCCGGACGCTCCGCACCACGTCGCCCTGTCCATCCCGCTGCGTGCGACGAACGCGACCTTCCACCGGTGCGCGGTGGCGGATCTCGACGGCGATGGAACCTATGACTTTGTGGTGAAAATTCCGGCCCAAAGCATTGATCCCTATGAAAGCTACTGGAAACCTTCGCCGGGCACGTATTCCCTCGAAGCCTACCTCGCGAACGGCCGTCACCTGTGGAGCCATGACCTGGGATGGTCGATCGAGCAGGGCATCTGGTATTCGCCGTTCGTCGCCTTCGACCTCGATGGCGACGGCCGCGCAGAAGTGGTCACAAAAGCCGGCGAAGGGGACCCGCGCGGGCCGGACGGCCGAGTCCGAAGCGGGCCGGAATGGCTGGTGGTGCTCGACGGACTTACCGGGCGAGAACGTGCCCGCGCGCCCTGGCCCGACCGTTCCGGATTCGGCGACGACCTTCGCGGTTACAACTACGCCAGCCGCAACCAGATAGCGATCGCATTTTTGGATGGCCGCACACCGTGCGTGCTCGCCTTGCGCGGCACCTACACTCTCATGAAGGCCGACGCGTACGATTTCGACGGACGCGGTCTCCGGCTGCTGTGGTCCTATCACAGCGACCATCACGGGCAGCGTTACCGCGGCCAGGGCGGGCACTTCACCCGTGTCTTTGACCTCGACGACGACGGCCGTGACGAAGTCATTCTGGGCAGCGTTGCGCTCGATGACACCGGCGTCCCCCTGTGGTGCACCGGTCTGGGACATCCCGACGCGTTCTACCTCGGCGATTTATGGCCCTCCCGACCCGGTGCGGAGATTTTTTACGTCGTCGAAACCCGGCAGCCGCGGAACGGTCTGTGTATGGCCGACGCCCGCACCGGTCGAATCCTGTGGGGGCTGGACCGCCCCACGCGGCACGTTCATTCGATCGGGCTGGGAGCGGATGTCGACGCTCGCTGGCCCGGCGCGGAGGGATACGGCGCGGATTCGGTGGATCACAAGCCCACCGGCGATCGCTGGTTTTTTGCGGCCGATGGCACACTGATCGCGACCAACGTGAACCTCAACTTCGGCAAAGATCCTGTGTGGTGGGACGCGGACCTGCAGCGCGAACTGGTCGTCGGCCGAAGCGTCCAGGATCATGACGGCACCATGTACGCCGTCTCGTGGCAAGGGGAGGAAGTGATGATCGCGGACATCCTCGGTGATTGGCGAGAAGAAATCATTGTCAGCGAGCCGGGATGGCTGCGGGTGTACTCCACTTCAGTGCCCGCATTCGACCGCCGCCTGGCGCTCATGCTGAATCCGCTCTACCGGCTGGATGTCGCGATGGCCTCGATGGGCTACACGCTGGCTGCGGGTTTGCCGTTCGATCTCGAACGCCAGGCTCCGAACGTAAATCTGACGGTGACCGCGAAAGGAAACAGCGTCCGCATCGTCGTGTCGGCGCCGACCAATTCACCCCTTGTTGGCGAAGTGCACCTCGAACTGCCCGCCGGTCTGTCGGCGGCGCAATGCCGCTGGCCGGTGTCGGTGCCGGCGGGCGAACGCATCGTGCTGGTCACCGATATCGCCGGGCAAAGTAAAGGTGGCAGCGCCCGGGCGATCCTCGCGCGGCCTGGTCACGCGGAGATCGCAACCGTGGCCGCGATCCCGCCACGTCGATAGCGTTCCGAACGTCTCGCTTTCCAGGGCTAGATGAGCGGCGCGTACCCGACCGTCCCCGTGTTGGACCGTCAAGCCGGAACGGCGGCACCCTGGAACGCGTTCGTCTCACTCTAGCGCCCCAAAGAAACTTTGACGGCCGCACTCGGGCTGGCTATTCTGATCGGTGATGGTCAGCGGACCGGGCGGGTGTAGCTCAACGGTAGAGCTCCAGCCTTCCAAGCTGGTGGTGACGGTTCGATTCCGTTCACCCGCTCCACCTCCCCTTCGGCACCGCGGGCTGCAATGCTGTGCGGGGACAGCGTTCCCGAATGAAAAAAAATTACATCCTCGACACGAACGTTCTGCTGCACGATCCCGAGGCGTTGTTCCGATTCGAGGACAACACCGTCCTCCTCCCGATCGGCGTGATCCGAGAGATTGATCGTTTCAAACGCGATCTTTCCGAGCTGGGCCGCAGTGCTCGGCGCGTCAGCCGGGCGCTCGATGAATTGCGCGCGAGAGGCAAACTGTCCGACGGTATTCGGCTTGACGGCGGCGGTATCCTTCAGGTCGTCACCCCTCCCGACGGCCATATGAACGGCCGCGACGGCTCGGTAGATCAGGAGATCCTCGACGTTGCGTTGCGCCTGCGCGCCACCGCGCAAGGGCCGTGTATCGTGGTCAGCAAAGACATCAACCTTCGGATCCTCGCCGATGCGATGGGGATCGATGCGCAAGACTACGAAAGTGACCGCGTGGACATCAACGAGCTCTATCTCGGTCATTCCGAACTGGAGCTGACGACCGAGGAGATGGCGCAAATCGCCGCAGGGGCGATGGTCCCCTATCGCGGCGACCGGCGCCCACCGAACGAATATCTGCTGCTGCGCGACCTTACCGACCCGAACCACACCCTTCTGGGCCGTCTCGATCCCGATGCACAAAACATACTCCCGCTGATTCCCGCGCCCCGCGAGCTCGCGGCAGTGAAACCCCGGAACAAGGAACAACACTTCGCGCTCGACGCGTTGCTGGACGAACGCATCCGGCTCGTGACGATCATTGGAAAGGCCGGCACCGGCAAAACACTGCTGGCGGTCGCGGCGGGACTCTACGTAACGCTCGAGCGAAAACAGTACCGGAAACTGCTCGTTTCCCGCCCCACCCTGCCCATGGGCAAGGACATCGGGTACTTGCCCGGCAGCGTCGAGGAAAAACTCAACCCGTGGATGCAGCCGATTTTTGACGCGCTCGACTTACTCCTCGGTGAAGCACGGGACGGGCGACGCCCGGCCGATCTTCTCAATGGTGACGATCCGCGCGTCGCGATCGAGCCGCTCACGTTCATCCGCGGCCGCAGCATTCATCATCAGTTCATGATCGTGGACGAGGCGCAAAACCTCACGCCGCTGGAGGTGAAGACCATCATCACCCGCGTCGGCCACGGCACCAAAATCATTTTGACGGGCGACATTTATCAAATCGACAACCCGTACGTGGACAGCACCTCGAACGGCTTATCGCGGGCGGTGAATCAGTTCCGATGGCACGGTATTGCCGCGCACATCAGCCTGCGCAAAGGCGTACGCTCCGAGCTGGCCGAGCTAGCCGCGAACATTCTTTGACACCCTACGGTTCCCCGCTCGCCGTCGACGCCGAGCCTTGAAAATGCGGCGTCCCACCTACTTCTCTGGCCGGCCAATGATCCGCTCCGTGCGTCAGGGCTGGGGTAGTGGCCAGAGTTGTCGAATACGATAGAACACGCGCGATGTGTGCGGCGTGCCGAACGGCGCGGCGGCGACCCCCGACCACGCCGCGGTGATCGTTGGGCCCGCAACCCATGCGGACGACAAGAAGCTGGTTGTCCACTCCACCTCGTAGACACGGCCGCTGACCGCCAGCCAGCGCAAACGACCACCCTCGGCGCCGAAATCGAAATGGTGAATCTCCGGTGCAGGAAACACCGGATCGCTCAGAAAAGCGCAGAAATCCACAAGGTGACGGACGCCAAGCAAACGGTCCGCACCGCTCCCGCTCGCGAACGCGCGAATCGGCGCCGAGGTGTGACCGGTTGTGCTCCAGCTCACCACCGGCAGCTGGCCGGCTCCACGGTTCTCGATGACCCGAAGCCCACCAGTTTCATGATCCGCTGCCACAACGATCAAAACATCGCCGCGACTCTCTGCCCAGGCGCTCGCCGCCGCCACCGCCTGATCCAACGCCCACATTTCACCCACACACCGCATCAAATCGTTCGCGTGGCAGGCATGGTCAATCCGCCCGGCTTCAATCACCAGAAAACTCGGCGCGTTCTGGCGCACGACCCACTCGAGCGCCGCCCGGGTCATCTCTTCCAGACCCGGCAGCTCTCCGAGACCGTCGATTTCATAGGGCAACACTGCGCCGAACACCCCCGCCAGCCGCCCCACCCCGCCGGTGACTGCGCTCCACATCTCGTGCGAGTTGACGGCGACGCGGTACCCTGCCGTCGCCAACTCACCCGTCGAAAGACCCGCCCCGCCTCCGAGCAACAAATGGGGGCCGTTTGTGGCCAGATATGCGGTCACAATCGCCGACCAGTCGGAACGATGATTCGCATGGGCAATAAATGCTGCCGGAGTCGCGTCCAATAGGTACGACGTTGTCACCAGACCCACGCGCCGCCCCGCCGCGATCATCCGCTCGCCCAGCGTTCGCAGGTCCTCGCCAGTACCCGGCAACGCTCGGCTGATCACTCCGTTCCCCACCCGGCGACCGGTAGAGATCGCGGTCGAAGAAGCGGCCGAGTCGGTGAGGCCGGAGGCCGACTCCGTTGCGACCAGCACACCCCACGGGTACGTCTCGAACACGAGCGGGCGACCTAGCCACGCGCGCGCCGCCGCGATCTGGCCCTCGCCCATGCCGTCACCAATAAACAAAAGAATGTGCCGGGGCAGACCATCGGCCCGCACAAGCCATGCGGCCGCCACCGCCCATGCCGCGATCCTTCGGACAAAAGGCCGCACAAACGTCTTAGCCGCCTTGTGATGCCGCCGGCAGAGGCCGGATCACCTCCACCACCCGAACTTCCGCTATCCGCCAGCCATCCGACTCCCGCCGCCACCGCAGCGAGAGCTCGCGCGCCTGTACGTCCGACCAGTCCGCTCCTCGTACGCACACTCGCACTGTACAGCGCTGCTCCGCGGTTGCGCGGTCCGGCGCCAGCCGCGTCTGCAGATCCTCAATCGCGACACTTAGCCAGTCCAGTGCCGCGCGCGCCTCCAGAATCGCCCGCCCTGCCTCCCGGCGAGAGTTCAGCGAAACGCTCCATGGATGTTCCGAGCTGAGCCGTACGTCTTCACTCATGAGCGCGGCAATTCGCTCCGCGCGCCGCGCCGCCTCCACCAACGGCTCCTCGCCGTGTTTTTCTGCAAGGTGGCACAATCGGAACAGTTCCCGCTTCAGCCACCGCTCTTCACGGGGCCGTCGCCACCACCACCCCGCGGCGGCCACGACCGCCGTCACCGCGATGAAGGTGACTGCAGCTGTTCTCCACCGCCGGTCCATTTCCAGAGTTTTCCCACAATCCGCTCGCGCCGAACAACCCCCGCCAGATGCGCCGATTGGCGAACATCACGGCGGTCACCCGCAACGAGGTATTCGCCGGGCCCCAGCGTCACCGGTGCGCTGTTCCAGTCGCAGGTGGTGCGTAGATAGGGCTCGGCACACCGTTTTCCGTTCACCCAGAGCTGGCCGCCGCGGAACTCGGCGGTCTCGCCCGGCAGTGCCAGCACCCGTTTCAGATACATGACTGAATCGCCTGCCAGCCGAATCATCACGATGTCACCGCGCCGAGGTTCTCCGCTCCAATAGGCCGCCAGCCATCCGAGGCCCCACGCGCGATCCCGGACCGTGGGTTCCATGCTAGTTCCCGCAACTCGGAATGGGCGAACGACATGGCGGACAATCCATGCGGTCACCAACGCCAACACCGCCGCGCGCACCATCGTCCATGTGGGCCGATGTCCGATCACCCACCGCCGCCAGTTCATCCAGCCACAGAATCCGACAGTCGCAGCGCCTTCGCAACCGATGAAGCGAGGAGTCGGCTTCCCCTTTGCCGGCGCGTGCCGCTGCCGGTTAGACACAACCGCGCCGGAAACTTCCGCCGGCCCGACGCCATCGGTCACCGACCCCGCAGCCGGCGTGATCTGCCGCCCACACGCCGGCCGAAGCAGCACCTTTCAACGTCGCCGCTGGAAAAGCACGTTACCCCATACGACTGGCGCTGCATCTCGCGCCGCCACGCAACGCCGTTTTCACCGTGCTTCGCGGGTCGTCGGAATCTCCGCGCGCATGCGGTTGGTGCCGGCTGGATTCAGAGCGATCAGAGTCCACACGCGCTCGGTGTGAGCGGTCACCAACAACGAACCTGCGTCCTCGGCGAGCCATCCGACATGCGGCTCGATGATCAGCTCCGTCGGCGTCTGCGCAAGGGGATTGCCACTGACGTCCCAAGTCAACCTCACTCCCTGCGCTCCCGCCTCGGCGCGGAACGCCCGGATCACTGGAGGAGCGGCGTAAAAGTTGGTCTCGATATCGGTCGGTTCAATCCAGTCTGCGCGCACCGCTTCTCCCGCGCGAAATCGTTCATAGAAACGAGCATGCGCCGGGTTCGCATACGGATGGGCCTCGTATTCGCGGCCACGGCCAACCGCCCGCAAATCCCCCTCGGCCGCGAGCTGTGCGTCCAGCTTTGCCCGCATCGCGCGAACGCGGTTGGCCATTTCTGCGCGCCCCGCCAAATTGGTGACGCAGTCGGGATCGCTCCGCAGGTCGTACAGTTCCTCAGCCGGGCGGCGCCCAAACGATAGCTCCCACCAGCGTCGAGCCTCGGCCGAGTCAGGCTGTCGGCGCCGCATTTCCAATAACAGCGTTTTCGTTGGGCTACCATCGGTGTTCATGTAGCCCGTTTCGGGATTGCCAACCGGCCACCGCATCGGTTCATAGTTTCGGATGTACAGCCAGTCCCGCTCCACGAGCCCGCGCATGGGATACCCCCAGTCGTGAGGACGCCCCATGTCGTGACGTTCCGTACCGATCAGCACGTAGTCCCGCGGGGCACGGCCCGCTTGATCTGCGAAAATATCGCTCAGGCTGCGGCCGGCCATCGGTGGCATGCCCGCGGTTTCTGGCGTCAGGCCCGCCAGTTCCAGCCAGGTCGGCGCAAGGTCAATAAAACTCACTAGGTCCGATACGCGACGTCCCGGGTTGCGAATGCCCGCCAGCCACATCACCGCCAGAGGCAGATGATTGGCGGCCTCGTAGCAGTTGCCCTTGCACCGTGGGAACGGCATGCCATTGTCGGCGGTGACGATCACCACCGTGTTGGAAAGCTCTCCACTTTGCTCCAGAATCTCGAGCATTCGACCGAGATGACGGTCGAAGTGCTCCACCTCGAAGGCATAGTCTAGCAAATCCGTGCGAATCACCTCGTGGTCCGGCCAGAACGCCGGCACGCGGTCCACCTCCTCCAGACGCCGACCACCCCGCTCGATGGCGGCCCGGTACTCGTACTCCCGGTGCGGTTCACTGGCCCCATACCAGAAAAAGAACGGCGCTCCCGCGGGCCGAGCCCGAAGAAACTCCTCGAAGTTCGCCGCGTAGTCGTTGCGGCTGATCGCCGGCGTGGGCGGAGTCGTGCTGTAGCGGTTGTACGCCCGGCCGGTCAGCGCACGCCCCTGCGGATCGCCCGGCGCCCATCCTTTCCCAACACACCCCACGTGCCATCCCCGGGCACCGAGCACCTCCATGATGGACGCATACTCGCGGGGAAACACACACACATGGTTTGCGGCCGCCCCCAGCTGCCAGGGGTTACGCCCTGTCAGAATACATGCGCGGGAGGGTGCGCACTTGGCGTTCGGCGTGTAGGCTCGTTCAAAGAGCAGTCCCTGCGCGGCCACCCGGTCAAAGGCAGGGGTTCGTACCCACCGGCAGCCATAGGCCCCCGCGTGCGGCCACGACCAATCGTCGGCAATCGCAAAAAGCACGTTCGGGGGCGCCGCGCTACCTGCGCCTGCAGCGGTCAGGCTAGCCAACGCGGCGGCAAACAGCTGATGGCGCGTCACCCGACGCCTCCGCTTCGTCGATGGGCCCCTCTTCCCCTCACACACTGAACCGCACGTGGATGACATCGCCATCCTGCACCACGTAGTCCTTTCCCTCGATCCGCAGCGTTCCCGCCTCTCGGCACCGAGCGAGGCTGCCCGCCGCCAGCAGCGTTTCGGCGGGGACCACCTCCGCGCGGATGAAGCCACGTTCCATGTCGGAGTGAATCTTTCCGGCCGCCACCTGCGCGGTCGTGCCTCTGGCGACTGTCCAGGCGCGAACCTCGTCCTCACCAACAGTGAAGAAACTGATGAGGTTCAGCGCATGGTATGCGGTCCGTATCAGACGTACGCGTGCAGGCTCGTCGAGTTCGTACTCGCGCAAAAATTCGCGCTGTGTCTCCGGTTCCATCAGCGCAATGTCCGCCTCGATCGGCGCGCAGAACTTGACGAGGTCCAGTCCGCGTGCACGAGCCGCGGCCTCGAGCGTCTGGGCGTCGGTGCCGCGAAGCGACCGTTCATCCACGTTCGCCACCACAAACAGCGGCTTGCGGGAAAGAAACTGATAAGTGCGGATCAGCTTCTCCTCATCGGGCCGCAGCGCAAGGCTTCGCAAAGGCTGGTCCGTCGCTAGGTGCTGATGACAGCGCTCTAGCAGCGCGAGCTCCGCGGCCGAGACTTTCGCCCCGTGGCGGCGATCGGTCCGTATCCGCTCCAAACGGCGCCCGAGCTGCTCGAAATCAGCGATCGTCATTTCCAGCAATACCGTTTCCATTTGCGCGGCGGGATCCAGCGGGCGACCGTCGCCGTCCGTCTCGCCAAATGCCTGCACGACCAGCACAAACGCGTCGGCCTGGGCAAGTGTGGGGACCGACTCACGGAACGCCGCCCCCTCGGCCCCGGGGAGCATAATGTCCGCGAAAGTGATTTCAGCGGGCGTGAACTTGCGGGGCCGGAAGAGATCTCGCAGCGCGTCCAGTCGAGCGTCCGGCACCTTCACCACGCCCCATCGATGCCCCCCTCGGACTGTGAAGTGCGGCCCGTCGGGGGTGTTCGTCAACGCATTAAAAACGGATGACTTGCCGCAACGGGCAGCGCCGATCAAATAGAGGGCGACACTCACGTGCAGGTCGACTGGGAGTCGCCACCTCTCGGTGCTGGCGATTCGTCGCTCAGCCTGGGGGGTGGCCGAAGCCCGGCCACCTCGTAGGCCTTCGCGACCACCGCGGCGGGCGAAAACGGCTTCGTAATGAACGCGCGGCTGCCCGCGGCCAGACACGCATCGCGCACATCGTCACCCTGCAGCGCGGTGATGCAGATCACGGGGATCAGGTGCGTCAGCACATTGCGACTCAACGACTGCAATACGGCTGCCCCGCCACCGGCCGGCATCTGCAGATCCAGCAAGATCACGTCCGGCCGCTCGTCGATCGCCAGCCGCACACCTTGGATCGGGTCGGACGCCGCGAATACCCGTGCACCGTGTTCGCTAAAGGCCATCTGCAGTGTTCGAACGATCGTGCGATCGTCATCAATGATCAAAACCCTCAACATGAACACCCCGCGCCGCGACTATACCAGATCCCCTCGCCTGAATCACACTGACGTTGTCCCCTGCCGTGCGCCACCCGTCAGGCGCCCGCAATGCCCAAAAGTCGCAGCACGGCGCCCACCGCGTACGCGACCGTCGCCGCGGCACCACCCACCGCGAGCATCTCCATTCCTCCTCTCAACCACCCGACTCCCGTCACAAAAGTGCGGGCAGCACCCAACCCGAAGAGCGTTGCCGCGGTCGCCGCCACGGACCACGCAAACATTGCGGCGGACGACATCGGCCTCGCGAGGCCCGTCACGTAGGCGACCAGCGGTACCGTACCGGCAGCGACGAACGCCGCAAACGTCGCAAAAGCGGCACGAAGCGGCCGCACCGTTTCGCGATGCAGCCCCAGCTCATGGACCATCATCATGTCCACCCACAATGCGCGATCCTTGGTTTGAATGCGCACCAGTTCCTCCGCGTCGGCCTCAGAAAACCCCATCGCACGGTAAATCGCCCGCAGCTCCTCCCGTTCACCATCCGGAAAATGTTCGACCTCCCACTCTTCGCGTTCCCGCTCCCGCCGGTAGTAGTCTTGATCGCTACGCACCGAAAGATACGCGCCGGCAGCCATCGAGAGCCCGTCGCCGAGCAGGTTCGCCAGTCCCAGCACCAACACCACGCCCGGCCCTAACTGTGCCCCCGCAACGCCGCTGACGACCGCAAAGGTGGTGATCACGCCGTCCAGCGACCCGTAGACCATCTCGCCGAGATAGCGACCGGAGGCGCCCGCGTGCCGCTCTGCCGCCGTGCGGATGCGCTCCGGCTCGTGCGCCCGAGCGGATGCGGCCGTGTCCCGCCGCCGAAACGCTTCGCGCGCCTCTTCCAGACGCCGCACCCAGCTCACCACGAAGATACCACGCTCACGCCTCAGACCACTGCCGGCGCATCACCTCCAGCGCCCGACGCAGATCGGCCTCAATGTCGCGCCCCCACCGCCCTTCAATCGAGATCCCGCCGCGGTAACCGATCTCTTTCAGCGCGCGAAAGTACGGCCGGAAGTCCTCGCCCGACGTGCCCGGCGGTGCCCGGTTGACTTTCTCTGCGATGTGACAGTGACGCAGCCGAGCACCTGCTTTTCGGATCGAATCCGGTCCTTCCTCCTCCCGCAACATGTGATAGATGTCCGCCAACAGCTGAATGTTCGGGTGCCCGACCGCGTCCACCATCTCGATGCCCTCGGCCACCGTGTGAAAGAAGTTCGTCTCCGATCGGTTCAGCGGCTCGAGCACCACCGTCACGCCGTGTTCCGCCGCCAGGGGACCCATCCGGCGGCAAATGTCCAGAAACTGCTCACGCGCACGCGCCGGATCGAAACCGGCTGGGATTTTTCGCGCACCTCCGCTGCCCAGCACGATCAGTTGAATCCCGAGCCGTTGCGCGCGGCGGAAGGTTGTGCGCGCATGCCGCTCAATCGCCGCAGCATCCACGTTCGGGCCCACCAGAGGCAGGCTCGCGGGGATGAATCCCGTGCAAGAACGTATCGGCAGTGCCAACGGCAACAGAGGGCCGGTCTTGGCCTCGAACGCATCGTCCGGATCGCCGGGCATCAGCAGCGGTCCCACGCTCCCCTCCCAGAAGTCGTAGCCGACTTCCTTCAGCAGCGCCTGCTGATCCGGCCCCCGACACGCGCCAAACAGCGGCGATTCCTTCGCCGTTGGCGCCGCACCTCCACCGCGCGCCATCCACATTCCCCCCATGACTGCCGAGCGAAGAAACTCTCTCCGGGTCGTGTCCATCGGCTTCACTCCGCGTGCCCGGCCAGACTCCCCACAGACACGCGCACCAACGGTAAGAGCCTACCTCCGCCCGGTCAAGTAGCGGGGGCCGGCACCGCCGTCGGACGGGACAGACCGCACCCTCATGCAATAACCCTCCTCCCTCCTCCGTCTCACGACACAAGGAGAACCACCGCATGAAACGACGCCCGGCGATGATGGCGACGTGGCTGACCGCCATGGCCGCTCTCAGCCCTGCACAACGCCCCGCCGCTTTGCCCTCCGCGGAAGTGGAGGTGCTCCGCGACATCCCCTATGTGACAAACGGACATCCCCGACAACGTGTCGACCTCTATCTGCCGCGGCGCGCACCCCGTCCGTTGCCCCTCATTATTTGGATCCACGGCGGCGCATGGCTGGGCGGCAGCAAGGACGCCGCGCGGCCCGCCCGCGGGTATCCTGAACGTGGCTACGCGGTCGCCAGTATCGGCTACCGGCTCAGTTCCGATGCGATCTTTCCAGCGCAGATCGAAGACTGCAAGGCCGCCGTTCGCTGGCTGCGTGCGCACGCCGATCAGTACGGCCTGGATCCCGAGCGGTTCGGCGTCTGGGGCAGCTCCGCCGGCGGCCACCTCGCTGCGCTGGTCGGCACCGCCGCGGATGTTCGCGAATTCGACGTGGGCCTGTTCACCAACGTGTCTAGCCGGGTCCAGGCCGTTTGTGACTTCTTCGGACCAGCGGATTTCCGCCGCATTCCGCTGTATTTGGCCTCGAACCTCCCCAGCGCGTTCGGCCGCGCAGACGCGCCGGAGTCCAACCTGCTCGGCGGCCCCGTCCCCGCGAACCTCGAACGGGCCATCGCGGCCAGCCCTGCCGTGTACGCGACACCCGACGATCCCCCCTTCCTCATTGTACACGGCGACCGCGACCCGGTGGTGCCCTACGACCAGAGCGAGGCACTGTTCGAAGCGCTGAAACAGGCGGGCGTCCACGTGCACTTTCACACCGTCGTTGGTGGCGGGCACGGGCAGGGATTCGGCGGACCGGAGTTTGACCGCATCATCCATCGTTTTTTCGACCGCTGGCTGAAGGGTGACCTGTCCGTCGGCGCACCGACCGGCGCCGTGCGAACCGCTGCACCGGCGCTCGACATCGGTCGGCAAGGCGCCGAACCACCCGCGCGGGACACTGCGATGCCGCGCTGGCCGGTCATTCACGACCGTTCAGACGCCGACCGGGACGGCCGCGTGACGCGCACGGAATTCCAGGGCCCCGCCGCGCTGTTCCGGCGCCTCGATCGCAACCGAGACGACGTGCTGACCGCCGAGGATTTTCCGCCCCCCACCGCCCGACCGGCTGCGCCCAGCGAGGCGGTCGCACCGGAGGCACCGCGGAGTGCGCCGTAGGCGCGCACGCGCGGCTCTGTGCACGTGAGGTCGCGGGCCATCGACGGGTCATCACTTGACAGGTTCGCGCCCGCGGATAAACTGTGCCCACAAACCGGGGCGAGCGTAGCTCAGTGGTAGAGCTCCACCTTGCCAAGGTGGATGTCGTGGGTTCAAATCCCATCGCTCGCTCCATCGTCGTTTCTTCCCCTTGTGAAGACGCTTCGACCACCCCTCAACGCCCGCGTCGAATCGCCCCGCATACTGTGTGTCGGTGAGATCATCTGGGACATCATCGGCCACCGGGAGCATTTGGGCGGCGCTCCGTGCAACGTCGCCGTGCATGCCGCACGACTGGGCGCACGCGCGGCAATGTGGTCCGCCGTCGGCCGGGACGCCCGTGGTCGCCGCGCGATTGAGGAACTGCGCAAGCTCGGTGTCCGGTGGCGATGGATCGATCGGGTTTCGCACCACCCCACCGGATGGGCCCAGGTACGGCTGGACGAGCAGGGCCGGGCCTCCTACTCCTTTGCACCACGTCCCGCCTACGAGTGGCTGCGAGCCACGCCCACTCGGCTGCGCGCGATTGTCCGCTGGCGCCCGCACGCGATCGTCTTTGGCACACTCGCTCAGCGCGGCGAAGCGACGCGGCAGGCTTTGGGCGCGCTGCTGGATCGCTGCGGCGGCGCGCTTCGAGTGTACGATGTGAACCTCCGCCGTGGCTTTGCGCCACCCGAACTGCTTCGCGCCCGACTCTGCCGCACCGACGTGCTCAAGCTCAACGAAGACGAGGCGACGGAAGTTTCACGCCGACTTTGGGGACGATGGCCGGGCGAAGAAAAAGCCGCGGCCCGCTGGAGAGAGGAGTTCGCGATCCGGATCGTAATTGTCACTCGCGGTGCAAACGGCGCTACCGCCTGGTCGGCCGAAGGTCGCATCGACGTCACCGGCCTGCGCATCAGGCTGGCGGACACGGTCGGTGCGGGCGACGCGTTCACCGCCGCGTTCACGGTCGCGTACCTGCAAACTGGCGAAATCAGCTGGACACTTCGCGTCGCCAACCGGCTCGGCGCGTTTGTTGCCTCCCGGCCTGGCGCAACACCACCCTATCCCGCCGGGCTTCTCCAGCGGCTCGGCCTCCGGCCGACCGGATCGGTGCGAGACCGATCACGTCAAACAATCTGACGGTGCAGGGCGAGAATCGGCTGTAAAATCGCCAGCGCCAGCAGGAAAACGAGCGATCCGAGCACGAGGATCAACGCCGGCTCAATCAGGGTCAGCCCGCGGCTCAGCCGGCGGTGCCAAGCCTGCTCGCACCGCGCCGCGGCAATCTCGAGCATCGCCGGCAGGTCGCCGCTCTGCTCACCGGCCTCCACCCACGCCGCCAGCATTCGGCGCAGAGGTTCGATGCTCCGAATCGCTTCGCTCAGGCGGCCTCCATGCCGAACCCGCTCCACTTGGGCGGGCATCTCCGCCACGACCCGCGCGCTGCCACATACCGCCGCGGCAAGGCCGAGCGCTTCGATCATCGGAATACCACCGCGCAACAGCAGCCCGAGCGTCCGTGCAAATCGCAACGCCACAAGCGCCTCGCGCGCCGGCCCCATCAGCGGCAGTCGCGACATCAAGCGTTCGATCGCCAGCCGGCATCCGACGGAGCGCCGGCACCGCTGGCGGATCCACCACACCGTTCCCCCAAGCACGAGAAACGCGGGGACTGCCCCCACCGTGGAAAAACGGCCGGCTGCGATCACCGCGCGCGTCAGCGGAGGCAACGCCACTCGCGATTCTTCGAACATCCGCGCAAACGCGGGCAACAAGAAGAGAAATACCCCTGCGGCAATGAACAGCGCCACCCCCGAGACCATCGCGGGGTAAAGCAGCGCCGAGCGAACCCGATCGCGGATCATTGACTCCTCGTCGAGCAGGTCCGCCAGCTTTGTGAAGGTCGTGGCGATCTCCCCTGCCCGCTGTCCCGCATGCAACAGCGAGCTCTCCAACACGGTCACGCCCGACGCCTCGAACGCCTCCGCCGCTCCGGCCCCTTCCCGAATTCGGTCGCGGACGCCGGTCAGCGCGGCCGCAACCGCGGTCCACTCCGGCGACTCGATCAGCGCCTCGAGCGCAGCAGTCATCGGCAGCCCCGCCCCCAGCAGCGCGGCAAGCTCGCGATAGACGCCCGCCCGCTCATCGCGCCGGCGCCAGTGATGCGAGGCGCGCGCATCCGCCGCCAGCGGTTCCACCTTTGCCGGTAAAATTCCCCGGGCCGCGAGCCGTTCGCGGGCCTGCTTCGCGCTGTCCGCCTCGATGCGACCGGCAATGCGGCGGCCATCCTCCGCCCGAAAGCCGCGGTATGTCCAAGTCGTCATGCGCCGTCGTCGTGCCCGAGCACCCGGCGCAGTTCGGCCAGGCTCGTACGCCCCTCCGCAACGAGCGCCAGCCCGGCCTCGCGCAGCGGACGCATGCCGGAGGCAACGGCCACCGCCCGCAGTTCCGCCGGCGGCGCGCGGCGCCGCAGCGCGTCGAGCAGTGCCGGCGTCGTGCGGAGCAGTTCGAACACACCCACCCGTCCGCGATAGCCCTCATCGCACCGGTCACACCCCACCGCGGTCCAGTGCCGCCCCGCCGGCAGGGCACCTTCAATCTGCGCCCCCCATTCTTCAATGTCGGCGGCGCCGATGGTCGCTGGCCGTCGACATGAGGGGCATAGTCGCCGTACCAACCGCTGGGCGAGCACCCCTTTGAGCGAAGCGGCCAGCAGATAGGGCTCCACGCCCATGTCGGCCAGTCGCATCGCCGCGGAGACTGCGTCGTTCGTGTGCAACGTGGTGAACACGAGATGCCCCGTCAGCGACGCCCGCACCGCGATTTCCGCGGTCTCAAGGTCGCGCGTCTCGCCCACCAGCACCACGTCCGGGTCCTGCCGTAACACATGCCGCAACAACCGCGCGAAGGTAAGCCCAATCCGCGGATGCACCTGGATCTGGCTGATCGAATCGAGCCGATATTCGATCGGGTCTTCGATCGTCAGCACGTTCAGGCGCCGGGTGTCGAGTTCCTGCAGCGCCGCGTAGAGCGTCGTCGTCTTCCCGCTGCCCGTCGGTCCGGTCACCAGCACCAGTCCCTGTGGCTCGCTCAGCAAACGTCGAAAGGCCGCCAGGTCCGCCGGAGCGATGCCGAGCTCCGAGAGCGGCAGCAGCGCGGCGTCGCGGTTCAGCAGGCGCAACACCAGCCGCTCGCCATCGGCGATCGGCACCGACGAAACTCGAATATCTATCTCTCGCGTGCCCACCTGAACCCGCGCCATGCCATCCTGCGGAAGACGACGCTCCGCAATGTCCATCCGTGCCATCACCTTCAGACGCGAGATCAGCGCCGCCGCCATACCGGCCGGCGGCGAGGGCTGCTCCCGCAGCAGTCCATCCACACGAAAACGAATCCGGACCCGCTCCTCGCCCGGCTCGATGTGCACGTCCGAGGCCCCTGCGCGAAGGGCTTCGAGCAGCAAGTAGTTCACGTATTGCGTCACCGGCGCGCCGTCGGCGATCCGCAGCAGATCCTCGGCGGCCGGACTCCCGCCCCCCCCGGCCGCCGGCGCAACGGCGACCTCCAGCGCCGCCGCGCCGCCCGCGGGCCGGCGCCGAAAGTAACAGCGCTCGATCGCCCGGTTCAGCTCCGCCTCCGTCGTGCACACCGGTGGCAGATCGCAGCCCAGCAACACCGAAAGGTCACCTGCGGCGGCCGCCGCGGAGACCCGCCCGATCAATGCCGCCAGTCCCCCCCGCCAGCGGATCGGCAGCGCACAGTGCGCTCGTGCCCATTCCACTGGCAGCCGCGCCACCAGTTCGGGGTCGAGCTGGTCGTCGGCGATGGACTCCACGAACTCGATGCCGAGCGCGGCGGCTTCCGCCTGCACCGCTTCGGCTTCGCCCAGCAGCCCCATCTCCACCAGCACCGCCGCGACCGATCGCCCGCTCGCTGCGCCACGCCGGCGCGCCTCCGCGATCGCTTCGGCCGACACACCGCGGCCCTGAAGCAGGGCATCCAGCTCCATCACACTAGTCCCGCGCTGCCGGCGCGCGGATCGTGTCCGACACTCCCGGCATGCCGGCGCGCCGCTCCATCGCGTTGCCCACCGCCTCCGCTTCTGCCCCTTGCTCCACGATCCGCGGCGTCACGAACACCAGCAAATTGTTCCGACGGTTCACATCGCTCGCATAGCGAAACAGCGCACCGATCCAGGGAATGTCGCCCAGCAGTGGTATCTTGTGTTCCCGGCGCCCTTTGTCCTCCCGGATCAGGCCGCTGATGACCACCGTCGAGCGGTCCGGCACGGTGATGGTCGTCTTCACCTCGCGCTTCGCAATCGTCGGTGCGAACTCGCGTCCCGGCGCGGTGTCCACTACAGCTTCGATGGTCGGATTCAGCACCAGCGAAATCTCACGATTCGGATTCACATGCGGAGTGACCTTCAACTTGATGCCCACATCCATTCGGTCAATGTTCTGAATCACGTCCCGCGACGTGCCCGCACCGCCCTCGATCGTGGACCGCAGCACCGGAATGTTCTCCACCACGCTCACGCTCGCCTCGGTGTTGTTCTGCACCAGCAACGGTACGCTCGACAGGATCCGCGTGTCCCGGTCCTGCTTCAGCGCCTGCAGCAGGAAAGGAATCACCATCCCCTGCTGCGCCCCGTAGGCGACGCCGACGGACAACCCCTGCGGAAACACGTTCCTCTGCAGGATCTCCTGAACTGGATCGCTCGGCCCGGGCCGGCTGCGCCCGGCCACCACCGTCTCGCCCCGCCCCGGCAGTTCCACGGTCGACCAGTTCACGCCGAGATCGAGCTGCCGGTTCGCGTCGGTCTCCGCAATCAGGATCTCGATCAACACCTGGCAGGGCATCGTGTCGAGCGATTCGACCAGCTCTCGGACCCACTGGAAGTCCGCCGGCGACGCATGCACCAACAACGCGTTGTTCGCGCTGCTCGGCTCGATCGAGATCCGCTGCCGCGCGTCCTTCTCGACGCTCTTCTGCAACAACGCCGTGAGGCTTTTCGCCGCTTCCTCCGCCGAAAGA
This sequence comes from Kiritimatiellia bacterium, assembly GCA_026417735.1. Lineage (NCBI taxonomy): Bacteria > Pseudomonadati > Kiritimatiellota > Kiritimatiellia > Kiritimatiellia bacterium. Next base: position 196,182 of record JAOACR010000003.1, read on the forward strand.
TAGCGAAGGCGAATCGCATTGAGCCGTCCAACTCCGGCGGCGGGCTCGACGTCGAGCAGCGCGATGATGCGTTTCAGCTCCGCGATCTGCACCGCGGTGCCGACCAGCACCAGGCTGTTCGCCGCCGGCGATGCGATCACCGTCGCGCCCGCCGGCAATGCGCCGCCCCCCTCCACCACCTGCCGGATATGCCGGCCCACGCTCGCGGCCGCAGGCTCCGCGCCCGCGATCGCCGCGTTGATCTGCTGCGCGAGCTCTTCCGCCGAGCCCCGCTGCAACCGAACGACCTCGACTGTCCGCGTCGAGCCGGGCCGATCCAGCTCCGCCAAAATGCCGGCAATCCGCTCAAGATTCGATCGCGTCTCCGTCACCACCACGCGGTTGCCGGGCGCAAACACCGCGAGCCCACCGGCCTTCGCGCCGCGCACCAGCGGTTCCAGCGTCCGCGCCACCTCCGCCGCCTCCACATGCTGCAGCGCAAAAATCCGCGTCACGAGCCCCTCCCCGGCCACGCCGGGCCGGTCGAGTGGCGGGGTCATCACCGCCCCCTGCGCCTCCGGTAGCGGCACGATGAAAAACGTGCCCTCCCGCTCCACCACACCGAACCCCCGAGACTCCAACAGCGAAAGAAACAGCCGTTCCACCTCCTCCGCGGTCAGTGGCGCCGGCGCAACGACCGTGATGGTGCCGCTCACCTTGTCGGTCACCACGTACCGCCGGCCAGTGATTTCACCCACCACCCCCGCCAGCACGCGGATGTCCGCCTGATCAAAGCTGAAGCGCACCGTTTTGGCCGGGGTCGCCGCCTCCCGTGGCGAAGCCGAACCACCGCCCGTCGGTTCCGCGGCCGCGACGGCCGCCGCGACGGCGAGCGCGCCCAGCCCGAACCACACCGCCCGTGACCGGCTCACCTCAACGCCTCCGCATCAACGCAGAATGCCACGCTCGGACCGCTCGATGAACTCCACCAGCCGCGCGATCTCCGGTCCGCTCAGCTCCGCCCGGATCCGCTCGAGCGCCTGCCGCACGTTCAGCCCCTCCCGGTACAACAGCCGATGCGCCCGTTTCAGCTGCTCGATCGTCTCCGGGGGCACTCCCCGGCGCTCCAGGCCAACCCGGTTGATCGTCGGCACCGTCGCCGGATGTCCATCCGCCAGCATGTACGGCGGTACATCCTGCGTGATCTTTGCCAGCCCCCCCACCATCGCGAGCGTACCGATTCGGACGAACTGATGCACGCCGGCCAGCCCGCCGATCACCGCCCGCGCCTCCACCACCACATGTCCCGAAAGTCCCGCGCAGTTGGCCACAATTACCTCGTCGCCCAGCGTGCAGTCATGCGCGACATGGCAACAGGCCATCAAGAGACACCGCGAGCCCACCCGCGTCACGTCGCCATCCGCGGTCGCGCAGCTCACCGTCACATATTCGCGAATGGTCGTCTCGTCCCCGATCTCCGCCCGCGGCGCACCGCCCCGGTACTTCAGGTCCTGCGTCCGCGTCCCGACCGACGCAAACGGATAGATCACGCAGCGCCGCCCGATCGTCGTGTGCCCGTCGACGACCACATGCGACAGCAGTCGCGTGCCCTCGCCGATGCGCACATGCGGCCCCACCACGCAGTACGGCCCGATCTCGACCTCGTCGGCCAGCTCCGCGGCCGGATCCACCACCGCGCTCGGATGGATGTGCCTCATTCCGCTGATTCCGCGGTAGACGAGTTCCGCCCCGTGCCGAACATCAGTTCCGCCTCCGAGGCCAGCTCGCCGTTGCACGTGACGCGCCCCGCAAACTTCGCCATGTTGAGCCGCATTTTCAGAAACCGCACCTCCACCACCATTTGGTCGCCCGGCGTGAGCAGCCGCCGAAAGCGAGCCCGGTCAATCGCCAGAAAATACATCACCTGCACGCGCCCGGTGATCTTGTTCAGCAGGATGCCCCCCACCTGCGCCATTGCCTCCAGCTGCAGCACCCCAGGCATCACGGGCTGGCCGGGGAAGTGGCCCTGAAAAAACGGCTCGTTGATGGTGAGATTTTTGATTCCGACAATCCGTTCACGGTCGTCGCACTCGAGAATTCGATCCACCATCAGGAACGGATACCGATGCGGCAGCAGCGCCTGTATCTGTTCAATCCCCATGATGCTCACGCGTTGTCTCCTGTACAGCGACGGCCGGCGCCCGCCTCCCGACCACGCCGGCCCCGCGGTGTCCGACCTTCACACAGACCTCATTCTAGGCAGTTTTCCGCCGTCTGAAAACCCTGCCCTCGCGCGTGCGTCCCCGCCGCGATCGTGCTGCATCCCTTGGATACTCTCGCAACCTCCTTCTCCAATCGTCGGATGTGGAGCTGCACCATGCCCTCTTCCGGTGGCGCGTTTCCCGCCCGCCCCGGCTGCGGCGACAAAGGCGCGGTCACAACGCCGGCAAATCATCGGCCGGCAGATCCGCCAGACTGGGCAAATGAGCGTCCTTCGGAGAAACCAGCGGCCGCGCAACCGGCCATGGAATCCGTAGCCGGGGATCGTCCCACCGCACACCGTATTCATCGGTGGGATCGTAAAACCGGCTACAAAAGTAGATCACGTCGGCCGGCTCCTCCCCGAGTACACAAAAGCCATGCGCGAACCCCGCCGGTACGAACACCTGCCGGCGGTTTTCCGCGCTGAGCTCGTGTGCGGCCCACTGGCCGAACGTCGGCGAGCCCCAGCGCAGATCCACCGCGACGTCCCAGATGCACCCGCGTGAGACCGCGATCAATTTGTCTTGCGGATGTCGAAGCTGGTAGTGCAAGCCGCGCAGCACACCGGGTCGCGACGACGACTGATTCGCCTGTACAAACTCGACGGGGACGCCGGCCCGCCGGTACAGGTCGGCCCGATACAATTCCGCAAAATAGCCGCGCGCATCGTCGTGTCGCGGGGGCGTGATCAGCCACATGCCGGGCAATCCACCCGGCTCCACGCGCGGCATGCAGCTCATGGCCCCACCTCGAGCAGCCGTCGCAGGTACATCGCGTATTCACTGCGGCCCAGCGCGTCTGCGAGGCGGCGCAGATCGTCGTCGCCGATCCAACCCTGCCGCCATGCAATCTCTTCGAGACACGCGATCTTGAGTCCCTGCCGGTCCTCAATCGTTTGGACGAAATTGGCGGCCTGCAGCAGCGACGTCGGCGTGCCGGTGTCGAGCCACGCGATACCCCGCCCCAGCAGACGCACCTGCAGCCGCCCCTCCTGCAGATAGCTGCGGTTCAAATCGGTGATCTCCAGCTCGCCCCGCGCGGAGGGCTTCAGCGCGGCGGCCCGCGCAGGTGCGTCCGGCCCGTAAAAGTAGAGGCCGGGCACCGCAAATCGGGACCTCGGCCGGGCCGGCTTCTCCTCGATCTCCACCACCTCGCCTCGCTCGTTGAACACCAGCACCCCATATCGCTCGGGATCGCGCACCGCGTACCCGAAGATACACGCGCCCTCGCGCAGCGTCGCCGCCCACTCAAGCTCTTCACGAAGGCCCTGGCCAAAAAAAATGTTGTCGCCAAGGATGAGCGCGGCGGGTTCGCCCTCGAGGAAGTCCCGCCCGATCGTGAGCGCTTGCGCCAGCCCTTCCGGCCGCGGCTGTTCCGCGTAGCTCAGCCGAATCCCCCACGCAGCGCCATCGCCCAGCAATTGACGAAAGCGGGGCAGATCCTCCGGTGTGCTGATCACCAAAATCTCCCGAAGACCCGCCAGCATCAGCACCGATAACGGATAGTAGATCATCGGCTTATCGTAGACCGGCAACAACTGCTTGCTCACCGCTCGCGTGATCGGGTGAAGCCGAGTCCCGGCGCCGCCGGCCAGCACTATGCCCTTCATGCCACCCCCCTCCTCCGCCCTGTTGGATCAGCCGCGCCCAGCCCCTGGCCGCCCCAATCGTTCACCGATCGGCCTCCGCCACCCACAGGTCCAATACGCGCTCGGCGGCCGGATGCCCCGCAACCAGACGTTCCGGATGCCACTGAACCGCCCATGCCCTCACCCCCGCCGCCGGCAACGCCTCAATCGCCTCCACCACCCCCCCGGGGCTCAACGCCAGAACCCGAAACGACCCCAGCGCCCCCACCGCCTGGTGATGCGAACTGTTGACTTCCGTGACCTCTCGCAACGCCGCTGCAAATGCACCATCTCCCGTCACCCGCAGCCCGTGCCGGGCATCCCCGCGCACCAGCTCGTGCCGCTCACGCAGCTGCGGCATCGCGCTCGGCAGATCGCGAATCAGGCGGCCGCCCAACGCCACCGCGATCAGTTGCAGCCCCCGGCACACGCCGAACACCGGACGGCCAGCCGCCGCAAAGGCCCGAAGCCACGCGAACTCCGCCGCATCCCGCGCGGGCCGACAACCTCGCACCTCCCCCGTCCCCGACAGATACCGCCCCTCCACCTCGGCGAGGTCACCACCTCCCCCCAGCAGCAGCGCATCGGCATCGGCCACCACCTCTTCCGGAGACGGCCAGTACCCGCTGCATCGCACCGCCGTCACACCTCGTCGAGCGATCCAAGCGGCCAGCTGCTCCGCCGCTCGCGCACTTCCCGCTGTCACGCGCCAACGCATGGCCCCCTCAAAAATCCTCCGACAATCCCAGAATCAACATCAGGCGGTCGAGATCGTCCGCCGAGTAAAACTCCCCCTCGATCCGGCCGGGCGCTTTTCGGCCCCCCGCCAGCGTCCGCGAGGGCGTAATCCTCACCGGACTGCCCAGCTTCTGTTTCAGCCGCTCCTCCACATCCCGCAAATGCACCTCCGGCACGTCCGGCGACGCCGCGCGCCGCCTCCGTGGTCCCCGTTGCCGGCGCGCCACCTCTCGCTCAAGTTCCCGCACCGACCAGCCCCGCCGGACACACTCGCCTGCAAGCTGTTCCTGCTCGGCGGCGATCGGCAACCCGAGCAGCACCTTCGCGTGTCCCACACTCAACGCCCCAGAGCGCAGCATTTCCCGCACCCCCTCCGGCAGCGTCAACAGTCGCAGCGCATTGGCCACCGCTGCGCGCGAGCGGCCCACGCGCACCGCGATTTGCTCCTGAGTGAGTTGAAACCTTTCTCCCAGCGCCCGGTAGCCCTCCGCCTCCTCGATCGGATCCAAATCCTCTCGCTGTAGGTTCTCGATCAGCGCCAGCTCTAACGCCTCGACATCCGAAACCTCCATCACCCGTACGGGCACCTCCGACAACCCCGCCGCGACCGCTGCACGATACCGGCGCTCGCCCGCAATCAACTCGTATCCCTCCCCCGCCGGGCGCACCAGCAGCGGCTGCAGCACGCCGTGCGCCCGGATGGAAGCCGCCAGCTCGTCCATCTGCGCCGGCGAAAACTCACGCCGGGGCTGCCACCGGCCGCTCCGAATCGCCCCCAACGGCACCATTTTCGTGTGACCGCCGCTCTCCGCCGCCGCTGGTTCCCTCTCCGCCCGCGGAATCAGCGCACCCAGACCGCGCCCCAAACCACCCGGTCGCGTCGTCATCCCACGCCCTTTCCGATGCTGCCGTTTCACCGCTTGCGCGCCGAGCGGCCCCCAACCCATCCCGCAAATGAAGGCCTCGCACCCGCCCGGCTTGATTCCTCGTCACTGCGTACCTAGCCTAGTCAATCCGAACAAATGAGCAACAACATCCCCTCGAATCCCGTCCTTCTACCGGATGCCGACGACGGCTCCCCTCGCTCGCCCTCCCCCCCGGCCGACACCGCATCCCCGGCCCCCTTTTTCCGCCGCGCGGACTGGATCGCGTTCGCGGCCGCCTTCGTCCTCTCCCTCATCGGCTACACCGCGACGCTCGCGCCGACAGTCACCCTCGAGGACTCCGGTGAACTCGTCGTCGCCTCCGATTACCTTGGGGTGCCGCATCCGCCTGGCTACCCGATCTGGACGCTGGTCACCTGGTTCTTCCAGTGGGTGTTTCACTTCAAGACGTTTTTGGGTCACCCCAACCCCGCGTGGGGAGTCAACTTCGCCTCCGCGTTCTTCGGTGCGTTCGCCTGCGGCCTGCTCGCGATGCTCGTCAGCCGGTCCAGTTCGGACCTGTTGCGCGGTGTGTTGCGGTTCAGCGACGTACTCGATCCGGCAATCGAACGGCTGTTCTGCGCCGCGTGCGGAGTGTCCGCCGGCCTCGTACTCGCGTTCAGTCCCGTGATGTGGTCCCAATCGGTCATCGCCGAGGTCTACGCGCTCAACGCCTTTTTCCAACTGTTTATCGCGCTGCTGCTGTACCGCTGGGTCGCCCGCCCCGCCGACCGCCACATTCTCTACGCCATCGGTTTTCTGTTCGGGCTGGGCCTCACCAATCACCAGACGCTGCTGTTCTTCGTATTCGCGTTTGCGATCGCCATCCTGATTCGCGACCCCGAGCTCTTCCGCGATTTTGCGGTCGTCGGCGCCGCGCTGGTCGCGTTGCTCGCGTTCAACGTCGCAGCGGTCAAATTTGGTCACCCCGAGCTGGCCTGGACTGCGCCGTCGGGGCCCGCCGGCTTCGCCTTCTGGGTGCACCTGCTGCTCGCGGTCGCCATTCCCGTCGCCGGCTGGCTACTGCTGCCGCACGGACGCGAGGTGGCGATCACGATCCTGCTGATGGAGCTGGGGCTCTCGTTCTACCTCTATCTTCCGATCGCGTCCGACCAGAATCCGCCGATGAACTGGGGCTACCCGCGCACGTGGGAAGGCTTTCTGCACGCGATCAGCCGCGGCCAATACGAACGGATCACCCCGACCGACGTGTTCTCCATCAAGTTCTTCCACCAGGTTGCCGCGTTCCTGTCGGACCTGCGCCGGCAGTTCTCGCTGCCGCTGGTGGTTGGTGGCGTGCTCCCGTTCACGCTGTGGGAAGTCACGGTCGCCGGCCGGCGGGTGCGAATGTTCAGCGTCGCGTTCCTGCTGGCGGCCGTCACCGGCGTGCTGGTGACGCTGGAACTCGTCCTGACGTTGCTCGGGCAGCCCGTCCCGACGGCGGTGGTCGCCATCTACCGGGCGGTCACGCTCGCCGCGCTGGCGATCGGCGGCGTCGGCGCGCTCGCCAAGGCGGCGGAACTGGTCGTACACGTCGCCGCGCAATGTCGCGCTCGCAGCGCCTACACGGCGAGCGTCTACGCGGTCCTGCTGGGCCTGATCACCGTCGCGCTGCTGTTCGCGGAACTCCAACTGGCACGAATGCTGTTTTCCCCGGAGCGGATGGGCGCGCTCGCCCGGCTGATCATCCTCGCCCTGATGCTGATCCCGGTCCTCGGGGCCGTCCTGCTCGCCGCGCAGCAGGGTTGGGTGCCGAACGTCCGGTTCGGACACGAGTGGCCGCCGGAGGCTCGCGGCTGGCTGCTGACCACCGCGGTCGGTTTCGTGATGGTCAGCGTCGTGTTCATCATGCTCTGGAACCCGTCGCTCGACATCCAGACCCTCTTTATCGGCCGCGTGCAGTTCATCCAGTCGCACACGCTGTACGCGCTTTGGCTCGGCTACGGGCTGGTGCTCGCACTGGCGATGATCGAGCTGTTCGTTGGTGCGATCCCGCTTCTGCGCTGGGCCGCGATTGCCGCCGCGCTGGTCGCACCGCCGGGTCTGATGCTCTGGCAGAACTACTTCGACGAAGAGCTCGTCCGCATTGTCGGCGGCGCGGAGCAGAACGGGCACGATTACGGCTGGCAGTTCGGCGACTGGCAGCTCCGCGGCGCAGACGCCATCCGCGAATACTTGCAGAAGACACTGCCGCCGGAAGAGTTTCAGCGCGTCTGGGCCGAGTACCCTGACCCCAACTGGCCCCCGCCCATGGCGACCAACGCGATCTTCTTCGGGGGCACAGATCCGGGCCGCTTTGTGCCCACCTACATGATCTACTCCGCGAAGGTCCGGCCGGACGTATACCTGATCACGCAAAACGCGCTCGCGGACAATACCTACCTGAACGTGATGCGCGACCTGTACGGCGATACCATCTGGATTCCCTCCATCCTCGACAGCAACATGGCCTTCCAGCAGTACTTCGACCAAGTGCGCTCCGGCCAGGTCCCCGCCGGCGCCGACATCGCGGTGAAAGACGGCCGCATCAGCGTGCAGGGCGTTCAGGGCGTGATGCAGATCAATGGCATCCTCGCCCGCCAGATTTACGACAACAATCCCCATCACGAGTTTTATGTTGAGGAAAGCTACGTGATCCCGTGGATGTACGAGTTTCTCGAACCCCACGGTCTGATCATGAAGATCTGCCGGCAGCCGTCCCGCCTGGAGCCCTCGCTCGTCGCAAAAGACCGTGCGTTCTGGGACTGGTACTGCAAACGCCTGCTGAGTGATCGTCGATTCCTCCGCGACGCGGTCGCCCGCAAAACGTTCTCCAAGCTCCGTGGCGCAATCGCCGGTCTGTATGCGGCGCGCGGCCTCTACGATGAGGCCGAATACGCCTTCCGCCAGGCCATCGCGCTCTACCCCCTCAGCCCGGAAGCGAACTTCCGCATGGCCGACGTCTATCTCGCCCGAGGACGGTTCGCCGAAGCTCGCACGATTATCCAAGAGTTCCTGAAAGGAGACCCGCAGAATGACAAGATCCGCGAGTTTCTCGGCTTCATTGACCAGGTCGAGAGCGGCGTAAAGCGGATCGCCGAAATCGAACAGCGCGCGCAGAGCGGGAAACTGGAGATCCGCGAGGCGGTGGAGCTCGTCGGCCTGTACCGCCGCCACGGGCGGATGCAGCAGTTCGAGCAGCTTTGCGCAAACCTGCTGTCGCAGACCGGTCTGCCGTTCCAGGTCTACCTCGAACTCGGCCGCATGGCCTACGAGGCACAGCGTCCGATATTGCTGGATCTGGCGCTGCAACGCTACGTCGCCGCCCAGCCGTCCGATCCGAACGGATGGATCGAACTGGCCGCGGTGCAGCTGCTGCTGGGCCGTTCGGACAACGCCGTCATCGCGCTGCGCAACGCGGTGCAGATCGGCGGGGAGGCGGTCCGCGCGCAGGTGCGACAGGACCCCCGGTTCGAGCAGCTCCGGCTGCGATCCGATGTCGAACAGCTGCTCGCTCCCCCTGCGGCCGGGCCGCCGGTTGTGCTGCCCGGCACGCTCGCGCCGCTCGTGCGATGAGCCCCGCGCGCGCACACCAGCGGTCCGCTGCAGTAATGTTGAGCACCTGCGCCGGGGTGTTGATGTTGCACGCCGGCGCGGAAGAGCTCCGCCCACTCCTTCCGCCCGGGGATCTGCCGGTCGCCATTCGACTGCCCTCGGCTCCCATCCCCGCGGAACGCCGCGCCGCCGCGGAACTCGTCGCCGCACTGTCCAGTCTCACCGGTCGAGCAGCTCGAATTCTCGAACATGACGACGACAGCTTGGGCACAGTCGAGTTGCGGCACGACCCGGCACTGGGACCGGAGGAGTACCGCCTCAGCTGGGCACCTGCCGGCAATGCGCTGAGGATTGATGGCGGCCGCCCCCGCGGGATCCTCTACGGCGCGATCGGCCTCCTCCATGAGCTCGGTTGCCGATGGTATACCCGCGAGGTCGCCCGGATCCCCCCCAACCCCGCTCCCATGCTGCCCTCCGGTCTCAACCGCCACGGGCGGCCGGCCTTTGAGTACCGCGAAGTCTATTGGACCGAGGCGCTCGATCCCGACTGGGCGATGCGCAATCGCCTCAATTCCTCTGGCGCGCCGCTTCGTGATGAGCACGGTGGCCGCGTCGTGTGGGGCCGGTTTGTCCATACCTTTGCGCAGATCCTGAACCCCGCTGAACATTTCGACGCGCACCCCGAATGGTTCTCGATGGTGAATGGACGGCGCCTTCGCGATCACACCCAACTGTGTCTCGCCAATCCCGACGTCCGCCGCATCGCGGTCGAAACCGTCCGCCGCTGGATCCGCGAGCGACCGGACGCGACGATCTTCTCGGTCTCGCAAAATGACTGGCTCAACCCCTGCCAGTGCCCCGAGTGCGCCGCGTTGGACACCGCCGAGGGCAGCCCCGCCGCCTCGTTGCTCCAGTTCGTCAACCACATCGCCGACGCAATCGCGCAGGACCATCCCACGGTGTGGCTCGAGACACTCGCCTATCAGTACTCGCGCCGGCCACCCCGCACGATTCGACCTCGCCCAAACGTGATCGTGCGGCTCTGCAGCATCGAGTGCTGCTTCTCGCATCCGCTCGACGGCTGCAGCGAACCGTCCAACGTCTCGTTCATGGAAGACCTCCGCGGATGGCAGCGCGTCGCGCCCCGGTTGTACATCTGGGACTACACCACCGACTTCGCGCATTACCTGCTGCCGTTTCCAAACCTCGACGTGCTCGCGCCGAACGTCCGTACGTTTGCGACGCACGGCGTGCGAGGCGTGTTCGAGCAGGGCAACTATTCCCCCGGCGGCGGGGGAGAGCTCGCTGAACTCCGTTCGTGGCTGCTCGCACAGCTGCTGTGGGACCCGAACCAGGACATGGAGTCGTTGCTGCGCGAGTTTGTGAACGGCGTCTACGGCGCCGCCGCGACCGAAGTAGCCGCCTATCTCGAATCCAGACGCCGCATCGCGCGGGATTCGGGCGAACATGTCCGCATCTTCGACGGCCCGGACCGGGCCGATCTGCATCCCGACGCACTGCTCGAGTGGGACACCACCCTCGAACGCGCCGAACGTGCCGCCACGAACGACCCGGCACTGACGCTGCGTATCGAACGACTCCGCATGCCGGTCTGGTATGCGCTGGTCCTTTCGATGGCCAGCGCCGACCGGCGCGCCGAAGCGGCGCGCCGGCTCGCTCAGGCCGCGCGCCGACAGCGTGTCACTCACCTGCATGAGCAAACCCGCGACATTCGGTCCGAGCTCGAGCGCATCGAGTTCGAAGCCTCTCGTCGTGTCGTCGCGCCGCCCCCCGGCGTGCTCCGCGGGGAGGACCACCTCATTCAAGTTGCGTTCCTCGATCGGTACGCACAGCGGCTGCACGATCCCGCGGCCGATGACCACATCGCCGTGCGCGCGGTGGGCGAAACCCGAGAATGGTTGTTCCAGTGGAGGCCGCGCGCCGCAGTCACCGGCCAAACGTATCGCGCCCGCGCCCGCGTCCGCATCGAAGGCGGCGGTACTCCCACCAATGCCGCATTGTCGTTTGGTGTGTACGACCCCTCCGCCCGCCGCGTGCTCGCCAATCGCGTCTGGCGCGCCAACGAGCTCGGCACCGAGACGTACGGCGAGATCGAGCTGGCGCCCGTGAGCTGGTCAGGCGGCGCCTATTTGTGGCTTGCCCCCTCCGGCGACACCAACGCCGTCCGCGCGGTCTGGCTCGACCGTTTCGATCTGGTCGCCGGCCCCTCTCAGTGAGGGCGGCCTCGGCGCGCTGGCCCTGACCGGGCCATCGGTCGGTCTCGATTACATTCGCGAGCATCGCGGTGAGCAGTCCCATCCCTCTCTGCGGCCCGAGCGGCTTCCCGCCGACTCCACCCCTCGCCTCCTGACACGGTCATGGGGGACAGGTTCCGGATTGAAGCGCCACCGAAATTCTGGCACTATCGAACGCCATGCGTGTTTCCCCAACGGATGCTGGCAGGGCCGTATCCGGGTGTGGCGCCGGCTGCTCCTGCTGCACTGAGAGTTCTCCCGCCACCTCCGCAACGACGGGTGGCGGATGGGCCTTTGTCGGCATGAGCGCGCTGGCGTTTCTGCTCCCGATGGTTGCGGCGGCCGTCGCGGCGCGCAGCGCCGGGCCGCAACCGGGCCGCCAGCTCGTCGCCGCGGTGCTCGGACTCCTCCTAGGTGCAACCGCCGTGCGCCCGCTGATCCGCCGGCTCGGCCGGCACATCCGCGCGGGGCTTGCAGAGCGATGAGCCCGCTCCTTGCCCATAACGCTCCCCGCCGATTCCCGCGCGGTGTTCACCCGCCCGAGGAAAAACATTGGAGCCGCCAGCGGCCCATCGAGGTGATGGCGCCCCCCGCGATCGTCCAGATCGCGCTGCACCAGCACACCGGTACGCCCTGCACCGCGGTCGTTCAGCCCCGCCAACAGGTTGCCGCCGGCGATCGGATCGGCGATTCCGACGCCCCCGTCTCCGCCCCCGTGCACACGCCCGTTGCCGGCACCGTACAGCGGGAAACGGTCGCGACGCTGCCGAACGGCCGCCACGTGCGCGTCGTCCCCGTGCAGACGGCACCAAACCCGCCCGCTGCCGCCGACATCTGGAACGATATGTTCGGCGGCGACTGGCCTGCCGACGCGCTGGATCGCCATACGCCCGAAGACATCGTCCGCGCCGTTCGCGCCGCCGGCATCGTCGGCCAGGGTGGCGCCGCCTTCCCCACCCACGTGAAGCTGGCCCGCAACCCCAAAAAGCCGGTCGACACGGTCCTCGTCAACGGCTGCGAATGCGAGCCGTACCTCACCGCGGACGAGCGTCTGATGATCGAAGCCCCGCGCCCAATTCTCCTCGGTGCCCAACTGGCCGCCCGGGCGGCCGGTGCCAGCCGGATCGTCGTTGCATTGGAGGACAACAAGCCGGAAGCGGCGCGGGCACTGTCTACCGCAGCCTCCGGGCTCAACATCGAAATCCTCACCCTCGAGACGAAATACCCGATGGGCGGCGAGAAACAGACCGTCCGCGCCGCATTGGGCCGAACGATCCCCACCGGCGGGCTGCCGCTCGACGTAGGAGTGGTCGTCATCAACGTCTCCACCGCCGCGGCGATCGCGCGCGCGGTGTTGAGGGGCAAACCCCTGACCCACCGCGTCGTCACGGTCACGGGGCCGGGCATCGTGGAGCCCAAAAACCTTCTCGTGCCCATTGGCGCACTGTATGCGGACCTGATCGCGGCCTGCGGCGGATTGAAGCCGGCGGCCGCGCGAGTGATCGCGGGTGGTCCGATGATGGGATTTTCGCTCGGCAGTTTCCAAACGCCAATCACGAAGGGCACCAGCGGCATCGTGGTCCTGACCGCCGAGACCCGGCGGGCTCCGGAAACGCCGTGCCTGCGCTGCGGACGCTGCGTGGACGTGTGCCCGCTCAATCTCGTCCCGACTCGCCTCGCACTGGCGGCGCGCCACAAGGACTGGCCGATGGCGCGCCGGTTCCATATCACAGCCTGCATGGAGTGCGGTTGCTGCGCGTACGTCTGTCCGGCGGCCATCCCGCTGGTGCAACTGATCCGCACCGGCAAGGTGCAGATGCAGAAGGAGACCGCGCCGTGAAGTCGGCCCGCCCGGGCGCCATTGCCCGACCCGGTGTCGCCGCCCAAGCTTCGGCGCGGAACTGGTCCCGATGAACACCACTGGCAGCGTCTCGCCGGCCCCCACGGCTGGGCTGACCGTCGCACCTGGTCCTCACCTCGCCGACCGCTCCCTGACCACCCAACGCATGATGGTGGATGTGCTGCTCGGCCTGTTGCCGCTGGTCGCGGTCGCGCTCGCCCAGTTCCGGCACCACGCCCTCTTTCAGATCGCGGTGACGGTCAGCGCCTCGGTGATCGCGGAATGGCTGTTCGCACGGATGCGCAGCCGCCCCGCCACCTTGTGGGACGCTTCAGCAGTGGTCACCGGCCTGATCCTCGCGCTTTCGCTGCCGGCGACCGCGCCGTGGTACGCGGGCGCAGTGGGCGCCGTCGTCGCGATCGGCATCGGCAAGGCAATTTTCGGGGGCCTCGGACAAAATCTGTTCAACCCTGCGATGGTCGGTCGCGCCTTCGCAATGATCGCGTTTCCCGCCGCGCTGGGCGCCTCCGCCTATGTGAGTCCCGCGGTGCAACTGGATGCGGTCTCCGGCGCGACGCCGCTAACCGCGCTAAAAATGAGCGGCACTGTGACCCCGGTTCTGCCCCTCTTCCTCGGCCTCACGAACGGCTCCATCGGCGAGACTAGCGCGCTGGCGGCCCTGCTCGGCGGCGCGTACCTCTGTGCCCGCCGCACCGCCTCGTGGGAGATCCCGGCGGGCGCGATCATCGCGCTGCTGGCCGCGACCGGTCTGCCGGTGCTGTGGCGCGGCCTGGCCGCGTGGACACCGCTACACGAACTGTGTGCGGGCGCTTTTCTGTATGGCGCATTTTTCATCGCGACGGACCCGGTGACGACCCCCCTCACGCCCCGCGGCAAATGGATCTTCGGTATCGGGTTCGGCCTGCTGGTGGTGCTGATCCGCCGTCTGAGCGGCTACCCCGAGGGCGTGATGTTCGCGATTCTGATCATGAACGCGCTGGTGCCGCTCATCAACCGTGCAACGATTCCGGTGCCCGTCGGGGGGCCAACCCCTGGTACGCGAACTTGAAACCACCATGAAAACGCATCCGCTCGCAGATGCCTGGCTGGTGCTGGTGCTGGCAATGGTCTTCGGCGCATCGCTCGCCGCGGTGCAGGCCGCGCTGAAGCCCCGCATCGACGCAAACAAACTCGGCGACACAATGAGCCAGGTCCCCCTGCTGGTGCCCGGCGCCACGCGCGGCGAGCGACAGCTCCTCGGCGACACTCCCCTTTACCGGGCGGTGGACGCCGCCGGCATGCCGGTGGGGTGGGTGCTGCCAGCCAGCGGCCAGGGCTTCGCGGACCGGATCGAGCTGCTCGTCGGTCTGGATGCGACCGCCTCGCGCATCACCGGGCTCTATGTGCTGGAGCAAAAAGAAACCCCCGGCCTCGGTGACAATGTCACCTCGGAGCCGTGGCGCCGGCAGTTCGTGGGCAAGCCCACCGACCTGCCGCTGCAGGTCCGCAAAGGCAAAGCGGCCGCTCCACATGAAATTGAGGCCATCACGGGCGCGACAATTTCCTCCGAAAGCGTCACCGCCATCGTCAACGCCGCCGTGCGTCGTCTTCGCGAGCACCTGGCATCGGGTGCCCTTCGTTAGGATCGTCCGATGAGCGCCGAACTTCCCACCCCCGCCGAACGCTTCCTCCGGGGCATCCTCCCCGAAAACCCCGTGCTTCGTCAGGTGCTCGGCATCTGCCCGACGCTCGCGGTGACCAACACGATGAAGGGCGCGATGACGATGGCCGGCGCGGTGCTGTTCGTGCTCACCTGCGCGAACGTACTGGTAAGCCTCCTGAGGCCACTGCTGAAACCCCACCTGCGCATCCTCGTCTTCACCCTCACCATTGCGACGTTCGTCACAATCGCGGATCGGTTCCTTGCCGCCTTCATGTACGACATGAGCAAACAGCTCGGCCCTTACGTCCCCCTCATCATCGTGAACTGCATCATCATCGCCCGATGCGAAGTCTGCGGATCCAAACAGTCGGTGGCGGCCGCATTTCTCGATGCGGTGGGCCAGTCCCTTGGCTTCGCGCTGGCGCTGGGCGCAATCGCCACAGTCCGCGAAACGCTCGGCTTCGGCACCTGGTTCGGCCTTCGAGTGATCCCGCCGGGTCTGTCGGACCGCATCTGGGCGCCGTGGACGGTGATGATCCTCCCGCCCGGCGCGTTTCTCACGCTCGCTCTGCTGCTCGGCGCGGTGAACTGGGCCGCGTCACGCACGAAGCGGCCGGAGGTTCCCCGATGAGTTATCTCTCGTCCGTGTTGATGCTCGCGATCGCGACCGCGCTGATCAACAACATGGTGTTCCATTTCTTCGTCGGATGCTGCCCGTTCATCGGCGTGTCCCGCAAGGTGGACATGGCCTTCGGCATGGGCGCCGCCGTCACCTTTGTGGTCAGCATCGCCGCGATGCTGAGCTGGACCATCACTTACTTCGTCCTCGCGCCCGGCGCGCCGCTCACCACTTGGATCTGGCGGCTCGCCCGGCCGGGGTCCACCGCGATGGTGGACCTCAGCATCCTCAACTATCTCGTCTACATCTTCGTCATCGCGTGGGCGGTCCAACTCGTCGAGATGTACGTCCGCAAGTTTTTCCCCGGGCTGTATCAGGCATTCGGCGTCTTCTTGCCCCTGATCACGACCAACTGCGTGATTCTGTTTACCTGCCTCGAAATCATGAAACACGTCGGCCCGCTGCCGGGTTCGGTGCCGGAGCCCTGGGGGCTGGACAGGGCCCTGATCTATGCATTCTTCGCGGGCCTCGGCTTCATGATCGCCATCGTGATCATGGCGGGCCTACGCGAAGAGCTCGAACACTGCGACGTACCCGCACCGCTCCGCGGCCCGGGCATAACGCTGGCGATCGCAGGCATCCTCGCGCTCGCGTTTCTCGGTTTCACCGGCATGGACGCGAACCTCGCCCGCCTCCTGTCGCCCCCCCCCTCGCCGCCGTCAGCTACCACTACGCCATCTTCCTGAAGCCCGCAGCAACGGGTTGCTTTTGCAAAGGTCCCTTGTGGCTCTGCGCCGGCAGTGATAGTTTGAGGCTATGGCGGAGTTCGCGGTCTTCTTCGACTTTGACGGCGTGATCGCCGACAGCGAACCCGTCCACTACCGCGCGTTTCAACGCGTTCTGGAACCCGTCGGCGCGGGTTTCAGCTGGGCGCAGTATCAGACCGACTACATCGGGTGCGACGACCGGGATGTGTTCCGTCACGCCTTCGCACGGGCGGGCCGCCCAGTGCAAGAGTCCGAAGTGCGCCGGTGGGTTGCAGAAAAAGCCACCGTGTTTGAGCGTCTCGTTCGCGAGGCGCCGCCGCCCCTCTACCCCGGGGTGCGGCCTCTGCTGGACAGCCTTCGGCCGAGCGCGATCGTCGGGCTCTGCACTGGCGCGATGCCCTCGGACCTCCATGCGATTCTCGATGGCACCGGACTGCTGAATAGTTTCGACGTGGTCGTCACCGCCGCCGATGTGCGCGCCGGCAAGCCCGACCCCGAAGGATATCGCCTCGCGCAGCGCCGGGCGGCGGAGCTGGCTGGCGTGTCCGCCCTGCCCGGCGTCGCGATCGAAGACACACCGGCGGGGATCCGTGCTGCCTGTGATGCGGACCTCCCCGTCGTGGCGGTCGCCACCACCCATCCGCCGTCCGCCTTGAGCGGGGCGGTCTGCGTCGTGCGTTCGCTGGAAGAGATCGATTGCGAATATCTTGCTTCCTTGGCTCAGCTCCCATGAGTCTGTGGACTCCTCAGTTGGCGGCCACGATCGTCGCCGCGCTGTCGGCGAAGGTTGAACCGATTCAGGTGGACGTTTGGCATGCCGATCCGCTCCAACCGGCGGCGGCGACGAACTTTGTGCCTCCACCATTGAAAATCAATGTCGGCGAAGACCTTTCCCGATATGTCTACCGGTTGCTCCAATCGCCCCCGCCGACCCCGCCCGAAATCGAGCAGGCGCGCCAACACTACCAGCGCGCCTCGGAGTACCTTCGACAGGGGGAAGTGGGGAAAGCGATGCTCGAACTGCGCGACGGCCTAACTTACACCCCCGACAACCCCCGTCTCCTCGAGCTGGCCGGGTCGGTGTCCATCCAAATGGGTAAACTGGAGGATGCGGCCGGCTTTTACCGACGCTGGCTTGACGTTGAACCCGACAATGTGCGTGCCGCCGCGACCTACGTCGGCCTGTTGGTCCGGCTGTCCCGCATCGCCGAAGCGGAGGCCGTGATGCAGCGCTATACGCCGGTGGTCGGCCATCTGATGCCGTTCCGGTTCCACCGGCTGTGCCTAGATCTGATCGCCGATCGCACCATCGCCGCGGATCCTTTCTGGCAACAGCGGCCCATCGAAGACATCGTGCAGCTGGTGCAGTGGCTGCACGACGACCGGGACGCCCTTTCTCGCGTGCTCGGCGCTACGGGATATGTCCGGCTCTGCGAGCTAATTCTCGGACCGCGCGCCGCCGCCGAGCTGCCCCGCCTGCACGCAACGCTCGCCCGTCTGCTCCGCGCCCGCGAACAGGGCAAGCTCACGGCCGCCTTGCAAGCCGCGCGCGAGGTGGACGCCATGGGAGTGCGCGCCTACGGCGTCGCCGCCCTGCTGGCCGAGCTGCTCGAGCAAACGGGCGACCGCGCCGGTGCGCTCGCTGCGTGGCGCCAGATTCTCGCAGAACAACCCGACACCTCTCAGGCGTGGGTGAGCGCCGCGCACGTCTTTCTGCGCAACGGCCGCTTTGAGGAGTCACTGGACGCAATCCGTCGTGCGAAGGAGCTTCTGCCCCGCGAACCGGTCGTCGACTTTCTCCTCGCCAGCGCGCTCGCGCTCTCCGGTCGCACGGCCGAGGCGCATCCGGTTTACGTACAGCTGGTCTCCCGTCGCCCGGCCGACTTCCGCCGCTGGCTCGAGTCCGACGCCGTCTTCGAGGCGGCGCTCGACCGCATGCCGAACAAGGGGGCGATCATGCGCCGGCTCGACATCCCACCGGAGCTGGAATGATGCTGCCGCTCCCGCGATGAGCGCCCCTTGGCTCGAAGGCCTGAACGACGCGCAACGCCTTGCCGCCACCCATCCCGGCGGGCCGCTGCTGATCGTCGCCGGTGCGGGAACCGGAAAAACCCGCACGCTCGCCGCACGTGTCGCCCATCTGATCGCCAGCGGTGTGCCCCCCGAACGTATCCTGTTGCTCACCTTCACCCGCCGCGCCGCCGCCGAGATGCTCGCCCGCGCCAGCGCGGCCGTCGGCGGTGCCGACCCCGCCGAAACGGTGTGGGGCGGCACTTTCCACTCCATTGCACACCGGCTGCTGCGCATCTATGCGCCCGCCGCCGGTCTCTCGCCCGACTTCATGGTGCTCGACCCTTCCGATTCTGCTGACCTGCTCGACGTGCTCCGGCAGCGTCTCGGTCTTGGCGGAGGTGCCGGGCGATTTCCCCGTAAAACGCTTTGCTGGGCGATCTACTCCCGATGTGTGAACGCCGATTCCCCCCTTACGGACGTGCTCGCCGCCGACCATCCCTGGTGCGCCGACCGGGCCGACGACCTCCGACGCCTCTTCGCCGCGTATGTGGCTGAAAAACAGCGTCGACATCTACTGGATTTCGACGACCTCCTCCTGTACTGGCTGGAGCTGGCTCGCAGCGAGGAGATCGGCCCCCGACTCGACGAGCGTTTCGAGCACATCCTCGTCGACGAGTTCCAGGACACCAACGCGATCCAGTTTGCCTTGCTGGAGGCGATGCGACGCCGCCACCGCAATCTCACCGTCGTCGGCGACGACGCGCAAAGCATTTATCGGTTCCGCGGAGCTGTCCCAGACCAGATGCTCCGTTTTCCGCAACGGTTTCCAGACGCCGCGGTTCTCCATCTGGACCTCAACTACCGCTCCGTCCAGCCGATTCTCGACACCGCCAACCGCCTCCTCCGAGAACGCCCCGCCGCAGCGGGTTACCCGCGTGAACTGCGCGCCGTGCGCCGCGGCGGCACCCGCCCGCGACTGGTGCCATGCCGAAGCGAGGGGTTTGAGGCGCGGTTCGTCGCCGAAGCGGTTCTGCGCCACGCAGAAGAGGGCATCCCCCTTCATCGGATCGCGGTGTTGATGCGCGCGGCAGACCACTCCGCCGATCTCGAGATCGAGCTCGCACGGCGCCAAATTCCATTTCGAAAGTACGGCGGGCTACGCTTCCTTGAAATCGCGCACGTGAAAGACGTGCTGGCCATCCTGCGGATCGCTCAAAATCCCGGGGCGGAAATTGCGGCATTTCGGACTTTCCAGCTGCTGGCGGGTGTCGGCCCGGCCACCGCCGCAGCGATCTGGGCCTCCTGGGCAGCCGCCGGCCACCTGCCGGACGCCCTGCGCGCCGCACAGGTCCCTCCCGCGTCCCGCGCCGAACTCAACGCGCTCGCCGATCTGCTCGAAGCACTGTGGCGCAGCCCTCCCACGCCGGCGGCCGCAGTCGCCGCCGCTCGCGAGTTCTACCGGCCCATCTGTGAACGGATTCACGACCGCGCGGACGCCCGCATGCGCGATCTCGAAAACCTCGAGCGCATCGCCGCCGGTTACCACCGGCTGGCCGATTTCCTCGCCGATCTCGCGCTGGACCCGCCCGCCGCTGCGGGCGATGAGGCCGGATCGCCGGTCAAAAACGACGACTGGCTCGTCCTCTCGACAATTCACTCCGCGAAAGGGGGCGAGTGGGACGTCGTCTTTCTGATTCACGCCGCGGATGGCTGCCTTCCTTCCGACCTCGCTGCGGGCTCCGCCTGCGAACTGGAAGAGGAACGACGGCTCTTTTACGTGGCCGTCACCCGCGCGCGGGACGTGTTGTACATCAGTTGGCCCCTCCAGTTCCGCGTTCGCAGCCCCTCCCGCGATGCGCGCACCGTGACGGCACCTCCGTCACGCTTTCTCACCGCCGCGGTTCGCGCCACCATGGATGAAACCCCCTACCCCCCGGCCTGCGAACCTCCGCCCGAATGCGCCCCCCTCCCCCTTGTACCCGGGCTCCAAGAACGCTTGCGCCAGCGCTGGAGCCGACTGGCCACCTAACCGGCGGATACCCAGATCTGGCGGGTGCGCGGACCATCAAACTCGCACAAAAAGATTCCCTGCCATGTGCCCAGCCGAAGACGCCCGCCTTCGACCAGGACCCGGACGGACGAGCCCATCAGCGATGCCTTCACGTGTGCGGCCGCGTTGCCCTCCTCGTGAGCCCAGTCGCTGCGCCACGGCACCAGCCGCTCGAGCGCGGTGAGCAGGTCCCTCACAACGTCCGGATCCGCGTTCTCGTTGATCGTGATCCCCGCCGTCGTGTGCGGCACGAAGACGGTCACCACGCCGTCCCTTACGCCGAGCTCGCGCACCGCCGCCTGTACCAAATCCGTCACCGGCACCAATTCCGACCGCCGCGACGTGACCACCGGATACGCGCGCATCGCTTTTTCGCCCTCAGGGCGCAGATGGTTTCGCCCCCAGCCGGTCGAGCGCGGCGACCAGATCGTCCCCGTGGGTCGCGACGGAGACGGACGTGATCACCTCGGCGATCTTGCCCTCCGGCGAAATGATGAACGTGCGCCGCATCGCAAAGAGCCCCATCGGCGCCAACACCCCATACAACTGGGCAAGCGTTTTCTTCGAGTCCGAGATCAGTTCGTACGGAAGTTGATGAGCGGCCTTGAATTTCTTCTGCGTCTCAAGATCGTCGAGGCTCACGCCATACACGACCGCGTTTCTGGCCACCAGCTTCGCATACGCGTCCCGCGCCGAACACATCTCCTTCGTGCAGCCCGGCGTGAACGACTTCGGGTAAAACATCAGAATCACCCACTTTCCCCGCAGCTGCTCGAGCTTCACCGGCCCGCCCGTCGACTCCGCTTCAAACGGCGGCGCTTCCTCACCCGCCCTCTGCCCGCGTGCCATAGCGGCCGCCATCACCGCGAGCACGGCGGCGACGATCCGTTTCATCGCGACACCTCCTGACTGTGACGCTACCCACTTTTTCGCGTCCCGCAAGTCCGTACCACCGAACACACATGGTGCCTCGAGCGTCGTGGGCCGGGACTTGTGGGCCGCTCGGCCGGTCCCTAGGATGTCGGCATGGACTGGCCGGGACCCCCTGCACCGGCACCCGATGTCTCGATCGTCGTGCCGGTGTTCAACGAACGGGAAAGTGTGGAGCCGCTCTGTCGCGCCCTGCATGAGGTGCTGCAGCGACACGGTCGCCCCTACGAGGTGATCCTCGTCGACGACGGCAGCACCGATGGCTCCTGGGAGGTGCTTCGCCGCATGATCGCGGAGCTTCCCCACCTTCGCGGCATTCGGCTGCGCCGCAACTTCGGCCAGACCGCCGCGATGAGCGCCGGCATCGATGCCGCCCGCGGCGCGGTGATCGTCACGCTGGATGCCGACCTCCAGAACGAGCCGGCCGACATTCCCACTCTCCTGGCCGCGATGACCCCCGACGTGGACGTGGTCAGCGGCTGGCGTCGAGAACGCAAAGACCCCTTCTGGACGCGCCGTCTACCGTCCATGATCGCGAATGGCCTGATCAGCCGCATCACCGGCGTCGCGCTGCACGATTACGGGTGCACGCTGAAGGCCTATCGCGCGGAGGTGCTCCGCGGCGTCCGGCTCTACGGCGAAATGCATCGCTTCATTCCGGCGCTGGTCAGCTGGGTCGGCGCGCGGGTGGTCGAAGTGCCGGTCCGTCATCACCCGCGGCGTTTTGGCCGCTCCAAGTACGGCCTTTCCCGTACGCTCCGCGTCGTGCTGGACCTGATCACGGTGAAGTACCTACTCCGCTACAGCCACCGGCCGATGCAGATGTTCGGCAAGATCGCGCTGCTGCTGGGCGTGCCCGGCCTGCTGCTCTTTGCGGGAATGGTGGCGGCCCATCTCTCCTACCGTCTGTTCGGCACCACGTTCGGAGCGGAGCTGATCAAGCGGCCATTCTGGCTGTTCACCGCAGGTGGACTGGTGCTGACGGGCGTCGAGTTCATCGCCATCGGGCTGCTGGCGGAGGTGTTGAACCGCACCTACCACGAGTCGCAGGACCGCCCGATCTACACCATCCGCGAGACCATCGAGTCCCCCCCATGATCGCCCACGCGGCCGCGTTGCGAGACGGAGCAGAAGAGATCGGGGCGCTTGGACGGCTGCTGGAACGGCCGCTCAGCGCGCTTGCGCTGCACGTGGTTTTCGTCGCCTCTCTCGTGGCGAGCGTTCTCGTTGTCGCGACGCTCGCGGTCCGCCGGCCCCGGGCGAAGGAGCTTCTGGCCCGTCCCTGGACCGACTGCGACCTGCTGCGTCTGGTCTCCATCGTGCTGGCGCTCGCCTCGCTGGCCGGAATCGCGACCTGCTGGGCCGAACACCGTTGGAGCAACCGCTGGACAACCGAGGAATGGCGCGCACTGAACCTGTCGATGCAGAGCGTCACGTTCCACTGGCCGATCCTCGCGTTTGCGGCGGCGCGCATGCGACGGTTGGGCGTCCGCTCCAGTGACGCGTTCGGAATGTGTCGGCGTTCGCTGCCGCGCGATGTGCTATTGGCAGGCGTCCTCTATTTGGCCGCTCTGCCGATCGTCTCGGCGACCACCTGGGGTGCGAAAACGGTGATGCGCTGGCTCGGTGTGGAGCCTGCTCTGCAGCCGGTGCTCGAGGCGACAATCGACGACGGCAGCGGAACTCTGCGGGCCTATCTGGTGTTTCTAGCGGTCGTCATTGCTCCAGTGGCGGAGGAAATTCTTTTTCGCGGCATCGGCCTGCCCGTGCTCGCCCGACGGCTCGGTCCGGTCGCCGCGCTCGGCGCGACCTCGCTGATCTTCGCGGCCATTCACTGCAACCTGGCCGCGGCCGCGCCACTCTTCGTGTTGAGCCTTGCCTTCGGTCTGGCTTACCTCTACACGGGTTCGCTCACCGTCCCGATCGCGATGCACTCCGCGGTCAATGCGGTCTCGTTGGCGCTCGCGTCGTGGCTCGCCCGCTGAGCGGCGCGCCGCTCACCACGTAAAGCCGGCGCCGAAGCCAAGCGACATCTCCTCGCCCCGCAGCTCCTCCTCGATCGTCCATTGCTCGCCGGCCGTCATTTCCTCCGTAGTCGCATACACTCGGTTCTTCGAATAGCCATCCGCGCTCAACGCCCACCATCGCAGCGAGGCCGTAAGATACCAACGCTTCGAAACTTCATAGCGAAGCAAGGCCTCCGCGCCCAACGCTATCCCCTCCGCATCCATCTCCGCGACCACTGCCCGCAATACGTGATCGTCCCGATCCCGTAGGCGGGCGAGCGGCGAAACATAGCCCCGAATCTCCAGGCCCACCTTCAGCTGACGAAGCCTCAGCGCAAGCTCCGCGTACGGCAGGTCGGCCTCCACGTCATATTCGATTGCGACGCCCGACCAGGTGTCGGGCGGCACGTCCGGCGTCGCCGGGTACACCTGCACCCCGTCTCGGGCCTCCCATGAATGCGAGTGCCGGGCCCAGCCCGCCCCCACCCCTAGCGCCCACTCCTGCTCACCCGGCCGAACCCGGCGCAACGGCCACCAGCGCACGCCACCTTCGATCGTCCACCCCTCGTACCGCGCGTCGCTCTCCGAATAGACTGCGAGCATCTGTTGCCCGCTAGGATACTCCCAATCCGAGTCCTTCACCGTCCCGGCGTCGTCTGTGAGCGTGTGGCCGGCCCGCACCCACCCCTCCCAATGGTCTCCCGCATGCACGCGCAGCCAGCCCTCTGCCACAAGCGCGCGAATCGGAAATTCGAGCCGGCTTATCGGAAACGGCAACAGCTCGCCGCCCCCCTCGAACCAAACCCGCCGGCCAATCTCATACCGCATCGCTCCCTCTCGGTGGGCCGCGCCAACTCCCGCATCCACACCGATGGCTTCCGCCGCCACCGTCGCGGCCATCATCCCGGCCGCGAGCGATGCCTTCAGTTTCCTCTGTGTCATGGCGCCACTTGCACCCCTTGTCCGATGAACCCCGACACCGTCCTGCCTCCGACCCGTGACGACCCACACCGCCGCTCGTCCCACCGTTACATCGCGGTCCGCCTCAGCCTCCCGTCGGCGCAGTCGTCAGCGCCGCGAGGGCCAGCAGCGACAGCAGCCCCACCCCCAGCCATCCGATCGCCCGCCGCACCGCCGGCGCGCCACCGGCCGCGACCATGCCGCATTTCACCAGCGTATTCGCGCCAGCCGCAGTGAGCACCGCCGGCGCCAGCCACGGATCCGCAGCCCGCCGTGCGCTTTCCGCCAAGGAGAGCGTGATCGCATCCACATCCGTCAATCCGGCCAGCGCGGCCGCCAGCAACAGCCCCGCACCCGGCAGCACCGCCCGCGCAAGCCGCACCACCGCCGCAATCCCAACAAACATCGCCGCAAACTTGATCGCCGAACCGAGACTGAACGGGCTGCGCAGCGGCACTTCCTGAGAGGGTCGAGCGGCGGCCCGCCGTCCTAGCACCGCACCTCCCAGCGCACACACCACGACCGCCCCTACCAAACCCGCCCACAGCGAACGAAACAACGCCGGGGCCGTCACCGCCAGAATCACCCCGATGCGCACGAACATCACCGCCCAAGACCACGCAATGCCAGCGGCCGCAGCCGGCGCCAGCGCCTCCCCATCCGCCCGACTCTGCCGGGCCAGAGACAGCGTGACAGCAGTGGACGATACCAACCCCCCAAACACTCCCGTCGCCATCACCCCCCGCTGCGGCCCGAACCACCGAGCCGCCACATAGCCCACCATCGACAGCCCCGAAATCAACACCACCAGCCACCAGGCCCGATAGGGATTCAGCACCCCCCACGGATCCACCGCGCGGTTCGGCAGCAAGGGCAGCACGATGAACGTCGCGATCAGCAGTTTCAGCCCCGCGTACAGGTCGGCCCGGTCCAACCGGCCCACCAGCTCGTGCAAGGGCGTCCGATACGCCATCACTGCGGAGTTCAGAATCGCCAGCGCGACCGCCAGCGACGCTTCACCCGCCACTGCTAGCCCGCCGAGCAGATACGCGCTCAGCGCGGCCGCCGACGTCGTCAAACCCGCGTGATCGCCGTGAGTGCGCGCCTGCGCACTCATCGCGGTCAGCACCAGCCCCGCCACCGCCAGGAGCCCCGCCGCAAACAGCCAGGGCCACTCCAGCGCACGAGCCAGCCACATCGCCACGCCGCCCGACTCGGCCACCAGTATGAACGTCCGGATCCCACCAATCCCGTATCCCTTCTCCGCGATCCGCTTCTCCCGCTCGACACCAAGCAGCGCTCCAATGAAGATCGCGATCGCCAGATCCCGGATCAGTTCAAAAGTCATCACCGCGCGCCCCTCCTCCTGGCCTCCGTTCAACCGCCCTCGCTCATTCTTGCAAACCCAGCTTGTTCAGCTTCGGGCGAATCACAAACCGGCAGTAGGGCGCATCCCGGTTTCGCCGGTAGTACTGCTGATGATACTCCTCTGCCGGATAGAACGGCCCCGCCGGCTCGATCGTCGTCACCACCGGCCGATCGAACCGCCCCGACGCCTGCAGCGCCGCCTTCGACGCCTCGGCGGCGGCCCGCTGCCGCTCGTCATGCACAAAAATCGCCGAACGGTACTGCGTACCAACATCGTTGCCCTGGCGATTCAATTGCGTGGGATCGTGTGCACGCCAGAAAACCTCCAGCAAATCTTCGTATCGCACTTTCGCCGGATCGTACGTGATCTGGACCGCCTCCGCATGACCCGTGCGGCCACTGCAGACCTCCCGATAGGTCGGATTCGTCGTCGTCCCGCCAGTGTACCCCGACACGACCCGCAACACTCCCGGCGTCTGACGGAAAATTTCTTCGATGCACCAGAAACAACCGCCAGCGAATGTCGCCACTTCCGCACGTGCCGTCGCCCCCGTGGACGATGCTGCGCTCATCGGACGCTCCTCCGCCGCCTGCGCCACGGCGACCCACAGCCCCAACCCAACCGCCTTGGCTGCGTTCATGTATCCACCCTACGATCCCCCCGTCGGGTTGCAAGCTGTCGTCGCGCTTGCTTGCGATCGCCCCCCCACCTATCATGCCCCCGGCTCGAAATGGAGGTGTGCCGAATGCGCTCCCGATTTTCGTGTGTGCAATGGCTCGGTTGGGCTCTGGGCGCGGTGTGCTCGATCGCCGCCGAGCCGCGCCCGAACGTGGTACTGATCATCTCGGATGATCACGGCTGGCCCGATTACGGCTTCATGGGTCATCCGCACGTCTCCACCCCGAACCTCGATCGTCTCGCCGCCGGCGGGCTGACCTTCACGCGCGGTTACGTGACCACCGCGCTGTGTGCGCCATCGCTCACCAGCCTGCTCACCGGCCTCTACCCCCACCAGCACGGTATCACCGGTAACGACCTCCGTGCGCCTCCGGATCGCCCCGAGGCCGGTGGCATGCGCGGCGACCGTCGTCCCCTCATCGACCGACTGCTCGCAAACACCTTTCTTCTGCCCCGGGCTCTCTCCGCTGCCGGCTACCGCACCATGCAGACCGGCAAACTGTGGAATGTCGGTTACGCGGAAATCGGCTTTACCGATGGCATGACCCGCCCCGGCGGACGGCACGGCGGCGAAGGGCTCTCCATCGGCCGTGAGGGACTCGAGCCGATCGCCCGTTTCGTGCAGTCCGCGATCTCAGAACAGCGCCCCTTCTTCGTGTGGTATGCGCCGTTCCTCCCCCACACGCCACACAATCCCCCCCCGCGACTGCTGCAACGCTACACCGGACGCGGTCTTCCACCGGCCGCGCAAAAATACTATGCGATGGTCGAATGGCTGGACGAAACGTGCGGCGCGCTGGACGAGATCCTGAAGACCAACGGCGTCTTCGAGTCCACGCTGGTGATCTATCTCGCCGACAACGGTTGGGACGCAGAGCTCGGCGACAACAGCCGCGTCGCGAAGCGCTCGCCCTACGACCTCGGCGTCCGTACTCCGGTGATGGTCCGCTGGCCGGCACGCGTCCGTCCGCGTCGGGACGACGACTCACTCGTCTCCATTGTTGATGTGCTGCCCACCATCGCACACGCCTGTGGTATCCCGACGCCCGCCGGCCTGCCGGGCATCAATCTGCTCGACGCCGAAGCGCTCGCCCGTCGACGCGCCATCTTCCTCGAAAACTACACGGTTGACATCATCGACATCGCGCGCCCCGAGCGCAGTCTTCTGAGCCGCGGGGTGATCGCCGGTGAATGGAAGCTGCTGGTGGCCCAGCCCGCCGCGACGATGCCGACGGGCGAAAACAGCAATCCGCCGCGGGAGCCAATCGAGCTGTACCGCATTCGAACCGATCCACGGGAAACTCAAAACCTCGCAGCTCAAGAACCGGATCGGGTCCGGGAACTGCGGGCCCTTCTGGACGCTTGGTGGGCGCCGCCCACCCCCTGACCAACGGGGCCCTTTCCCGTTTTTCGCCGCGCTGCACCATCACTCGATCCGCACAGGGCGCAAGCGTTTTATCTCCGATTGCCGGCCAGCCACTGTTCCGAACCGCGCGCGACCTTCGGCCTCTTCCTGTTTGGGAATGGGAGAAACCTCGACACCACGCTAGAAGACACCCGGCAGCGCGCGGCGCAGGCCGTTCCCTCCAACACCCGGAAGATTGGTCGCCACCTCCCCGCCAAGCTGCTGCAACAATCGCATCGCGCCACGTTCAAGCTTCTCCATCGCCCGGCCCGCCGCTTCCGTCGCCGTCTCGGTGAGCGCCTCTGCGATCAAAATCGGTGCGGCACGAACCGCGATCACACCGGCCAGTTCACTCCCGGCCGCCCCCAGGTCACACACGTTCGTCAGAGTATGGTCCACCCGGACGTCCAACCGCCGGATCCGAGGCGCGCGTTCCTTCGAAGAAAACTCTCGCAACTCAACGGTGCCCACTTTCAGGTTGAGCTGCCCGATCCGCATCGCGGGCGCCGCCTTCGAAACGGGGGCGGGGGGAGCACCCGAAGACCCCTCCGAATCGCGCCGCCCCGACCCGGCGGGCTCTGCGGATGGCTCGACGGGTTCCACCGGTGGACGCCGCCGCTCGGCCGGCACCGACGCTCTGGACGCGGCCATCTCACCGATTCGCTGCCAGTTCATTTGCCCGTCCGCTCTCCGCACCACGACCACCCTCGGGACATCGAGCCGCACCAGCTCGAGACGCGGCTCGCGTCTCCAGAGAGCTGACCACGACGCAACGATCAACAGTTCCCGGATTTCCAGCGCCTCACCGGGGCCAAAACCATCCGGATTTTCGACCCGCACCTCTTCCAGGCGAACCCGCAGCGGCCACAGTCCGCCGCTGACTCGCCCCACCCGGACGTCTGCGCCGGTCGCTGCCCGCAGCGCACCCTCCATTCCAGCTCGCGCCAACCGCGGCGCAACGATCCCGCCCGCAATCAACAGCGCGATCAGCAGGCTCGCCGCGATCGCGATCCCTCGTGCGCTCGCGCCTCTCACGCGACCCCCACCCCCGACGTCCACACCGCCGGGTCCCCGCCGTGGATTCGCGGCGGCGAACCAACCGGCACAACGTTGAACCCAATGCGATGCAGCGCGTCCGCGTCGAGCAGGTTCCGCCCATCAAATACGAACGCCGGCCGTTCCATCTGCGCGTACAGCCGGGCCCAGTCCAGCTCGCGGTATTCCCGCCAGGCAGTGAGCACCGCGATCGCGTGCGCGCCGCGAGCCGCCGCATACGGGTCCTCATAGAACTCCACCCGATCCGCGACGTCCGCGAGGTCCCGCCGTGCATTCTCCAACGCCTGCGGGTCGGTCACCGCAAGATGGGCGCGCTCCGCCAGCAGTGCCCGCGCAACAGCGATTGCGGGACTGTCGCGCGTATCGCCGGTGTCCGCCTTGAACGCAAACCCGAACAGCGCGATCCGTTTTTCCGCCAGCGTGTTGAACATTCGCCGCACCATGCCCGCAACAAACCGGCCCTGTTGCCGCTCGTTCATCCGGACCACGCCGATCCAATAGTCCGCCACCGCGTCCAGACCGGCCGCGCGGCAAAGATATGCAAGATTCAGCAAATCCTTTCGAAAGCAGGATCCGCCAAAGCCGATGCCCGCCTCCAGAAACCGCGGCCCAATGCGGCGGTCCAACCCGATCGCGCGCGCCACCTCGCGAATGTCCGCGCCGGTCGCTTCGCACAGCTCCGCGATCGAGTTGATCGAACTGATCCGCTGCGCGAGAAACGCGTTCGCGGCCAGCTTCGCGAGCTCCGCCGACCATACGCTCATGGTGAGGATCCGATCGCGCGGTACCCACCGCGCATAAATCTCCACCAGCTCGGCCACCGCCGCCCGACCCTCCGGCGTGTCCCGACCGCCAATCAGCACCCGATCCGGCTCCAACAGGTCGCGAACCGCCGTGCCTTCCGCCAGAAACTCCGGATTCGACAGCACCTCAAAACGTCGCGGGCCGATCCCGTCGTTCAGAATCCGTTCCATCGCCTCCGCGGTACGCACCGGCACCGTGCTCTTCTCAACGACGATTCGGGGTCCGTCCGCGTGCGACCGGATCGCGCGCGCGCTCGCCTCCCAAAACTGCAGGTCCGCCGCCATTCCGGCCCCCTCACCAAACGTCTTCGTCGGCGTGTTCACGCTGACGAAGATCAGTTCTCCCCGTCGCACCGCTGCGCCCACGTCCGTGGTGAATTCCAGATTTCGCCCTAGCCGGGAACGCAACAGCGGCTCAAGCCCCGGCTCGTGGATCGGCGGCACGCCCGAGTTCCATGCCCGCACCCGTCCCTCGTCTCGGTCCGCCACCACAAAGTGGATGTCGGGACACCGGTCCGCCATCACCGCCATCGTCGGCCCGCCGACGTAACCGGCGCCGATGCACGCGACTGTCCGGATCGCCATTTGGTGCACCTCACTCGTGGCCGGCCCTTCGGCCCCCGTCCGGCCAGTATCTCCCGGCCGCCCGCGCCGCGCAAATGACGCGGCGCATCTACAGCGTCACGGAACAGGCGATGTCGGCGGTAATCTGCCGCGCAATCCGCTCCACGACGTCCGCGGCGACCGGCTGGTTCACCCGCAGAATCGCCAGCGACATCTCCCCCTTCGAATCGTGCGGATTGCGAACATCGTCAATGTTGATGCCGGCGCCGGCGAGCATCGCGCCGATTTGTCCCAAGACCCCGGGCCGGTCGCGATAGGAAAACGCGACCAAATGCCCCGCCGGTTCGATGTACAGTTTGTGGTAATCGTCCACGCGCGACACCATCAGCGCCCCCTCCGCGACCGTGCCGCGCACACTGGTGCGGCGCATCACGCCGCCCCCGTGATCGACCGTCAGATCAATCGTGATCGAGTTCCGATACCCCTTGCTGTCATCCGTGACCCGATCGGTGTATTCAATGCCGCGATTTTGCAACACCTTCAGCGCCGCGGACGGATCCATCGAGCGGTCGAAGGTCTCGTCCAGCGCGGCAACGATCGGCACCAGCAAGTAGTTCGCAAACGGCTTCAGCGCACCGTAAAAGCTGGTTTCGATCATCTTCAGCGGCCGCTCCGAACCGGCCAGCGCGCGGCAAAACCGCGTGAGCCGGAACGCGAGATCCGCGTACGCGCGGTCGAGCCCCTCCGGAATGTCGCGGTTCACAATGTAAGAGGTGATGCCCTTCTCGTCGAACTCGATCAACTGCTCCGCGGCCCTCCGCGCGGCGTTCGCGTTCGCCTCCCGGGTGCTCGCCCCCAGATGGGGCAGCATCAGATCCGCAATGTCCGCAACGGACTTCGGCCCTTCTGC
Source organism: Kiritimatiellia bacterium (assembly GCA_026417735.1). NCBI lineage: Bacteria > Pseudomonadati > Kiritimatiellota > Kiritimatiellia > Kiritimatiellia bacterium. The sequence continues at coordinate 227,133 of JAOACR010000003.1, forward strand.
GTCCTTCGGATACACATCGTTCAAAAACCGGATCTGCCGTTCCGCCTTCACTGCCCGAAGGTCCTCCTCCACGACGATGCCGGCCCGCGCGCAGTTCACTAGGATCGCGCCCGGCTTCATCCGCGACAGCAGCTCCCGGTTCACCATTCCCCGCGTCTTCTCATTCTCCGGCACATGAAGCGAGATCACGTCCGACTCCGCGAACAGCTCCGGCAGATCCACCAGCGTTACGCCGTACTCGGAGGCCAAATCGGGCGACACAAACGGATCGTGGCCGAGCAGCCGGCACTCGAAGCCGCTCAACCGGCGAGCCAGCAGGCGGCCGATCGCCCCCAGACCGACGATCCCCACCGTTTTGCCCGACAGCTCCCGGCCCATGAAGGCCTTCTTCTCCCATTGCCCGGCGCGGCAGGACGCATCGGCCTTCACGATGTGCCGCATGTCCGCCAACACCATCGCAATCACTTCCTCCGCCACCGCGTTCGCGTTGGCACCAGGGGTGTTCATCACGTCGATTCCTTTTCGCCGCGCATAGCGGGTATCGATCGTGTTCACCCCAGCGCCTGCACGAACGATAACCTTCAACGCCGGTATCGCATCCATCACTGCGGGGGTCACTTTCTCACTGCGCACAATCATCGCATACGCATCCGGATGCGATTTCGCAAAGGCCAGCAACGCCTCGTCAGACGCAATGGAATCGTCCTGAACAACTGTATAGTTCCCGTGCCGGCGCAAAATCTCCGCCGCAATCTTGTCGAGCTTCGTCGGAATCAACACCTTCTTCATCGGCGACCCCCGTTCCTTCACCAACTGCCCTGGTCACTCACTTCTGCCAATCACCACACCGACACCGTTGTATCAACAACAACATGTTCCATGCAAGCAAAGATACGCTACGACAATCACAAGAAGAGCGCATGCATTCACAATATGGAACGAATCCCGGAGCCACCGAACCCCCTCCACACAAGTATGTTGGACCCCCTCTCGGCACGCACCATCGTTGGCGTTGGGCCCAGCGTCTAACGGGCTTCCGGCTCCCCAACCGCCGCGCGCACCGCCGCCCGCATCCGCAGCCGAAGCGCCTGCAGCCGAATAAAGCCCGTCGCGTCCGACTGGTCATAGCCCCCGGCCTGCTCAAAGGACGCGATTCCAGGGTTGTACAGCGATTGAGGAGATCTCCGACCCACAACCATACAACTGCCCTTGAACAACTTCACGCGCGCAGTCCCCGTCACCGCGGCTGCCGCCGCATCCATGGCCGCCTGAAGCATCTCCCGCTCGGGAGAAAACCAGAACCCGTAGTACACCATCTCCGCATATCGGGGCACGAGACTGTTGCGCAAATGAAGGACTTCGCGATCCATGGTGATCTGTTCGACCGCCTCCCGGGCGCGATGTAGCACCGTCCCGCCCGGCGTCTCGTACACTCCGCGGCTTTTCATCCCCACAAAACGGTTCTCCACAAGGTCCACGCGGCCTACCCCGTGCCGGCCCGCAATCCTGTTTAGACACTGCAGCACCTGCATCGGACTCATTCGCCGACCGTTCACCGCCACCGCGTCACCACGTCGGAACTCCACCTCCACATACTCCGGTTCGTCTGGAGCGGCTTCCGGCGAACACGTGAGTTTGAACATGTCCGCCGGCGGCTCCGCCCACGGATCCTCGAGAATGCCCCCCTCGTAACTGATGTGGAGCAAATTCCGGTCCATCGAGTAGGGCTTCTCCACCGACGCCTCCACCGGAATCCGCTGCCGGCGGCAGTACGCGATCATGTCCTGCCGCCCCCGAAACTGCCGGCGAAATCGTTCTTCCCGCCACGGCGCAATGATCCGAATGTCGGGCTTCAGCGCCATCGCGGTCAGCTCGAAACGTACCTGGTCGTTCCCCTTCCCCGTCGCGCCGTGCGCGATCGCGTCGGCGCGGTACTTCTCCGCCAGCTCCACCAACCGGCGGGCGATCAGCGGCCGCGCAATCGAGGTGCCCAGCAAATACCCCGACTCGTACACCGCCGCGGCGCGAAGCATCGGAAAGACATAGTCCCGCGCAAACTCGGCGCGAAGATCTTCAATCACGACCTCGGCAGCACCGGTGCGTCGCGCCTTCTCCTCCAGCCCCCCGAGTTCCTCCTCCTGCCCGATGTCCGCACAAAACGCAATTACCTCCGCACGGTAGGTGGTTTGCAGCCACTTCAGCAGCACTGACGTGTCCAGCCCACCCGAATACGCGAGCACGATTTTCATTCTGGATCATCCCTCTGGTTTGAATATGATCGCGCGATGGCGACCGCCGTCGCGTTACGTCTGCCTTCAATCGGGCAGCACCGAAATTTGATCCACCACCACCACCGGATAGCGGCTGCCCTGCACCCAGTACTGCCGGCCGCGGATCCGCAGCCGCCGCTCGAGGAAGGACTGCAACTGCGCATCGTTACCCCTCAGATAACAACTGGTCTCCGCGGCGCCACCAGTCTCGTCCACCAGCTGATATCGCGAGGGTCGGCCGAGTGTGAGCATCGTCGCCCTCACCCGTCCCTCCCGCTGTACGACGGCGCCCTGGTTATCCACCGGCGCCAGCCGCAAATCCGTGGGCACGTACTGCGGAGCGACCGGCGGAGGGGGAGGCACCGCGACCGCCGGCGGAGGAACGGGGGGCGGGGGCGGCCGGCTCGCAACGGGCGTCGAGCCGCTCGGACTGCTCGCCAGTGGCGGCGAAGCTGCCGGCACCGCCGCCGGCCGATCGGCCGGCACCGCCGGCGCCCCCGCGCCTGACGGCGGAGACTCCGTCCGTGCCACCACCGCCGGTGCCGGCTTCGGGGGCTCGGGAAACCGCACCAGCGATTTCGCAATCCATAACGAGGAGCCGGGAGGAGGCGCGATCTTCAGCCAGTCCCCGAATTCCCCGCGCACCTGCACCGTATCACCCCGTTTCAGCTCGCCAACCTTCGGATAGTTGATGCCCGGGCCTGCCCGAACCACCAGTTTGGAGGCGTTGACCGTCCCCTGCTCGACAAATTCCCGGTGCACCCACAGATCAAACTCGGCTGGTGGCACAATCTCGACCCAATCGTTGCTGATGCCGCGCACCTGCACCACCGCCGGCTCGCTCAGCTGCCCGACCACCTCCGCCTGAGGATGTGGTCGCGCCCGCACGTTGACGCGCTCGCCCCGCACCGTCGCGTTCGTGGGCTCCGCACCGGCGACCACACTACCGCCGGCCAGCACCCCGGCGACCACCCACCAGCGTTTCATGAGTTCCTCTCGCGGCCGGACTTTCGCCCGCAATCGCCAACTATAGTCGCCTCACCCTGCCTTTCCAAGCGGCGACGCAGCGTGAGACGCCAGCTCGGCGCGCGCGGATGCTTCACTTTCGCCGCTTCCGCTACGCGGTAACCCGGTAGCCAGATGATTTCGCGCCCCTGAAGCACCACCGGCCATCGGGCCCGCACCTCGCGAGGCGTCTTTTCGTTCGTAAACACATCGGAGAGTTTTGCGGTGCCCGGCGCACCCAGCGGCCGATAGGCATCGCCCGGCCGCCACCGCCGGACGGTCAGCACCTCTCGACCAGTGCCGCGAGCGATCCACGCGGTGGCCGGCAACCGACCGATCCCGTGCTCCCCCACGGTTCGCCATCCGCGATCCGCCACCGCCTCAAGCTCAAAATTGGCTCCGGCCGGCCGCACGACGCCGGGCAGCCGAAACCGTACGGCTCTCCACCCCGTGCAGCATCGACGATCCGTTTGCGCTCGCAGAGCTCGCAGCCGGCCGGACTCCACCGATATCCTCCACCCACCCGCCAACGTGAGGCGTTGGTCGCCTCCCGTCGAGGCGATGCCGCGAACCGACTCCGTGACGGCCCACGTCAGCGCGCTGTCAGGCACGCCCACAGACCGCAACCACAATCGCACGACGCGTCGCTGAATCGCCAGCGGCATCCGCCCCCAACCCTCCACAATCAGCTGCCGTCTCTTCAAGCGACGCCGCATTGCGCGCCGCGTCAGCACCGCCAGCAGTGCGTCCTCTGCGGCCAGGATCTCCGCAGCGCGTGCGAGCGTCACGCGAACGTTGCGAGCAACTTCGCGCTCAACCGCGGGCAGCAGCCGGAACCGAATGCGATTGCGGACGTGCCGCAAGTCCCGGTTGGAGGCGTCTTCCCGCCACGGAAGACCTTCGGCTGTCAAACCCTCCCTCACCTCTTCGCGCGAAACCTCCAACAGCGGGCGCACAATCCGCAGCCCCTGCACGACGGTATCGCGCGACATCGCGGAAAGGCCCTCCGCCCCCGCTCCGCGCAACAGACGCAACAGCACCGTTTCCGCCTGATCGTCGCGCGTGTGCGCAAGCGCAACGCGATCGGCGCCAACCCGCCGTGCCACGGTTGCGAACCACTCGAGCCGAGCGACCCGCGCAGCCGCCTCAAGGGAAAGCCCTCGTCGCCGCGCGATAGCGGGAACGTCCCGACGGCCAACCACGCACGCCACGCCAATGCGCCGCGCAAACCGCCGCACAAACGCTGCATCTCGCTCCGCCACGCGACCGCGAATCCGATGGTCAAGATGTGCGGCGATCAGTTTGGGCGGGCCGTCACCACAGATCCGCCGCAGCGCGGTCAACAGCGCCACCGAATCAGCGCCGCCGCTCACCCCCACCAGTAAAGTCCGGCAGCCCTCGAGCAGCCGGTGCTCCCGAAGCGAGCAACGGACCGCCGCAATCCACCGCGGTTCCCCTCGCACCCCGCCTCCTCCCATCAGACCGGCGGCGTAATGCGCGTCCGACCCTCCAGGTAGGGTGCCAACGCCTCCGGCAACTCGACCGATCCATCGGCCTGTTGCCCGTTTTCCAGTAGCGCCACCAGCAGCCGCGGCAGCGCGACCCCAGACCCATTCAGCGTGTGCACATACGCGACCTTCCCATCGGGCCGGCGATATCGGATGCCCGCCCGCCGCGCTTGAAAGTCCTCAAAATTGCTGCAGGAAGAGACCTCCAGCCAACCCCCGTGCCCCGGCGCCCACAACTCCAGGTCATAGCACTTCGCCGCCGCAAAGCTGAGATCCCCCGTACACAACGCCACCACCCGGTAGTGCAAACCGAGCCGCCGCAGCACTTCCTCCGCATGCGCGGTCAGCAGTTCAAGCTCCTCATAGGACCGCGAAGGCTCGACAAACCGCACCAGCTCCACCTTGTCGAATTGGTGCACCCGAATGATGCCCCGAGTGTCCCGACCTGCCGCCCCCGCCTCACGCCGGAAACAGGGGGAATAGGCCGTCACGCAGATCGGTAGCGGCTGCGTGATGATCTCCTCGCGATAGAGGTTGGTCAGCGGCACCTCCGCGGTCGGGATCAGGTAGAGATCCTCTTCGGCCAGCCGATACATGTCCGACGCCAACCTCGGCAGTTGACCCGTACCGGTCATCGCGGCGGTGGTGCACAGATAGGGCGGCGCCACCTCCAGGTAACCATGCTCCCGCGTGTGCAGATCCAGCATGAAACGGATCAGCGCGCGGCGCAGCTCCGCACCAAATCCGCGGAACAGCGGGAATCCGGCGCCGGACATCCGCGCCGCGCGGGGCAGATCGAACAAGCCCAGCGCCTCCCCGATCTCCCAATGGGGTCGTGGCGGAAATGCAAACTCGCGCGGGCGCCCCCACGTGCGCACCACCACGTTGCCGCTCGCATCGGCCCCCACCGGCGTCGTCGAGTGCGGAAGGTTCGGCAACAGCAACAGCCGCGCATCCCGCTCCGCCTCCACCTGCCGCAGTTCACGCTCGATCCCACCGATCCGCTCGCCTAGTGCCCGCACCTCCGCCTGCGCGCCCGCCGTGTCGGCCCCCGCCGCCCGGAGCCGCCCAATTTCCTTCGACTTAGCGTTGCGCTCGCCGTTCAACGCGTCCCGCTCCGTCACGAGCGCCCGCCACCGGCGATCCAGTTCAAGCAACCCGTCAAGATCAAAGTCCGAGCCACGATTTTTGAGCGCCGCGCGAACGTCCGCTTCGCGCTCCCGGATGATTCGAATGTCGAGCATTCCGTTCTCCCACCGGCCGCGCACCGGCCGTCGCCATACTAGCACCCGCCTCCCCGCGAGCGAATCCGCCCCGCCGCCGCCACAAAGGAGCGGTGTTCAGTCGAGTCCTTCCAAATCCGCCGGCCGTGCCGTCTCGAGCACCGTCTGACCACGGTGAAATACCCGAACCCGGTAGCCGTGAAATGCCGAGCCGTCGCGCTCACGAGCACCACGGGGGACCAAGTAGGAAAACGAGAGTTGACGCACTTCACCCGGCTGCCACGGTTCCCCCGTCAGATTGAACCGCCGGCTGCCCTGCGCCACACGGCTGCGAAACACCCGCGGCGGATCCCCGCGACGATCAAAAAACGCGACGTCGACCTGCAACTGATCCAGCGGCAGCGGCTCGCGTACACCGTCCAACTGGAGCTGAAGATTGAGCACCCTCACCTCGTCGCGCTCGGTATCGGGCGGGAAGCGTGTCAACTCCGCCTTCCGCACTGTGAACCTCGGCCGGGCATCCGCTGTCGTCGCCGGCGTTCGCAATGCCGTCCGGACGGGCTCCGCCGGAGTGGGGCCGGACAGCGTTCCCCCCACCACCGTCGCCACCGCCGCGGTCTGCCCGCCAGGCGGCCTGCCCACTGCCCCACCTGCGCCGACAAGATTACCTGTCGCCGGAGTGTCTCTCGCCGTCACCTCGCCGGGCCCGCGGACCGGCACGGGCGCGGCAGGCGGCGCTGGCGGTTCGGCGGGAGGCTGCGGTCGCGGGGCCCTGAGTGCCGCCAACACGGACGGCGGCAAGTCCGGCGCAGTCGGCGCCGTCGGCGCCGCACCGGTGACCGATGCGGCACGCTCGAGCAACGGCGGGGGCGCCAGCGACACCTGGCGCTCCGCCAACCGCACAAGCTCCTGAAATGCCGTCTCGTAGAAGGGTGAATCGCTGCCGAGCCGAAGCACGTCGGTCCATAGCGCCTCCGCATCTCGAAAGCGGCCGGCCTGCTCCGCCGCGCGCGCCCGGATCATCAGCACGCGCGGAAATGCTGGATCCTCGCGCGGTACGCCCTCCACTGCGCGAGCCGCGCGCTCCCATGCACCCGCCTCCGCCAGCGCCTCCGCCGCTTTTACCTGAAGCTCGTAGGGCGAGCGCCTCGCCGCCTCCGGCACAGCCGGCCGCCCTCCATCCGAAACGACCAGAGCTGCCGGCGAAGACGTCTCGGTCGGTCCCGCAAGCCGGACGGTGTCAACCGTCGCGGAACGGGTGGTCACCCCCGTGCTGGAGAGGGGTAACGCCGCCAACGCCGGCTCTGCTGGCGGCGCTGGCGTGGGCCGCGGCAGCTCGACCGGCTCGGCCTCTCGGCCCGCAGTCTCGGCCGCAGCCACCGGGGAAGACGTCGCTGCGGTCGACAGCTCGCTGATCAACAGCCCGCCCGGCGGCGGTGTCTGTGGCGTCACCACGCGCGCCGCTTCACTCAGCGCCGCAGCCTCTGCGCCCGGCGGCACCGTCGCGGCCGTCGACCACCATCGCCACACGGCCCATCCGCCTCCCCCCAGAGCCAGCGCCAACGGTACCACCCACCGCAGCGCCGGCGCGCATCTCTCCATCCACGGCAACCTCGAACGATAGCGGATTCGTACACCCGCGATTTCGATCGTATCACCGTCAGACAACAAGCGGTCCGTTGTTACGATCTCGCCATTCAGCTTCAAAAGGTCGGACGGCGCTCGAGCCAGGCGTCGCAACATGACCGCGCCGGCCCGCTCCACGATTTCCGCGTGTCGGGGCGCAACACCCGGCGCATCCACCCAGAAGTGACATGTCAAATCCGACCCGATCACCAGCGAGCGGCGGTGAATCTTTCTCCGCCCTCGGGCGGGACCATTGAGAATGTCGAGCCAGTACATTCCGCGCCCAAGGATAGCCAAATTCCCGCCCCTCCTGAACCCCGCCATCCTGCCGCCTCCCTTGGTGGGGCCCGACTCGCGTCGTATATTTCTGTCATGATCCGTTGCACACCCGCCAGCACCGCGCTCCTTCTCCTCCCGCTGTTCATCGCCCGAAATGTATCGGCATGGCTCGCGATCGACCCGACGGCCGCCCGCCGTCTCGCGGAACAGTGCGACCCGGCGTTCATCGCCAATGCGGATCTCGTCGTGCTGGATCAGTTCGAACGTGCCCGATACGGGCCCGACGGCACCTCCACGAGCTGGTACGAAAACTGCACACTCGTCCTAACTGAAAAGGGCCGCCGCGATCTCGCGGAACTCTCGATCCGGTTCCTCTCCATGTACTCCACCATCGAGGTCGCCCGGGTCGAGCTCGTACGGCCGGACGGCCGGCACGAGCCGGTCGATATGTCGCGCACCACCCGTGTTGCAATTCACGCCGATCAGATGGCGGAGAACATCTACGACCCCGACATCAAAGTGCTCGCCATCGGGGTGCCGGGCATCGAAACGGGCGACGTTGTATGCGTCTCGCTTGTCGAGCGACGGCATCGAACGCGAATTCCCGGCCATTGGTTTGATCTTTGCATGCTCGAAGGCGAATCTCCCCTTCTGCGTGCGGTGTATGAGGTCGAGGCGCCGACCGAACGGCCGTTGCGCCACCTCGCGCTACGAGGCGGGCCGGCCGGCCATGTCCGCTATGAAGAAGAACCCTGGGCGGGCGGAACGCGGCACCGCTGGATCGCCACCAACGTGCCCCGGATGTTCCCGGAACCGCGCATGCCCGAGCCCGGTGGAGTCCTGCAGCGAGTGCTGGTGAGCACCTGCTCCGACTGGCCGGAAGTCTCCCGCTGGTACTGGAACCTGTGCCGCCCTCGCATGACGCCGGACGATACGCTTCGGCAACAGGTGAGGAACCTCGTCGGAGACCGGCCCGACGAGCGCACCCGCGCCGATGTGCTGTTCACCTTCGTATCACAACACATTCGTTACCTCGGCATCACCGCGGAAACCGAAGCGCCCGGCTACGAACCCCACGACGTGACCCTCACGCTTAGACAGCGTCACGGCGTCTGTCGCGACAAAGCGGCACTGCTGGCCGCGATGGCCTCCGAGGCGGGTCTGCGTGGTTTTCCCGTGCTCATCCACGCCGGCATGTCACTCGATCCCGAGGTGCCTCTCCCCTATTTCAACCACGCAATCGCCGCGATTCGTTTTTCGGACGACACGACCGCGCTGCTCGACCCGACCGACGAGGCCAGCCGCGACTGGCTGCCGGCCTACTTGGCTCACCGCAGCTACCTGATCGCGACCCCCGTTGGAGAGCCCCTACGGATATCCCCGATCCCCCCCGCTGAATCCAACCTCGTCCGTCTCGTCACCGAAAGCCGTCTCGGTCCGGATGGGCGGCTGCTCGGTCGCTGCGCGGCAGTCTTCCTTGGCATCAATGACAATGCCTACCGCAACTACCTCGCGCGCCGCAGCACGACGGAGCGCCGTCGCTTCTTTGAAACGGTCGCCCAGTCCGCGCTGCCCGGTTGCCGAATCCGTGCACTCACCCTCGATCCCCCCGACCTGCGCGATCGAAGCCGTCCGCTGCGCGCCGAATGGGAGTTTGAGGCGCCGGCCCCCGCCGTGCTGACCGGGGAGATCGCGCTTCTCTCTCCGCCCTCCTTTGCACGCGCGTTCGGCGTGATCCACCGCGAACTGGATGCGCTCTCGCTTGAACATCGCCGCTACCCGCTCCGCCTTCGCTCGACGGGCGGCGTGGACGAGACTTGTCAGGTAGAAACAACCCGTCTTCCCATGCCTCCGCTCCATGTGCCCCCACCGCACCGAGTCGAGCTGCCGACGGTGCGATCGGCCGTCGATTGGGAGGTGGATGGCAACATCCTGCGGCGACATCACCGGTGGACGTTCCACGCGATCGAGATTGCGCCCGAAGCCTACCGACAATTTCGCGACGCCGTTCGTGCGCTGGTCAGTGAACAGAGGCGACGCGTGGTCTTTCGCGCATCTCCGGCTCCGTCCGCTTCGTCCGCCGCCCCGCCCGACCCTCCGCCCGCCGCGCCGGACCTCGACATCCAGCGTCACATCACTGACGTGGTTTGGATCGGCCCCGGCGCATGGATGGTCACCAACGAGGTCGAACAGGTACTTCTCACCTACGCTGGCGTCAAAAACGCCGCTGAGCTGAAACTGCCCTTCCTCGAACGCCACGACGAGCCGCGGGTGCTGCTGGCGGAGGTGATCACCCCGGAGGGTACGACGAATGTTCCCGCTCCACGGGATCTGCAAATCATGGACCAGCCCTGGACCGCGGGCGCACCACGCTACCCCGCCGGGCGTCTCCTTGTGGCGGGCCTCCCCGCTGTCGCGCCGGGGGCGCGGATTCGATACCGCACGCTGCTGACGGTGCGAAACCGCCCCTTTTTCGCGGAGGCGCCGGTGCTTGCCGGCCGTGACCCGGTTCGAGAGCGAATCGTTCGCCTGTATGCGCCGACCGGCATCGCACTCCGCGTCGTCGAACCGTCCGCGGCAAAACTTGCCCGGCGGGAGGACTACATCCGTAACGGTATGCAGGTGCAAGCCTGGCGCATACTCCAAATTCCCGCCACCGCTCGCGAGCCCTCCGAACCCCCGCCATGGCTCGCTGGACGCTGCTGGATCTTCAGCGACGGCGACTGGGCCGGCTACGCGCGCCAGCTCCGGGAAAGGTTGGAGCAGGCAGCCTCGCAAAGCCGCGAGGTCACGGAACACGCCCGCGCAATCGCACCCACCACGCTACCGCTGAAGGACCGCCTGAGGCTCATCCGCGACGCGGTCATTTTGAGGGTCCGCGCCGCGGGCCCGTCCCCCACCTCCCTGCCGTCCGACGCGCTCACTCCCGCGGACCGTGTCTGGGCGGACGGCTACGGCCACAGTGCCGATCGCGCCATCGTCCTCATGGCGATGCTCCGCGCGATTGAATTGTCTCCCGAATGGCTGCTCGCCACCCCTGTCCCAGGGAGCGCCGCCCCGCACGCTCCCTTCTGCGAGGCACCCTGGCTGTCTCCCTTCGACCGGGTGCTGCTCAGGGTTCCTCTCCCGGACGGCTCCGCCGTCTTGCTCAATGATACCGACCAGTACGCCGTGATCGGCGCCTCTCCCTCTCGGGGCTCGCTCGCACTGGACCTTGTCGATGGGCGCATCATCACCCTTCCCGATCCACCCGAGCTGAGCGACCGTACCGAGATCGAGTTTCAGATCGCGCTCAACGCGGACGGGTCTGCGCGCGTCCTGCGGCGAACCCGCTTCTACGGCATGCACCACGCCGATCATGTTCGCCAACTCTGCGAGCTGACGCCGGAAGAACTCCGACGCCGCGACCTCGCGGAACTCGCCGAGATCGCGCTCGACGCGGATCCCGATGGCCCGCCTCTTCACATTCTCAACGAACATCCAGCGGTCGAAGAGCTTCGCTTTCGCATCGCCTCCCTCGCTCAGCGCGCGGGTGTGTGGTGGCATCTTGAGCCGCCGCTGCCGCTGACGACCATCCCCGGTGTTCAGGGAGAACGGCGGACCCAGCCGCTGTACTGGGAGAAACCCTTTCGCGAAACTATTACCATTCCCATCCGCCCCCCGCCGGCATTCGCCGCTTTTCCGGACTTGCCGATCCCCATGGCATGGTCCGATCCGGGGTCGGGAACCATCCAAGTCTCAGTCGCGCGTGGCGCCGACGGCACACTCAGCTACACTCTCCAAACAGCTCTCGCAGCCGGCCTTCACCCTCCTTCTGCGTTCGACAAGCTGCTAAACGTGTTGCAACGTCTGCGCCATCCGGCATCGAGAACGTGGGCGGGTCGTGTCGCCGCGCCCACCCCATGAGCCGGTTCCGCCCGGATGCCGTCACTCGGGTTCGCGTTCCCCCACGTTCTTGCTTGCTCTTGCGCCGTGGTGTCGTAGTATGGTCCGTGCCAGTGGGGCGAAGGGCAGGTGCCGATGCCGAAAATCTTGATTGTGGATGATGATCCGGGAGTTCTGGGCTTCCTCCAACGCGTCCTGAACTCCACAGGGTGTGAAATCGTTTCGGCATCAGCGGCGGACGCTGCGCTCAAAGCGATCGTGGATCCGGAAATTCAATTGGTAATCTCCGACGTATACATGCCCGGCGAACCTCACGGTATTGAGTTCATCCGGCGTTTGATTACGCTGCGCCCCGACTGCCCCTTGGTCGCCATCTCGGGCTATCCCAATCCGGCATTCGTCGAGGAATGCCGTCGGCTTGGCGTACGAGATTTTCTGACAAAACCGTTCGAAATGGGCTTTGTCCGCGAAGTGGTCCGCCGGTGGCTCAACAGCCCTGTACCCGGAAAAGGCGGAGGAGACGAGAGCGAACGTGCATAAGGAGCTGACAGGCGTCGAATTCTTCGACACCGCCACCGGCGGAGTGTACGCTGGACGTTGCTGGCTGCTCTGCGGACCAACCGGCTCCGGAAAATCGGCGATTTCTTTGCAATTCCTCGCGCAGGGCATCCGATCAGGACAGCGCGCCCTGCTGCTCTCCTCACGTCCCGCCGCCGACTCGGCGATCTGGGCGGCGGCCTACGGTTCTGACGTCGAGGCCGCGATCGAAAGCGGTGAACTCACCTTGCTGGAATACAGCCACTACGTGCCGGGACGGAACAGCGAGTCGAGCCTCATGCTGCCCAGCGAAGGGTTCTTGGAGCTTCAGGACATCATTGAGACGCAGGCCGTCCGCCGGATGGCAATCGATACCATCGTCCCATGGGTTGCCGCCGCCCAACCGGAGCTGGTCGCCGAACACGTGTTTTCGTTCGTTCGTGCCTTCGAACGCCTTCGCTGCACCACGTTGCTCACCCTCCCCCGCCCCGTCTCCCCCGCCGCGTGCCGGATCAAAAACGCATTGGATGATGTTGTTCCGATCTCGGTCACGCTCTCACTGGACCCGCGCAGCGGCCAGCGGACGTGGACCACTTCCAAATACCTCGGTGCCAGCCGAGGGACTCCCCCGACTGCGTATGTGTTGGTGGCGGGTCGCGGAGCCGTCGAGGGAGTCGAACCGGAGCCTCCCCCCGCCGCTGAGGTCGCCGCTCCAGCCGCAACGGCTCCGGCCGAGGCCCCCGCCGCCCCCGCCATCTCGCCGTCTCCATCGCCGCGTGTGCGGTTCTCCCAAGTGGTGCTCGGCGAGCAAGGCAAACCTGAAACGGGGCCATCGCGCGGTTTTCGCTTCGGAATCACGTTGGGCAAATGAGAGGGTGCAATGTACCTGTCGCACTGGAATCTGCGCGAGGAGCCCTTTCAGAACGTTGCTGACCCGCGTTTTGCCTATCTCTCCGACCAACACCAGGAGGGTTTGGCTCGCCTGATCTATATCGTACAAGGCCGCAAACTTGGCGGCGTACTGGTCGGACCGTACGGCGTCGGCAAGTCCATGATTCTGGAGCTTCTTGCCCGGCATGTCGAAAGCCAGGGCACCTCGAAAATGGTCCGACTGGACGTGCCGCCAGGCGGCGTCGACACACTGGCTCGCCAGATCGGCCGTGCGCTGATCCCATCAATGTCGTTTGCGGATGTGGCGGCCGTGCTCGATGCGGTGCGCGAGCTCGTCGTCGCCACTCGGCCACCGTTCGTGCACACTGTGCTCGCGATCGACGAGGCACAGTTGATTCGGGATTCCGCTTCCCTGGATTTCCTTCATCTGCTGACCAATATCCGGCTGCCTTCCACCACGGGACGAACCGAGTCCGCCGCATTCACCATCATCCTTGCCGGTCACGATCAACTCGTCGCCAGCATCTTCCGCGAAGCAGCTCTCCGTCAGCGACTCTCCATGATCTGGCATCTCCAGCCCCTCAATGAACGTCAGGTGATCGAGTACGTGGAATTCCGGATGCGCGCGGCCGGGGGCGACATCTGGGTGTTTGATGAAGACGCCCTGCGGGAGGTCGCGCTGGCCTCCGGAGGAATCCCGCGCGTCATCAACAATCTCTGTGACGTTGCGTTGATGATGGGATACGTGATGAAGGCGACGAAGATCACCCGGCAAATCGTGCACCAGGCCGTCGCCGAGGCCGGCATCGAGCGTTCCGTGACATCGGCGGTCGGCGCCGGAGAGCCCGCCTGATGAGCTGGGATCCGGCCGCTCTTACCATCACCGGTCTGATCGCGACGGTCCTGAGTCTCGTGTTCGCGGCAGCCGCCCACGCCACGACCACGCGGCGCGCGAGAGAACGCGAAAACCTTCGACGCCTCCTCGACGCTCGTGAGCAGGGCAACGTTCAGTCGCCCCCGCCAGAAGCCTCACCCACCCCGAGCGCGGCGGTGGCCACCACCGCCCCCTCGCAACCGACTGGCTTTCGTCCCGGCCCCGCCGCCCCCGCGGCGGCCGCCCCTCCCGTGATCCCGGCGTCCACCGAGGCTCCGGCGCCTCGTCGGGCCCCGAATTCGCCAATCACCCAGTTCAAACGCTACGCCATCGCTCCCAGGTCCCTGCAGCCCCCGCCCCCCGGCAACGCTTCCGCTCAGAATCCCAACGAACTGATCTGGGAGTGAATGTGCGGCCCAGCTGAAGCACTCCGCTTTCACATGCAAAGCGGTGCGGGTGATGCCGGGACCAAGGCCTCCTGCGCCGTTTTGGGGATGCGTAGTAACAAAAAGCGCGGGCGCCCACACGGGCGCCCGCACCATCTTGATCGTCTTCCGTTAAAACCGGCGCCCGCGGCCGCGCTCAAACCGCCCACCGCCACCGCCGAAATCACCGCGCGGCCCGCGCTCTTCACGCGGACGCGCCTCGTTCACGGTCAGGGCACGCCCGCCCAGCCGATAGCCGTTGCAGTCGGCGATCGCACGTGACGCCTCGTCATCCGACGCCATCTGCACAAACGCGAACCCGCGCGATCGCCCGCTGAACTTGTCGAGCACGATCTCGCAGCTCACCACCTGCCCGGACTTCTCGAACAGGCTGCGCAGCTCGTCCTCCGTGGTGTCGAAGGACAGATTCCCCACGAACAGTCGTGTGGCCATGTTGTGTTCTCTTTCTTCCCGCCGGCAACGCGGACGCCTCAGTGGCTGTTCCCGAGTCTTTCGGGTTTCGGACTGTCACCGAGGCACGAACACCGGCCAGGTGGGCAATCTACCAACCGAACTGCTGCTACGATCCGCATGCAAGCACAGCCAGGATACATCATTCCGAACACAATGCAACTCCGTCACGGTCGCGACGCATGCGGGTCGAGACAGCACTCTTCAGGGATCACATTACCGGTGTCTTCAGCGCGTGCGCGGTCAGAATCCCCACCACGGGATCTCGCCACCCACCCCCCTCCAGACCGCGCTCGATCGCCCGCCAAACCACCGCCGAGGTCGTCTCGACGCCGAAGCCACGCAAGCCCAGCTCCGCGCGACCGGCACGAATGTCCGGCTCGTCGACCACCGCCAGCTCAACCTCCCCCCGCCGCGCCAGCCCGAGCAGTTCCGCCGTCCGGACCGGTCGCTCCACGCAAATCCCCTCCGCGCAGGTCCGGCCCGCCACCTCCGCTCCCGCCACACCGGATGAGTGCGCCAACGGTGCGCAACACCTCGCCTGCACGCCGACCAAACGAGGCAGGCGGGTTGCTTCACCACCCACGATCTCCATGAATCCCAGGTGTAATCCCAGTAGAAGCCCCCCCTGCCCCACCGGCGCCACCACGGTGCCGGGCAGTGTGTCCAACTGCTCAACCAGTTCGAAGGCGATCGTTGCATACCCCGCGATCTGGAACGGCTGATACGCGTGACTCGCATATGCCACGCCGCTCTCCGCCTCCGCAATTGCGGCGGCGGCCGCCGCCGCTCTTGACCCCTGCACACGGATCAACTGCGCGCCATGCAGCGCAATCTGAAACACCTTTGTGCCCGAGGCACCTTCCGGCACATACACCCTCGCGCGAATACCCGCTCGCGCCGCATACGCGGCAAGCGCCACGCCTGCATTGCCGGAAGAATCCTCGACCACCTCGCGAAGGTTCCTGCAGAGGGTTGCCGCTGCGAGCACCGCCGCACCACGATCCTTGAACGATCCGGTGGGGTTCTGCCCCTCGACCTTCAGCGCCACCTCCGCCCCGCCGGCGGTGCGCGCCCAACACAGCGCCGTTCCCCCTTCTCCCAACGATACCCGCCTCAGCGCGTCCGAAGGTACCCCCAGCCACTGCGCCCACCGTGCCAGACCCGGCGCCTTCCTTTCCGGCAGCGGCGCCCGACCGCACGGCAACACGCAAAACAACCCGCCGCACTGCTCGCACCGCCACGGCAGCGCGTCCGATGGATACGGCGCGCCGCAACCTCCACATGCATGGCGGGCTCCTGACCCCTTCGCGCCGCGCGACGCCCTCACATCCCGCCCTATCAGAGCCACAGCACGCACACCGGCGCCGGCACCGAGATCTCGCTTGTTGGCTCACCAAGTGCACCCGTCCCCTCATCCAACGGAAACACCACCACGTTGTCGGTGTCCTGATTCGCCACCACGAGCCACCGCCCCGAGGCGTCCACCCCGAAATGTCGTGGTGTCCGGCCTCTTGTGGCGGTGTGACCCATCAGTGCCGGCCGTCCACTTGCGTCCAGGCGAAACCTCGAAATGCTGTCATGGCCCCGGTTGGAGGTGTAGAGCCACTCCGCTCTGGGGTGAATCGAAATCTCCGCGGCGGTGCTGACGCCTTGAAACTCCGGCGGAAGAGCGCAGACCGTCTCCCTCGCCGTCAGCACTCCACGTTCCGCATCCCATTCGTACGCCGTCACCGAGGATGTCAGCTCGTTCACGGAATATGCCCACCGGCCATTCCGATGCAGCGCGAAATGGCGAGGACCGGATCCGGACGGCGGCCGACCGGTGGCCGTTGCGGATGGTTTCAGCCCAGCGTCCGTCACCCGATAACCGAAAACGGCATCGGCCCCCAGATCTGGTATCCAGCACCAATCGCCCCGCTGGTCGAATGTCACCCCGTGCGCATGCGGTCCCTGCTGCCGACGCGTGTTCGGCCCACAGCCTTCGTGCTGGATGCGCTGCCGTCGCGCACCCGGCCGCCCCTCCGAATCGAGCGGGAACACCGCGACACTCCCATCCGCATAGTTGGCCACCACCAGCCAGCGTCCCCGAGGATCCACCGCCAAATGACATGGCACGGGCCCCTCCGTGGGACGCACAACGAGCAGGTCCAGCCCACCATCTGCCCGCCAAGCGTATGCGGCTACCGCGCCTTCCGCTCGCCCCTCGTACCGGTTCAGCTCATACACCGCATAAACCACCGGCCGGCTCGGATGCCGCGCCAGAAACGACGCGTTCGTCGCCGCGGCGACCGGGCGGGGAACGCTCAGACGCCCCGCGGCAGGGTCAAACTCGGCCGAATAAATTCCTTCGCTGCCGCGCCGTGAATACGTCCCAATCAGAACATGCCCGGCTGCCGCCACACCGGCCGTCATCGCCGCGGCGGAAATCACCATCACCCGCTGATGGATGTGCCACATGTGATCCCCCGCTTATTCCGTCAGCCCCATCATAAGCCCCGTGCGCCAAATCACCAGCCAAAGGCCACCAACTTCCCATTGGTCGCGGTCACCGGCCATCGAACAATCGCCTCCATTGACCATCGCATCGCGCGGCGAACCCAACGCCCATTTCTCACCAGCATGACCGCCAATCCGTGAAAACCAGATGGTTCCCGTTGCGCCCCCTGGGATCCGCACTTCTGGTGCGATCGGCTAGCGTCGCATCGCCAGCAACCGACCACCGCCACGGCGCCGGTACCCCCTCGTCGCCGATCCACACGGTACGCACCGGCGCCCGTCCGCTGCGACCCACCCGATGCCGGCAGACGCGCAGGTCCCGAACGGCTTGATTGCGTCCGCGTTCGGTCCTACAAGGCGCCTCTGCAGCCGCCGCTCAAAAAGAGTCATCGCAATGACACCGCACGCAGGTGAAGTCCCGCGACCCGCGGGGGGAAACGAGCCGACGAGAGGAGCTCGCCAGCACCTCCACGCCCCAGCCGTCCGCTCGCTGATCACACTGGCCCTCCTGGGGACCGCATGTGCCTCTGCCGGACGCGACCTCTTCGCGATGGACACCGGCTTCCAGGTGCCGGGCATGAACGAAATCGAGCAGCTAGAACTTGTGCGCAGCCTCGGCTTCGCCGGCGTGACCTGGTCACTCGGCGATCCGGAGCGTCTGCGCCGCGTCGGCGAGCACGCCGAGCGCATCGGCTTGCGACTGATCGCCGTGTACACGGTTGCGCAACTGAAACGGGACGCGCTGGTTCCCGACCCACGAGTGGATGGCGTGCTTGCCGCGATGCGCGGGCTCGCACCGCGTCTCTGGCTCGCGATTCAAAGCAGCGACTTCGCCCGATCTTCGGAAGCTGGAGACGAGCCGGCCGTGGATGGGCTTCGCCGGCTGGCGGACCGCGCCGCTGCCGCCGGGGTCACGATCTCGCTCTACCATCACAGTGGCTATTGGATGGAACGAATTGAACATGCCGTGCGACTCGCCCGCAAAACGGCGCGGCCCAACGTCGTCGTAACGTTCAATCTGGCCCACTGGCTCAAGACGGACGGTCGCAACCTGGCCGAGCACCTCGACGAGGCGATGCCGCTGCTGGACTCAGTTACCATCAACGGCGCGACCGTCACCAACGACACTTCCTGGGCCAACCTCATCCAGCCCCTCCACCGGGGCACGTTCGACTGGGCCGCCGTTGTCCGTGAACTTGACCGGAGAGGCTTCCGGGGCCCGATCTGTCTTCAGCTATGGGGCATCGGCGGGTTGAAACAGGACAATCTGCGGAACTCGATCGCGGCCTGGCGAGCGGCGTTTCCCTGATGCCGGGCTGGGTCGCTCCGCGCCTCGTCCCTCCGTAGAATGCTCCTTATGAACACGCGCGCGATGGGCCATTCGTCCAGCCCGCCGCCACCGGGCACTCAAAGCCGCGGGACGGTGCTCCCTGCCGTCCCCATCCTGCCGCTCAACGACGTCGTTCTTTTCCCTGCGATGATTGCGCCGTTGTTGATCAACACGGCCCGTTCCAAACGCCTGGCAGAGTTCGTCTCCGCTGGCGATCGTCTGTTCGCCGGCGTGCTGCAGCGGCAGGGAGACCTGCCCGACGACCAGGTGGGCCCTGAGCAGCTGCACGATGTGGGGTGTTTCGCCCGGGTCTTGCGCATGCTCCGGTTCCCCGACGACACCGTCCGGATGCTCGTGCAGGGCGAACGCCGCTGTCGACTCGGCCCGTGGGAGCGCACCGGCGATCCGTTCCTCCGTGCCGACGTGATGCTGTTGGATGACATAGTGGAAAGCGGTCCGGAACTCGCAGCGCTCGCGCGTACCGCGTCGCATCAGTTCATGGAAGTGATCAGTCTCTCGCCGGTGCTGCCGGAGGAGCTCAAAATTGCGTTGTTCAACACCGAAGATCCGGCCCGCCTCTCCGACCTCATCGCGGCCAACCTGCCGATGCCGATCAGCGAGCGCCAGGCGTTGCTCGCCGAGCTCTCCGTCCGAACGCGGCTCGAACGGATCCTGGTGTTGCTGAACCGGGAACGCGAAGTCTTGCAGCTCGGCAGAAAAATTCAGGCGCGTGTTTCAGAGACGTTTTCGAAGACGCAGCGCGAACACGTGCTGCGCGAACAGCTCCGCCAAATCCGGGCGGAACTCGGCGAAACGGAGTCCACCGTTTCGGACATCGAGCGGCTGCGCGAACGGCTTCGCGAGGCCAAACTCCCGCCGGAGGCGTCCAGCGCGGCGGAGGCAGAACTGGAACGGCTCGCGGTGCTGCCACCCGCCTCACCCGAGTACGGTGTCGCCCGCACCTATCTGGACTGGCTCGCTTCGCTGCCATGGTCGGTTGAGACGACAGACCGCCTCGATCTGCGCGCGGCCGGTCGCGTACTCTCGTCCCGCCACTACGGACTCGACAAGGTCCGCGAACGTATCCTCGAATTTCTCGCGGTGTTGCGGCTGAAGCGCGACCTCGCCGGTCCCATTCTCTGCTTCGTAGGGCCTCCCGGCGTCGGCAAGACTTCACTGGGCCAGGCCATCGCCGACGCGATGGGACGCCGGTTTGTCCGGCTCTCGCTGGGTGGCCTGCAGGATGAGGCCGAAATCCGCGGCCATCGGCGCACCTATGTTGGCGCGCTACCCGGTCGCATCCTGCAGAGCATCCGACGCGCCGGCAGCCGCAATCCGGTGTTCATGCTGGACGAATTGGACAAAATCGGCCGCGACTTTCGCGGCGACCCGGCCGCAGCGCTCCTCGAAGTGCTCGACCCGGAACAGAACCGCCAGTTCCGCGACCACTACCTCGATGTCGCCTTCGACCTCTCCCACGTGCTGTTCATCACCACTGCAAACGTGCTCGATCCGGTCCCCGCGGCGCTGCGTGACCGTCTCGAAGTGATCGAGCTGCCGGGCTACACCCCTCGCGAAAAACTCGAGATCGCACGGCGCCACCTGCTGCCCCGACAGATAGAGCAACACGGCCTTCGCCCCCATCAGCTCGAGGTCCCGGATGAGGCGATCGATACGATCATCCGCCGCTACACCCGCGAAGCCGGCGTGCGGCAACTCGACCGTCATCTGGCCGCGCTGTGCCGCAAGGCCGCCCGATCGATCGTCGCGCGCCCCCGCGCGCGCTTCTGCGCACGCGCCCACCGCCTCCGGCGCTGGCTCGGTCCACCGCGTATTCCTGATGCGGGTCGGGATCTGAACCCCCCGCCAGGTCTCGCGCAGGGGCTCGCCTGGACGCCGGAAGGCGGCGACATCCTCACGATCGAAGTCGCCACAATGCACGGCCAGGGTCGCCGCATTCTTACCGGGCTCCTCGGCGACGTATTGAAGGAATCTGCTGAAACCGCCGTATCGCTCGTGCGCGCCCGTTCGGAAGCCTGGGACCTTCCCGCCGACTTTACCGAACATCACGATCTGCATATTCATGTCCCCGCGGGCGCGGTCCCCAAGGATGGCCCCTCCGCCGGCCTGGCCATCGCGGTCGCGCTGGTCTCGCTGTTGAGACGCCAACCCGTCCCCTCCGACTGCGCGATGACCGGCGAAATCACGTTGCGCGGGCGCGTGCTGCCGGTCGGTGGCATCCGGGAAAAAGTTCTCGCGGCTGCGCGCGGCGGCATCCGACGTGTGATTCTGCCCGCCGCCAACCGCGACGATCTCGCTGAGGTGCCGCTCGAGGTCCGCCGCCAGCTCCAACTGATCCGCGTCCGCGACGTGGACGCCGCGCTCGCGGTCATTTTCGGAGATGACTCATGATGATCCGGCGGTTCGGCCCCGCCGTGCTCGCCGCCGCCGTGCTGAACGTCGGCGCCCAGGAGTCCAACGTCGAGCCCGCCATTCCACCTCCGCCCTCCGTCGCGGACTTGATGGCCCGGGTGCGCGACACGTTCCCCCACGGAGCTTGGCACATCAACGGCGAATTGCTGATCCGCGATAACCGCGGCGAACCCGTGCGAACGCTCCTCGCCGATATCCGGCTCGACCTGCGGGGACATCCTCCCTCAGGTCGCGTGCGGATCGCGGACGCGTTCGGCGCGGAGCTGGCGGCTGTACAGGCGCAGCTCGAACCGGACGGCACCGTCACGCTGCGCGAAGAAGCGCCGGAACACGCGCTGAGCCGCGCCGTTCCGCCCGACGCCACCGTGCTCGACACCGGACTGCAGTGGTCCGACTTCCTGTTCGATTTTCTATGGTGGAACCGCGGTCGCGTGCTCGGCATGGAAATGAAGCGGGCACGCGAGTGCTGGGTCGCCGAGCTGCTGCCGCCGGCCCCCGGCCGCTTTGCCTCGGTGCGCGTGTGGGTGGACGCCCGCGAACATCTCCTGCTTCAGGCGGAAGGACGCGAACCGGGCGGCCGCGTACTTCGCCGGTTCTCCGTAAAAAGTGTGCGAAAGATCAACGACCGCTGGGTGATCGAGGACGTCGACTTCGAATTGCCCGCGCAGCCGGCTCGTATCACCCTTCGTGTCCGCGAAAGCCGCGCACTGCCGAGAGAGGTACCTCCATGAAGATCGCCACCTTCAATGTGAACTCCATCCGATCGCGCATGCCTGTGCTCGTGCGCTGGCTTTCCCTTGCGGGACCCGACGTGCTCTGCCTGCAGGAAACGAAAGTCCGCGACGAAGAGTTCCCCTGCCGCGAGCTCGAGCAGCTTGGCTACCACGTTGCCTTCCGCGGCGAGAAAGCCTGGAACGGTGTCGCGATTCTCTCCCGAAGTCCGCCGGACGAGGTTGAATTCGGCCTCCCCATCGGAACTCCCCCCGATCAGACCCGCATCATGCGCGCCCGGTTTCGCGATCTGTGGGTCGTGAACACATATGTGCCGCAGGGACGAGAAATCAGCGACCCACATTACCAGTATAAACTTCAATGGTTCGCGCGCCTCCGGGAGTTCTGGGCATCACGGTTTCGGCCCGACCGGGACCGCGTGCTCTGGGTTGGCGACATGAACGTTGCGATCGAACCGGAAGACGTGCATGCCCCCGACCAATACACCGATCACGTCTGCTTTCACATTGACGCCCGTCGCGCGCTGGCCGCCTGTCGGGACTGGGGTTTCATCGACGTCTATCGGCGCTTTCACCCCGAGCCGGGCCGGTATTCCTTCTTCGACTACCGCACTCCGAACGCCGTTCGGCGCGGATTGGGCTGGCGGTTGGACTACATCTTCGCCACGGCGCCCGTCGCGGACGAGGCGAAAGATGCGTGGATTGATCTCGAACCCCGCACGTGGGAGAAACCCTCCGATCACGCTCCCGTTGTCGCGGTGTTTCCGTGACCATGCGGTGACCAAGATTCCGAACGCCCTGCCGCCGCATCAGCCGCGCGCAACGGCTCTGTGGGCTGGAACAGCCGACCCAGCGCCGCCGTGGCTCGCCTCACGGTGCACCGGCTGAAACTCGGACTCTCCAGAAAGCGGCAGCCGTCGGCACCGAGTCCGTCACGGTGAGCAGAAGGCCCGAACCGACCACCGGCCCGCTCACGTCGCTCCATCTGCCGGGCGCAAGGCCGTGGCTACGTTGCAGACGGTAGACGATCCCAGGGGATGCCCGCCACGTCACCAGCGCGCGACCTCCCGATATGCGGACGTCCGCACATCGGAGATGGTCACCGGCCTGCCGCGGGTCCGTCCCCAGCACGCGCACCTCCGTGCCGTCATCGAATCCGTCGCCGTCGGTGTCCGGACGCAGCGCATTCGTGCCGAGTTCCCCCTCCTCGAGGTCGGTGAGAACATCGTTGTCGTCGTCCTCATCCACCACGTTGTTCAGACCGTCGTTGTCCGTGTCGTAAGGCAGAGCGTCTATCGCGTTCGCCCAACCATCGTCATCCAGATCGGGATCCTCGTCATCCGGCTGGCCGTCGCCGTCGGTGTCCCAGGCGGGTCGGATGGCCAGAATGCCCCACGCCACCTCCACTCCAGCCCCCGTTGCGCTTTCGCCGATCCCCCCTTCCTGCCCCAACACCGCCAGCACCTGGCAGTTACCCGCTCCGGAGGGAATCGGAGTTGACGACATCGCCACCGTCGCCTGCTCGATCGCATAGGCCCCACCCTGTTGCACCGCACCGAACGCACGGCCCACCCAGCAGGCGACAGCCGCGAAACACAGGAGGCAGAACAATCGCCGATCGCTCATGGCACGTAGTTCCCGTAGCCCAAACTGGTCGCCGGGGCGATGGTCACCCCTGCTCCCATGTTCGTGCTCAACACCGAGTTGAGCAGGCGAACCTGCCCACCCAAAGCGCTTTCCAGCGCGATCGAAGCTCCCGCGCCGGGCGCGCTGAGGTAGCAATTGACGACTGTCGGCACCGGCGCCGGGTTGCCGGCCAGCAGCAACGCCGGCGTCGACGCCGGGCTCAAGCGCATCAACTGGCAGGCGTGGAACTGGGTGTTCGGCTCCGCAGCGGTGCGCCGAACTTCCACCGGCAACCCGTTCATCGTCACCAACGTCGCGTTCATCGCCGCCAGCACACCTCCCTCCACAAGCACCGCGCGCCTCCCGCCCATCGCACCGCCGCCCGCGACGTACACCGTCGGCCCGCTTGTCCCCTCCGCGACACAGCGGATCCCCACGGCGCTAGCGCCCGGTCCCTGGCCCTCCGTCCACGACCCGATCAGCACCATTTCCGTGCCCGCTTCCGCGAGAAGGCCCACACCGTCGCTCTCCTCCGACCCAGCGATCATTTCACTGTGCATGGCGCTGCCCTTCGCCCCCAGCCTCAACCACAGTCCCCGGCTGCCGCCATCCACCGACACCCCCCGCAGCGCCACCTCGCTGCCAATGCTCGCCTCAATCCCGATGCTTCCGCGGATCACACTGCCCACGCAGCGGAGCTCCGCACCCGACAACCTCACCCCGCGCACGTCGACCGCGTCAGTCGTTTCCGCAATCTCGCTCCCCTGGACCTCCACTTGCAGAGCCCACACCGCATTCGCGTTCGCCGCCTCCATCACCGCCGCGCCCGCCCCCAGTTGAGCCCCGCGGATCCGGCTGTCACTCACCACAAACCTCGCTTGAAGGTGCGGAGGAGCGAACAGCGATACCGCGGGCACCCCGATAGATTCCACCACGCATTCCTCAAGCCGCGTCTCATTCCAGGTGGGCGCACCCCCCACCAGCACCGCCGGCCCATTCGTCGCGGCAGCAGAAATCGTGCACAGGCGCAACACTGTGTTGCACAGAGAGTTCGATTTCGTGACACCACCGCGCAGCTCCGAGTTCACCACCTCCAACCCCCCCGACATCGCCGCATTCTCGACACACACCGCTCGCCCGGAGTTCCCTTGCATCGTCGAACCCGAAAGGCGCACAACCGCCGAGCCCGTTAACCGCAGCGCAGCCCCACCGCCGCCCGAAACTTCCATCCGGCTTTCCCTCGCCAAAAGAACTGCGCCCCCACCCACCCGCAGCGCATCTCCGACACCCGACTCCCACCGCACCCTGCTTGCCGACACCACCGTGCCGGTCTCGCCGAGCACCATCGCCGTGAAACCACCGGCCCCGGCGAACACGCAGTCTGCCAGCTCTACCGACACGTTCGTTCCGCCACCTGAATCCGTCGCCGCCGGCGCACCCTCAATGCGGAGGTTCGAGATCCGACCACTGCGCAGAATCAGCGCCGGTCCAGCCGCCCGCCGGATCGTCACACTACCCTCGTCAAACCCCCGGATCACCACCCAGCGGTTCGACGGCATCACCACCGGTTCGGACAGTTCGTAAAACCCCGGCGCCACCCAGACGGTGTGAATCCACGGACTGTCCGCCACCACCCTCATCGCCGCGGCGAGGCCGCTGACATCTCCCCGCCCTCCCTCATCCACCACCAACATCGCACCGGTATCCAACAACGACCAGTCCGGCACCTTCAGCACCACGTCCGGACTCAGCAGTTGAGCTGAGCTCGCGTTGGTCGAGAACCAAGTGCGGAGCCGGATCGGTGGCACGTGCAGCGAAGGCGCAGGAATCGCCACGGTCATCCCTGGGACGTTCGTGTCGCCCAAAAACACTTGGAACAACCCACGGTTCACGGGCAGCGCCACCCACCCCGCCGGCGGCGCCCCAGGCGGCGAGCCATCATGTGACCAAAACTGAACTCCTTGCCCGTCGACCAGCGCGAATTTGAAATAGCCCGTCCCCGTGTACGCCGCACCGTGAACGGTCACCACCCCCTGATAGCTGATCACCGGAGATCCCAACGTCACCCGCCCCACCAGCAATGCCATTCCAAGCAGCCCAAGCATTCGAGTGCGCATCGCATGACCTCCCGGAACCGGTCCCTCTGCGGAGAAATTTTTTTGAGCCGACTGCGCTCGATTGTCAAGCAGACCGCATCGCGTTCATGCCCGCAACGAAGCGGTTGACGCGCCCCGCCGCACCGCTACAGTAGGCGCGCGGCCGCGCCAGCCCGTGGCCGCCACGACATACCATGAGCGATCCGGCCCGCGACACTGCCGCACCCTCGCTGAGCGCCCGGGATCCCTTCACCCTCGTGATCTTCGGCGCCACCGGTGACCTCACGCTCAGAAAACTCATCCCGGCACTCTGTTCGCTGCACGCCCGCCAACTGCTGCCCCCCGAGTACGCCATCATCGGCTTTGCCCGCCGCTCCTATACCGATGAGTCGTTCCGCAACTGGATGGCCGAAGCCATCCCGCGATTCGCCCCCCGCCCTTTGCCCCCCACCGCGATCGCGGACTTTCTGCGACACGTCTACTACCATCTCGGCGATGTCGAATCCGACCCGCAGGCATTCGCCTCGCTGCGGGAGAGGTTGCAACGCACGCCCCCGTTTCCGCGAAACCACCTGTTCTATCTTTCGGTGAAAGCCGATCTGTTTGAGGTGATCATTCGCGCGCTGAGTGAACACAACCTGATCCGGACGCCGTTCGATCCGCTCTGGAGCCGCGTGGTGATCGAAAAACCGTTCGGCCGTGATCTGGCAACCGCCCGTTCGCTGAATCGGATGTCGCTCACCTATCTCGACGAGTCCCAGATCTACCGCATCGATCACTATCTCGGAAAGGAAACTGTTCAGAACATTCTCTCGTTCCGGTTTGCGAACGCGATCTTCGACCCCCTCTTCAACCGGCAGTACGTGGACCACGTACAGATCACCGCCGCGGAGACCGTCGGCATGGAAAGCGGCCGCGGAGCCTTCTACGACGCAACCGGCGTCGTGCGCGACATGGTCCAGAATCACCTGCTGCAGCTGCTCTGCCTCGTCGCGATGGAACCGCCCGCACGCATGAGCGCCGACGCGATCCGCAACGAAAAGGTGAAAGTGCTGCAGTCCATCGTGCCGATCTCGCCGGGCTGCGTCGATAGCGTCGCGGTGCGCGGGCAGTACGTCGGGGGAACGATCAACGGCATGCCCGTGCCGGCCTATCGAGACGAGGAACGCATCGCGCCGAATTCCAACACGCCGACCTTCGCCGCACTGCGGCTCGACATTGCGAGTTGGCGCTGGAGCGGCGTTCCGTTCTACTTGCGAACCGGCAAGCGGCTGGCTCGGCGGGTCACCGAAATCGTGGTGCAGTTCCGGGTCCCCCCCCTCCAACTCTTCGAAACCGTCGAGTGTGTTGGCGACGTGTGCGACCTGACTCATGCGCGACCGAACCGGCTGATCTTTCGCATTCAACCGGCGGAAGGCATCGCGCTGCGGTTCTCCGCGAAGCGACCGGGCCTCCACGTCCATGTCGAAGATGTGGTGATGGACTTCCTCTACTCCGAAAAGTGGCCGGGCACTCTGCCGGATGCCTATGAGCGATTGTTGCTCGACGCCATCCGCGGCGACTCCACGCTGTTCACTCGCTCCGACGAAGTCGAAGCACAGTGGCGCGTCGTCGATCCCATCCTCCACGCCTGGGAAGCGCTGGATAGCGGCGCACCGCTCTACTTCTATCCCGCCGGCAGCTGGGGGCCGCGAGAAGCCGCCTCGATCTTCGCGAACTACGATACCGACTGGCACACACCTTCGCCAGACGGCCCCCCCTGACCCGCGCACCGCCGGCGCGTTGGTGCCATCTTAACACCGCTCTCGGCCTCTCCTCCAACGGGTGCCGTCAAAGGCCCACCGCCATAAAACGCTTGTCTGGCGTGGACACTCTGGTAATGCCTCACCAAAAAAACCCCCCCGGCGGGAACCGCCAGGGGGGTCTGGGCTGGGGAGGGACTGAGGGAGGTTACCGTCTCAAAAGCCACTCACGCACAATTTGATGGAATCGCGGATCCGACGCCAGCCCGGCCACCAACAGGCTGAACGATGCGAATATCAGATAGACCGACCAGTGATGACGTCGCGCAGCCGGCACAACCACCGGCCCACGCGCTGCGGTCAACGCTTCAGAACAGACCGCGGCGTACTCAGCCCGTCGCTGTTGTATCGTCTGCATGGTCCAGCCCTCATTCATCCTCCCTTTGATGGAGCAAGGGCCGTGCCAAGGTCACACGCAGCGACGAGATCGCTCAGTGCGATCCTGGCATGGTCTCATCCTTTTGTGGTCCATAATCCGTAAGATGCTTTCAGAATGAGAATTACAGCGTAGATGGATTTTTCGGGGCAAAGGAAGATTCTTCTCCGTTTTGCAAAGTCCATAATGAAAAAAATGAAAACGCGCGGATAGGCTCCGACGAGTAACGCGCAAACGCACGGATGCCGGAACGTGGCCACCCTGCCGGCTTGAAGTAGGAGCCCGGCTCAAAAAAAGTCCGCGTCGCGGTCAGTACCCGACAGGCTGAATGCAGGTGGCGTCATCATAGCGGGGGTTGTTCACCCGCCGGGAGACCTCCCAACATCGGAGCAAATCCGCAGGAAACGGTTCGCACCAATCAACCGATTGAACAAGGGCCCCACCCTCGCCCTCGAGCCATTCGCCGAGCCGCTCCTCCCTGAGGATCGCGGGCATTCGGTTATGAATCCGACCTACCAGTTCGTTCGGGCAGGTGGTCGCAATCACAAAACCAACCTCCTCGCCAGACGTAGTCGGGCTCCAAAACCCGGCAAACAACATCGGCCGGCCGTCCCGCCTCGAAAAGTAGTAAGGGGTCCGCACACCGCCACGGTCACACCATTCGTAAAAGCCGCTGGCGGGAATCGCACAGCGGCGCTCTGAAAGCCACAGCCCGACAGGTCGCCCTTCGATCACGCTTTCCGCGCGTACATTGATGAGGAGCGGCTGGCCCGCGACTGAACGCCGGCCGGGAATGCCCCACCGTGCCGAAATCAGACGACGGCGCTTGTCCACTGAGACTGCCACCGGCGCGAGCTGACCGGGTGCAATGTTGTAGCGGTGCGGAAGTTCCACCTCCACCGCGCCGCCATCGATGCCCAGAACCGATGCGATCTCTTCTTTTCTCAGTACAAGGCTGTACCGACCACACATCTTTCTGCCAGCGACTCTTCGCACAATAGAGCTAGAAGAGATAGTACATGATCGTTCGGTAGAAACCGTGTGTGCAGGCAAGCGCGTACAGCGCGGCGACGACATCGTCGAGCACGACCCCCCACCCCCCCGCGAGCCGCTCACACGCCCGGGCCGGCCAGGGCTTCAACACATCGAAGAAGCGGAACGCAAAAAATGCGATCACCACCACCCACCACGTGTCCAAGCCTACGGGAAGGCCGACCATTGCAAGCGGGAACGAAAGAAACTCGTCCGCGATGATCCGCCGATCGTCCTTGCGCCCCAGTTGTCGCTCCGCGGCGCCACAAAGAGCCACGCCAAGCAGCGGCAACAAAAGAGCCACGGCGACCGACGCCCACAAGCGACCTGTCAGGCGCGGCCACACCCCCGCCACCAGCAGCACCCCGGGCAGTGTCCCGAATGTGCCGGGCATCCATGGGATCCGCCCGAGTCCGAGGCCCGACGCCAACCACTCCGCCACCCCCCAAGGTCGTTCAAACCGGGTCACGGTCTTCGTCCAAGGGCTGCGTCCGCCAGCGCCGGTGCAACCAGATCCACTGTTCCGGCCGCTTTCGAATTTCCTCTTCAATCACGCGCGTGTATGCCTGGGTCGCCGCGCGCAGCGACTCGCGATCCCGACCGCGCGGTGGATCGAGGGCCGGCAACACCCGCACACAGTGGCGCCCCCCCGCCTCCCGCACAATAAACACGGGCAGAACCGGCGCCCCCGTGTAGGCCGCGAGCACCGCGAGTCCCACCGTCGTGCACGCCGGCCGGCCAAAAAACTCCACGAACACGCCCTCGTCCCGCGTCATGTTCTGGTCCAGCATGAAACCGAGAAAACGTCCCGCGCGCGTCGCGCGGATGCAATCCCGCATCGACTCGCGCGGCGGCAACACCTCAACGCCGAACGCCCCCCACCGCCGCCGCACCCATTCGTCCACCGCCGCGTTTCGCATCCGTTTCGCAACGATCGTCAGCGGAAAACCGATCGCCGGAGCTGCGCAACACAGCAGATCGAAGTTGCCGAGGTGCGCGGTCAAAATCAGCCCCCCATTCCCCGCCTCCCTCGCCCGCGCCGCGTGCTCGAGGCCCTCGATGCGAATGCGATCGCGAACGAATCCGACAATGCGATCGGGTGAAAGCCACAGCGACTCCGCCGCGCTCATTCCAAGATGCCGGAACATGTCCCGCACGATCCGCCGTGCCGCGCTCCCGTCCCCCCCACCGAGGCTGCGACGCCCCGCCGCCTCCGCTTCGGCGCGCCGCCGCCACACCCCATGCCACCAGACCGCACCGATGCGTTCACCCCACCACAGGGCGCTGTCGTACGAACGACGACGAATCCACCGCTCAACCCCGCGAAGCGCGCAGATCACCGCCGACGACGCCCCTCCCCTCCCCGACCCTCTGCGGAGCGCCGCCGCATCGTCAACCGGCGGCGGTGCCGGCCGGCTGCGAGAACATGAGATGATCACCCTCCACCCGCACCTCGATCGCTTCGCCCTGCACCCCGCCTTTCAAGATGTACTCGGCCAGCGGGTCTTCCAGGTACCGCTCAATCGCGCGTCGCATCGGCCGGGCACCAAACTGGGGATTGAATCCCTTCTCGATCAGAAACTCGCGAGCCGCCGGCGTCACGCGCAGCTGAATCCGCCGCGCCGCCACCCGCTCGTGCACCTTCGCCAGCTCCAGATCCAGTATCCGCACGATGTCCTCGCGCCCGAGCGGCCGGAACACGATGATCTCATCAATCCGGTTCAGCAGTTCCGGCTTGAACACATGACGCGCCTCGTCCAGCATCCGCTGCTTCAGCGACTCGTAACTCTCCTCCGCACTCCCCTTCCCGAAGCCGAGCGCACCACCTTTGCGGATGAACTCCGCCCCCAGATTCGAGGTCAGGATGATGATCGTGTTCTTGAACGACACCATCCGCCCCAACCCATCGGTCAGCTTCCCCTCTTCGAGAATCTGTAACAGCATGTGCATCACGTCCGGATGGGCCTTCTCGACCTCGTCGAAGAGCACGATCGAATAGGGCCGTCGCCGGACCTTTTCTGTCAGTTGTCCGCCCTCCTCGTAACCCACGTAGCCGGGCGGCGAGCCGACCAGCCGGGACGAGCTGAACTTCTCCATGTACTCGGACATGTCGATCTGAATCAGCGCGTCCGCGTCGTTGAACATGAACTCCGCCAACGCCTTCGCCAAGAGCGTCTTCCCCACCCCCGTCGGCCCAAGAAACGCAAATGATCCAATCGGCCGGCGCGGATCCTTCAAATCGGCCCGCGAACGGCGAAGCGCTTTCGCGACCGCGGCGACTGCCTCGCTCTGTCCCACCACCCGCCGCTCCAGCTCCGCCTCCATCCGGAGCAGGCGGGCCATGTCTTCCTCCTCCATCCGCGCAACCGGGATGCCGGTCCACTTCGCAATCACGTTCAGAATGTCGTCTGCACCCACCGGCACGATCGTCTCGTCCCGCGTACGCCGCCACGCGGCGATCGCACTGTCGAGCTCCTCGCGACACCGACGCTCCTCGTCGCGCCGCCGCGCCGCCTCCTCGAAGTCCTGCCGCGCGATCGCCGACTCCTTCGCCCGCCGCGCTTCCTCGATCCGCTGCTCCAGCGCCTTCAGCTCGGGCGGCCGCGTCATCGTGCGGATCCTCGCCCGCGCGCCCGCCTCGTCCATCACGTCAATCGCTTTGTCCGGCAAAAAGCGGTCGGTCAAATACCGTGCGGACAGCTCCGCAGCGAGACGCACCGCGTCGTCGGAAAACTTCGCGTGGTGGTGGCGCTCATAGCGCGGCCGCAATCCCTCAAGGATCTGCACCGTCTCCTCCACCGTCGGCTCCCGCACCATCACGATCTGGAACCGACGCTCGAGCGCAGCATCCTTCTCGACGAACTTCCGGTACTCCGCAAGCGTCGTCGCCCCGATGCACTGGATCTCGCCGCGGGAAAGCGCCGGCTTGATGATGTTCGCCGCGTCCATCGCGCCCTCCGCGGAGCCGGCGCCGACCAACATGTGCATCTCGTCGATAAATAGGATCACGTTCTTCAGGCGGCGGATTTCATCCATCACCGCCTTCAGCCGCTCCTCAAACTGCCCACGGTACTTCGTCCCCGCCACCATCAGCGCCAGGTCCAGCGTGATCACCCGCTTGTCCCGCAACAGCTCCGGAACGTCGCCGGCCGCAATCGCCTGGGCGAGTCCCTCCACAATCGCGGTCTTGCCAACCCCCGCTTCGCCGATCAACACCGGGTTGTTCTTCGTGCGGCGGCATAGGATTTGGATCACCCGCTCGATCTCTGCCGCACGACCGATCACCGGGTCCAGCGCGTCCTTCGCCGCCAGTTCCGTCAGGTCCCGACCGAACGTGCTCAGCGCCGGCGTTTTGCCCGACTTGCGCGTGCTCGTTGCGCCACCCGGCGCGCCGAACGGGTCCGAGGCCTCTGCCGCCTCCTCCTCCGACGAGTCCGCGTTGGCAGCCGGTCCCGGTTCGTAGTCCGGATCCAGCTCCTTCATGATCGCGATGCGGGTCTTCTCGAGGTCAATGTTCAAATTCTTCAGGATTTGCGCCGCGGCTCCCTCCCCTTCGCGCAGCAGCCCCAGCAAAATGTGCTCAGTTCCCAGGTAGGAGTGGTTCAGCGCGCGGGCCTCGCTCGCAGCCAGCGCCAACACTTTCTTCACCCGCGGCGTAAAGGGGATGTTGCCAATGGTCTTCGTCTCCGGCCCCACCCCCACCGCCTTCTCGACCTCCATCCGCAGCGTCTGCAGGTCCACCCCCATTTTCTGGAGCACGGACACGGCAACGCCCTGCCCCAGCGCCACCAGCCCTAGCAGCAAGTGCTCGGTGCCGACGTAGCCATGGTTGAACCGCTCCGCCTCCTGCTGGGCGAGCCGCAGAACTTGTTGCGCTCTCGGTGTAAAGTTGTTCATTTTTTCGTCGTTTTGCGACGCCGATGGGGTGGGTTCAGCCACCCACGGATCAGACTCGCCCGGAACTCGTCGCGTTCACGACCATCCAGCTGCCGGCCCGCCATGAACTGGACGTGTCCCGGCTGCACCCACAGCAGCATTCGGTCAACCTCGACGTGTTCCGGCGTTTCCAATATACCCGTCTCCAAACCGAGCCGCAATGCGGAGAGGTGCGCGAGCGCCTCGCGCGCGTTCAACAGATGCGCGTTCGCGAGAATTCCCAGTGCGCGGCCCACGTGGTCCCTCAACGCCACTTCGCGGGTCTTCAGCAGCCGGCGCCGCGCGTTGCGCTCATGCTCAATCAGCTCTCGCACCACCATGTTGAGCCGCCCAATCAACACCTCTTCGCGCTCCCCCAGCGTCACTTGGTTCGAGATCTGGTACATGTGGCCCACCGCCTCAGTCCCCTCTCCCCACAGCCCGCGCACCGCCATTCCGATCATCTGCACGCCCCGAACTACCTGGGACATTTCTTCCAGCAATCCCAGACCCGGCAAATGCAACATGACGCTGGCGCGCAGGCCGCTGCCCACATTCGTCGGGCAGGCCGTCAGGTATCCCCATCGCTCGGAAAACGCGATCGGCACGCACTCCTCCACCGCCTCGTCCAGCGCGATCATCCGCGACCACACCTCCTCCAGGCACAGCCCCCGCCCAAGCGCCTGTAACCGCAGGTGATCCTCCTCGTTGACCATCACCGAGAGCGTGTGGTCCGTCCGCACCACCAGGCCGCTGCCTCGACTGCGCATCGCAAACTCGCGGCTCGCCAGATGGCGCTCCACCAGAATCTGCCGATGCAGCGGCGCCAGTTTTTCTCCCCCCGCCGCCATGCACGGCCGCAACACTTCGAGTGCCGTTAGCTGCGAGCGCAGCTGCTCCCAGATCTCTTCGCAGAGACGCTCCCCCGCCCGCTCCGGAAACGGCCGGCCCACCAGGTTTCGCGCCAGCCGGATCCGGCTGCTCACCGCGATTTCTCCGCCGCCAATCCAGCCCTCCCCGCTCGGCTCGTGCTTCAAAAATTCTTCAACCGTCACGTCGCGTCCCTTCGGCGGTCCGGCGCCGGAGCGCTGCCCCGCAAAGCGGCGATTCGATCGCGCAGCCGCGCGGCGTCCTCATATCGCTCCTCCGCCACCGCACGCTCCAGCTCGCGCTGAAGTTCCGCCACATCCACCCCCGCCCCCGTCTCCCTCCCGGCGCCGTTCGAGCCCCGAGCCCGCGGCCGCCGCCCCACGTGCCGGTCCGCCCGATGCATCTGCCGGATCAGCTCCTCCAGCTCGCTCTCAAAAGTCACATAGCAGTCCGGGCACCCCAGCCGGCCCATCGCCTTGAAGTCCCCCAACGACGCACCGCACGTCGAACAACACCGGGGCGGCGCCGGCGGCGGGACGTTCTCCTCACCGGCGGGAGGCGACGCCGAAACCCCCAGCCCGAACAGCAGCTCGCTCAGCGAAGAGGGATCCTCCGGACTGAAACCGCTCTTCCGCGCACAGTCTTCGCACAAGTGTACGCTGAGCACCCGCCCCTCCATCACCTGGGTCAGATGCACCCTCGCCTCGGCGGCGCGGCACTTGTCGCACTTCACCGCGTCCCCCTCCGCCGCCGCGCCGCCGGCCGCGAGCTGGTGCCGATCGGCGTGCCGGTGCTGCGCGCATACGCGGCGAACTCCGCAGCCAGCCGGCGCGTGACCGGTCCCGGACGGCCATCGCCGATGGTGCGGCGATCGATCGTGGTGACGCCAATGATTTCCGCCGCTGTACCGGTCAGAAACACCTCGTCCGCAACGTAAAGGTCGTACCGGGTGAGCACATCCTCGCGCACCTCGTAGCCCAGCCCCGCGGCCAGCCGCATCACCGCGTCCCGCGTGATCCCTTTCAGCGCACCGCACCATGTCGGCGGGGTACGCAACGTCCGGCCCTGCACCGTGAACACGTTGTCGCCCGACGCCTCCGCGACATAGCCCTGCGCGTTGAGCAGGATGCACTCCATCACCCCGGAGTTGATCGCCTCGATCTTCGCGAGCACGTTGTTGAGGTAGTTCAGGCTCTTGATCCGCGGATTCACCGCCTCGGGCAAATTGCGGTGCGTGCCGACCGTCACCACCGCCATTCCCTTCTCGTAGAGTTCGGCCGGATAAAGCTGGATCGTTCCCGCAATGATGATCACCTGTGCCTGCCGGCAGTGGTACGGATTCAGCCCGAGCGTCCCCACCCCCCGCGTCACCACCAGCCGGATGTACCCGTCGCGGACGCGATTGGCCCGGCAGGTCGCCAGCACCGCCTCCACCATCGCCTCGCGACTCATCGGGATCGTCAGCGCAATCGCCTTCGCAGAGTTCCACAGGCGCTCGAGGTGCTCGTCCAAC
This sequence comes from Kiritimatiellia bacterium, assembly GCA_026417735.1. Classification (NCBI taxonomy): domain Bacteria; kingdom Pseudomonadati; phylum Kiritimatiellota; class Kiritimatiellia; species Kiritimatiellia bacterium. Next base: position 262,350 of record JAOACR010000003.1, read on the forward strand.
AGAAACACCCGCCCGTTGTACGCCCGAATGCCCTCGAACACGCCGTCGCCGTACAGCAGCCCGTGATCGAACACCGAGATCTTTGCGTCGCGCTCATTGTACAGCCGGCCGTTGATCCACACGCGCATCATGTGCGGGCTCCAGTTCTCTGAAGGGCGCGCGGCGCCCCGATCGGTCGGATCATACACAAGCAGCCGCCCCGCGCAACGCGACCGGCCCCGCATCCAATCCTTGGACGCTCCATCCGCCGGCGCATCCAACCGTTGGATCGAACCGCCGTCGTTACGCCGGCGCCGGCCGCTCCGGCTTGCGCACCGCCAGCATCAGCAGCCCGGCCAGCACGCACGCAACCCCGGCCGTCAAAAACGCCGCGCGATAGTCACCCACCGCGAACGTCTTGTCCGGCGCCGCGAGGCCCGCCTTCGAGAAGTACGGCACCTGCGCGACCACCTTCATCAGGCGCGCCGCCAGCCACGGCCCCGCGAGCCCCCCCACTCCGTACGCGGAGAACATCCAGCCGTAGTTCACCCCGATGTGCTTCGTCCCAAAGAAGTCCGCGGTCACCGCCGGATACATTGCCAGAAAACCGCCAAAACACAGCCCGATCACGCAAACGCCCAGCAAATACAGCGGATAGCTCCGCATCCAGTCCAGCGCCAGCATGCCGCCCGCGCAAATGAAAAACATCGCCACCAACGAGGGGCGGCGGCCGATCACGTCAGAAATCTTGCCCCAGAGAATCCGCCCGAGCGAGTTGAAGACCGCTAGAATCGAGACCGCCATCGCACCCGCGGTCCCGATCGCCTTGAAGTCCTCCGCTGACACCGGCGGCGTCAGGGCACCGATCCGAAATGACTGCCAGATCGGTGAGGCCTTCATGATCACCATCAACCCCGCCGCGCATCCGGCCAGGTAGGTCAGCCACAACAGCCAAAACACCGGCGTGCACAGCATTTCCCGCGGTCCGAAATCCGCCTTCGGCGCCGCGCCGGCCGCCGCCGCCGGCGGCGTCCATCCGGCCGGCACATAGCCCGGCGGCGGGTTCCGAAGCAGCTGCGCGCCGGCGACCACCGCCACCAAGAAGATCACGCCCAGCGCCAGAAACGTCCGGAACACCCCCAGTTCCGGCAGGCCGAACAGATCCACATTGAACAGGTTGTACGGTGTGCCGCCAATCAGACCGCGCGCGAGCGGTGCAAAGAAAAATGCCCCCGCACCAAATCCCGCCACCGCCAGCCCGGTGATCAGCCCGCGCTTGTCCGGAAACCACTTTACGCAGGTCGCGATCGGGCACACGTACCCGGCCCCGATCCCCGCCCCGCCCAGCACCGCATAGGTCAGCAGCAGCCAGTACAATGCCGCGCGATCCGCAAACCGGTTGGTGAAACTCGCCAGAATCAACCCCACACCCAAAATCAGCCCCCCCGCAGTCGCGACCACCCGCGGCCCGAGGCGGTCCTGAATCCGGCCGCCAAAAATCACCGCCAGCGCAAACACCGCCAACACGATCTGCGCCGGCAACGTCACCTGCGTCTCCGTCCACGAGGGAAACGCCGCCTTCAGCGGCGTCTGAAACACGCTCCAAATGTACACCGCGCCCAGGCTCACCTGGATCACCAGCGCGCCGACCACCACCCACCACCGGTTAAATCCCCGACCCGTCTCGCTCATTCGAATTCCTCTCCTCTGCGCACGAACACCGGCCGGGCGGGTTTCCACCGCCCGCCCGGCCGGTGCCTCCATCCACCCATCCTACTGCAGCGCCGCGCGCAGCTTCTTCGACTCCTCGATCAGATTCTGCACCACGCTCGGATCCGCCAGCGTCGTCGTGTCGCCGATCGCCTGCGTCTCACCCTCCGCGATCTTCCGCAGGATCCGGCGCATGATTTTGCCGGACCGCGTCTTCGGCAGCCCCGGTGCCCACTGGATCACGTCCGGCGTCGCAATCGGGCCGATCAGCTTGCGCACCGTCTGCACCAGCTCCTTCTTCAGCGCGTCGCTGTACTCGTAACCCGCCTTCAGCGTCACATACGCATAAATGCCCTGCCCCTTGATCGGGTGCGGACAGCCCACCACCGCCGCCTCCGCAACCGCCGGATGGGACACCAGCGCGCTCTCCACCTCCGCGGTCCCCAGCCGGTGGCCAGAGACGTTGATCACATCGTCCACCCGGCCAAGCAGCCAGTAGTCTCCATCCTCGTCCTGGCGGCATCCATCGCCAGTGAAGTAGTAACCCGGATAGGCCTTGAAGTAGGTGTCCACAAATCGCTTGTGGTCACCCCAGGTCGTCCGCATCATCCCGGGCCACGCCGATTTGATGCACAGCTTCCCGGACACACCGCGCGGGCACTCCCGGCCCTGATCGTCCAGAATCACCGGCTCCACACCGAAGAACGGACGGGACGCACTGCCGGGCTTCAGCGTGTGCGCGCCGGGCAGCGGTGTGATCAAAATCCCGCCGGTCTCCGTCTGCCACCACGTGTCCACCACCGGCGTGCGCCCGCGCCCGACATGCTCCCGGTACCACAGCCACACCTCCGGGTTGATCGGCTCGCCGACACTGCCCAGCAGCTTCAGACTGTCCAGCTTCCGCTTCTTGATCGGCGCCTCGCCCTCACGCATCAGCGCTCGGATCGCGGTCGGAGCGGTGTAAAACTGCGTGACGCGATATTTGTCCACCACGTCCCAGAACCGGCCCGCGTCCGGCCAGGTCGGCACGCCCTCGAACATGATCGTCGTCGCGCCGTTCGCAAGCGGTCCGTACACGATGTACGAGTGCCCCGTCACCCAGCCGATGTCCGCGGTGCACCACCAGATGTCGCCATCGTGATAGTCGAAGATGTATTTGAACGTCGTCGCGACATACACCATGTAGCCGCCAGTGGTGTGGAGCACACCCTTCGGCTTGCCGGTGGAGCCGGAGGTGTACAGAATGAACAGCGGGTCCTCCGCATCCACCCACTCCGGTTCGCACTCCGCCGACTGCTTCGCCACCAGGTCGTGGTACCAGATGTCCCGACCGGCTTGCATCGGCACCGCGTGACCCGTCCGCCGGACCACGATCACCTTCTCGATGCTCGGACACTGCGCGAGCGCGGTGTCCGCGTTCGCCTTCATCGGAATGTCGTTCTTCGGCCCGCGCAGCGCGGTGTCTTGCGTGATCAGCACCTTGCAGGTGGAGTCGTTGATCCGGTCCCGCAGCGAATCCGGGCTGAACGCGCCAAACACGACCGAGTGAATCGCGCCGATGCGCGCACACGCCAGACACGCGATCGCCGCCTCCGGAATCATCTGCAGATAAATGCACACCCGGTCGCCCTTCTTCACGCCGAGCGACTTCAGCCCGTTGGCGAGCCGATTCACTGCGGCGAGCAGTTCCGCATAGGTCAGCTTCCCGTCCTCGCCCGGCACGTTCCCCTCCCAAATGATCGCGGTCTGATTCGCGCGCGCCGGCAGGTGCCGGTCCAGACAGTTCACAGTGATGTTCGTCTTCCCCCCGATGAACCACTTGATGTAGACCGGCTCATGGAAGCTGTAGTCGCGCACCTTCGTCCATCGCTGCTTCCACACAAACTGCTCCGCGATCTCCGCCCAAAATCCCTCCGGATCGCGGATCGACCGCTCGTACATCTTCTGGTACTGCTCGAAGGACTGGATGTGCGCCTTCGCGGCGAACTCCGGGGGTGGTGGAAACTTCTTCACTTGCGGCGTGCCTGTCGTCTCAGCCATACCTCTGTGCTCCTTCCTCGCTCACGTTGCTGCATGCTCACCGAGCCTGTATCAACCCATCTCGGCGGGCCGCACAACACGGCCCGGAGGGAGTGTACGCTGCGAGAGACCCTTCCACAACTCGAACCGTCGCGCCCCCCAGGCGGCCTGATGCGCACTCGTGCGGCGCAGCGACGAACACCTTGCCGGATTGACTCCGCGCGTTGCGCCGGATAACATTTCGGTGTTCTTTGCGTTCCGGCGTAGCGCAGTGGTAGCGCAGGTGACTGTTAATCACTTGGTCGTAGGTTCGAATCCTACCGCCGGAGCCAAACCGGCAAACTTTCGTCGTTCACATCCCGCACTCCAACACCACCGGCCACCGCGACCACCCGGAGGCTGCCCGCCGCCACAACCAACTCCCCCTCGCCGGCAAGCACCCCGAGGGCCCGACTCTACAGTCTGCGCGTTGTTTTCGCCGCCGGGACGCCGAGACCAACCAACGCTTTGCCCATATTCCCTTTCACGGCCCGGGTGAAACTGGGCCCTCCACGGGGGCGGTTGGGTTAGAACCCAACCTTCCAGAGTGGTGGCTGAGCCGGAGGCGTCGCATCGTGGCGCGTGTGAAGGGCGCCGCTCAAACGGTACCGTTGTTCTGGGGATTGTGGCCGGCGGGAAAGCGGCCCTCCACGTGCGCTGCATTCGCCACGCTGGCCGGCGTGACCAGACGCACTTGGAGGGTCGGCGTTCACGCCGACCGGTTCGCCCCCTCGGTGCGCCACCCTCGGGGGGGCGCCTCCCGATTGTCCGTTATCCCATTGACCGGACATGCAGAAACGCGCCCCCGCGGTTCCCACGTATCACGAAATTGCCCCTGCGATGGCGATCTTCCGACGGCCATTTGCAGAAAATTCAATACTGCTATGGGGTGTAACCACCGCACAACTCCTTACCAGGGGACAATGCGAGGGCTCTCCGATGAGCCTGCCGCGCATTGAAAGGGACACATCGGACAGACCACCGCGGTCGTGTTCAGCGGTACCTGGCGAAATGCCAAGCCAGTCGGCTTCCCTCCTCGCGGGTCCGTTGCACGCGCACATCATCGCCGGCTCTTTCCCATCGACCGTGTTGGAGCTGTGGAATCATGCCTTTGATGACAATTTGCGCGGTCGGGCCGTCGGGCGTCACCCAGACGTCCATCTTCGCCGGCGCGACAGGGCGGAGATTGTGCGCTCGCACCGCACCCTCGAAGTGAAAGCCGGCGCCTGGCATGTCGACGATGGCAACGACGAGCACTAGCAGCCGTCCTCCGCTCCGACTGATCTACGAGCGACCTTCGTGTAACGGATGGCGATGGCCGACAAACAAAGCGCGGCGTGAAAGCGTTACTTCGCACGTCACGATTCCGAGCCCGTAGCGAGCCCGACTTTGCGCCGCGGCCCCGAACGCCCCTGATCCACGCTGATGCGACCACGGCGATTGCGTCGGCGAACCTTCGACGCGCCAACTGACCTTTTCCGACGCGCTGCCACGTTGTGCGAAGGAGGGGCGACCGCTAGACTGGCGAGGGTGTGACGGAGACCCAGCGCCATGATTCGCCCAACGCTCGCTCCCGACGAAGCCCGCGCACTCGCTCAGGGCCGACACGAAACGCCGGCGGATGTCCTGGGGATGGGCGTCTTCGACGGCCGCGTCCTCGTCCGCACCTGGCAGCCGCACGCCGTACAGGTTGAACTGCTCGATCTCCAGCACGGGCGGACACTGCCCATGGCGGCGGGCGTGGTGCCCGGGCTGTTCGAGTGGAAGGCGGAGCGCGGCGGACCTTTCCGTTACCGCTACCGCGTCACCACAGCAGACGGTAACCGTCGGGACGTGGAGGATCCCTACCGCTTCGCGCCCTGGCTGACGGATTTTGACCTGCACGTCTTTCATGAGGGGACGCAGTACCGCGCCTATCAGAAAATGGGCGCCCACCCCCGCGTCGCCGAGGGAGTGCCGGGCGTCCACTTCGCGGTCTGGGCGCCAAACGCGGCGGGCGTGAGCGTGGTGGGCTCGTTCAACCGGTGGGACTCCCGTATCCACCTGATGCACCGCCGCGGCCTGGGTGGCGTGTGGGAACTGTTCGTGCCCGGCGCCGCGCCGGGTGATCTCTACAAGTTCGAGGTCCGAAGCCGGCTGGGGCCGGTGGAGCAAAAGGCGGATCCGTTCGCGTTTTTCGCCGAGGTGCGGCCGCGGTCCGCGTCGATCGTCTGGGCGCCCGACCGCTACCGGTGGTCGGACGCCGCGTGGATCGAACACCGCAGCCGCGGGCGCTGGCACGAGGCGCCGCTGCTGATCTATGAGGTGCACGCCGGCTCGTGGCGCCGCCGCAACGGACAGTGGCTCAGTTGGCGCGAGCTGGCCGATGAATTGATCCCCCACGTGTTGGGGCTCGGCTTCACGCACATCGAACTGCTGCCCATCGCCGAGCATCCGCTCGACGCGTCATGGGGCTACCAGACCACCGGTTACTTCGCGCCGACCTCCCGCTACGGCACGCCGGACGAGTTCCGCGAGTTCGTGGACCGGTGCCACCAGGCGGGCCTCGGCGTAATCGTGGACTGGACACCCGCGCACTTCCCGAAGGACGCGCACGGTCTGGCCCGCTTCGACGGAACCGCGCTCTACGAACACGCGGACCCTCGCCAGGGCGAACACCGCGACTGGGGCACGCTCATCTTCAACTACGGGCGCCATGAGGTCCGATCGTTTCTGCTCTCCAGCGCAATGTGGTGGGCCGACGCGTTCCATGTCGACGGGCTGCGGGTGGACGCTGTCGCCAGCATGCTCTATCTCGACTACTCCCGCCCCCCCGGCGAATGGATCCCCAACCGATTCGGTGGGCGGGAAAACTTGGAGGCGATCGACTTTCTCCGCCGCTTCAACGAGGTGGTGCACGCGGAGTACCCGGGGTTTCTGACCATCGCGGAAGAGTCCACCGCCTGGCCGATGGTTTCCCGCCCCGTCTACCTCGGCGGGCTCGGCTTCGACTTCAAATGGAACATGGGGTGGATGCACGACACGCTCGAGTACTTCGGCAAAGACCCGATCTACCGCAAGTACCACCACAACATGCTCACGTTCTCGATGGTGTACGCGTTCACCGAGAACTTCGTGCTGCCCTTCTCGCACGACGAGGTGGTCCACGGCAAGGGATCGCTGCTGGCAAAAATGCCCGGTGATCCCTGGCAGAAGTTTGCGAACCTCCGGCTGCTGCTGGGCTACATGGCCGCGCATCCGGGCAAGAAGCTGCTCTTCATGGGCGCGGAAATGGCGCCATGGACAGAGTGGGACTGCCACGGCCAGCTCGACTGGGACCTGCTGCGGCATGCGCCTCACGCGGGCATTCGAAACCTCATCGGCGATCTCAACCGGCTCGTTCGCGAACTGCCCGCCCTCCACGAGCAGGACACGCAGCCGGCCGGATTCGAGTGGCTTGAACTCCACGACTCGGAGCAGTCGGTGCTCGCGTTTCTGCGCCGCGGCCGGCCGCCGGCGCAGGAGATCGTCGCGGTCGGCAATTTCACGCCGGTGCCTCGACACGGCTACCGCATCGGCGTGCCCCGCGGCGGCGTATGGCGCGAAATTCTGAACACCGATGCGGACCGCTACGGCGGCACGAACGTCGGCAACGGCGGCTCCGCCCGGGCGCAACCACGTCCCTGGCACGGTCGGCCATGGTCGTTGGAGCTGACGCTGCCGCCGCTGGGACTGCTGCTTTTCGAGGCGCCGCCTCCGGAGCCCGAGCCGCCCCCGGCGGACGCCGACGATCCCGCCTGATGCCGGCCGGCGCCCTTCCGCACGGGATTGCGACGGAGCCGGGCGCGCGTAAGATGCATCGCCAGCGAGATCGGCCGTGACGGATGAGGTCGCCACGCCGGTATGGCTGCGCGTGTTCGCTCGCTTTTGCGAACGGTGTCCCCTTTGCCGCGCGGCTCGACGGCACCCGACCGGTTATGCGTCCCGTGCGGTTCGCGCCGTGGAGCACCGCTGGTGCCCGTTCTGCCGTGCCTATCGGCTCGTGTACGGCCGTGATGCCCACGACCCCGACCGCGCGGGCGTTGCCGGCCCATCCTCGGGCGGATAGACTCTGCCGGCGACATGCGGGCTTCCTGCAGCATTCGATGGCTGGTGACAATCGGCGGGTCGGCGCTGTGTGCCGGCTGCGCGATGCTGCGTTCCGCGGCCACTGCCGCGGTTGAGCCGCTCGCGAACGATCTGGCCGCCTCGCTGCAACGGCAGCGCGATGCCGAGCTGGTCCGCGACGGTGCGCCATCGCTGATTCTCCTGATGGACGGGCTGGCGGAGAGCTCCGGCCGCCCCGCGGCCGCACTCGCGGCCGCGCGCGCTCGAGTCGCGTATGCAACCGCCTTTCTGGGTCGTGAGGACCGCGAGCGGGCGCGCCTGATGTACGCGCGCGCGCGCGACCAGGCGCTCGGCGTGCTGTCCGCAAGCGGCGCGCTGCGCGACCCAGTCGCTTCGCCGATCCCGCAGTTCGAGGCGCAAGTCGCACGCCTCGGGCGTCGCCACGTGCCGGCGCTATATACCGCCGCCATCGCATGGCTCGGCTGGATCCTCAACAGCGATGGTGCCCCGGAGGCGCTCGCGCAGCTCGCGCGACCTGTCGCGATGATGCGCCGCGTTGCGGAGCTGGACCCGGACCACGACCGCGGCGGCGTGCACCTGTTTTTTGGGATCTACTGCGCGGTTCAGCCGGCCGGCGCCGGCCGAGATCTGGCCGCGTCGCGACGGCACTTCGAGCGCGCGCAGACCGTCGCCGGCGACGGCGCGCTGATGCCGCGCGTGGCGATGGCGGAGTACTATGCGCGATACGCGATGGATCGCGAGCTGTTTGACCGCCTGCTGGCGGAAGTCGAGGCCCACGCGGACGATCCGCCCGGGCTGGAGCTGCCGAACGCGCTCGCGCGGCGGCGCGCGCGCGAACTGAGGGCCCTTGCCGATGAGTGGTTCTGAAGGTCCGATCGGCGCACTCGGGTGCGTCCCCGCTGCGGGCCGGCACCCTCGCCGCATCGCCGCACTCGCCGCCGTGCTCGCTGCCGCACCGCTGACGGCGCCCGCGGCGACCATTCTCAAAATCGCCACCCTCGCGCCCGAGGGCAGCGCGTGGATGCGCACGCTGGAACAGCTCAAGGACGAGGTCGCGACACTCAGCCAGGGCGAAGTGCGGCTTCGCATTTATCCGGCCGGCATCATGGGCGAGGAAAAGGACGTACTGATGAAGATCCGCGCCGGCCAGCTCGACGGCGGCGGGTTCCTCGGCAACGGCATCGCGCGCATCTGCCCCGAAGCCAATGCGCTGATGCTGCCGCTGACGTTCCAAGACCACGCCGAGGTGGACGCCGCGATGGCGGAGCTCGGACCGTGGCTGGAGGAGCGCTCCCTCGCGAACGGATTCGTCGTGCTGGGCTGGACCGAGGTCGGCTTCAGCCTGCTCTTCAGCAACCGCCAGATCCGTACGCTGGACGATTTGCGGCGCGCGAAGGTTTGGGCGCTCCCGAACGAGCCGATGCTCGCGGAGCTGTTCCGGCAGGCCGGTGTCGGCGCCGTGCCGGTGCCCGTCGCCGACGTGCTGACCGCGCTGCAGACCGGCCTGCTCGACACGGTCTACTCCCCCCCCCTGGCGGCGGTCGCGATGCAGTGGACCGGCCGGGTGAAGCACTTCAACGAGCTGCGACTCGCCTACAGCTTCGGGGGGTTGTTCATTGCCCGCCGGGCCTGGGAGCGCGTCCCGGAATCGTTTCGCGCACCGATTCTGCAGGCGGCGCGCCGCCGGACCGCGGAACTGACCGCCAGCGTCCGGCGCAGCAACGAGGAGGCGCTGGACGTGATGCGGAAGGCCGGCCTCACGCCGGTCGTCACACCGCCCGAGGAGGTGGAGCGCTTCCGCGAGATCAGCGAGCGCACTCGGGCGGCGTTGCGCGGCTCGCTGGTGCCCGCCGAGGCGGACGACCGCGTGCAGCAGTTCCTCCGCCGGCGCCGGGGCGCATGAGCCCGATGCTCCGCCGGCTCGCGGTTGTGCTCGACGCGCTGGAGCGCGGTCTGCTCGCCACCCTCGGCGCCACCATGGTCGCTCTCGCGCTGCTGCAAATCGCGCTTCGCGCGTTCGGCATTGGGTGGCCGTGGATCGAACCGCTGCTCGGTGTTCTATTGCTCTGGACCGCGCTCGCCGGTGCGGTCGCCGCCACCGGCCAGCACCGCCATATCGCAATGGACCTGCTTGGCCACCTGTTGCGGCGGCGCGCGGGCGCAGCGTTGCGCGTGCCGGTGAACCTTTTCGCGGCCGGGGTGTGCGGTGCGCTCACCTCGGCTGCGGTCGCGTTCATACGGTTGCAGAGCGAAACGGAGACCGGCCGTCTGTTCGGCCGGCCAATCTGGTGGGCGAGTATCGCCATCCCGCTGGCGTTCGCGCTGATGGCCGCCCGTTTTCTCCTCCACGCGGCCCTGGCCGCGCGGGAAGCGACCGCCCGCGCTGCGCCCGCCCCTCCGGACGAGCCGCCGCCATGATTCCAGCGTTGCTGCTCGCAGCGCTCGTCGGCGCGCCGATGTTCGCCGTCTTCGCGGCGCTGGCGTGGACGCTCTACAGCCGCGATGGCATCGCGCCCGCGCTGATCGTCGCGGAGATGAACCGGCTTGCGACGATGCCGCTGCTGCGTGCGCTGCCGTTGTTCGCGCTCGCAGGATATCTACTGGCGGAAAGTCGCGCGCCGGAACGGTTGCTGCGCCTCTCCCGCGCCGCATTCGGCTGGCTGCCGGGCGGGCTGCCCGCGGTCGCGATCCTCGCATGCACGCTCTTCACCGCGTTCACCGGCGCCTCCGGCGTCACCATCGTCGCGCTCGGCGGTCTGCTCTTACCTGCGCTGCTCCGCGAGGGCTACCGCGAGCCCTACGCGCTGGGCCTGCTGACCAGCGGCGGCAACTGCGGCGTGCTGCTCGTGCCGAGTCTTCCGCTGATCTTGTACGGCATCATCGCAAATCCGATCGCGCCCGCGGTCACGATCGAGCGGCTGATCCGCGCCGCGCTGCTGCCGGCGGCGCTGGGCGTTTTGGCGCTGGTCGCGCACGGCGCCTGGGCCGCCCGCCGGCAGCGCATCGCGCGCACGCCGTTCAGCTGGCGGGAGCTGGGTGCGGCGCTCTGGGCCGCGCGCTGGGAGGCTCCGCTGCCCGCGCTGGTGCTCGTCGGCATCTACTCCGGCCGCCTCGTCATCAGCGATGCCGCCGCAGTCGCCGCCGCGTACGCGATCATCGTCGAGGTGGCGATCCTCCGCGAGGTCCGATGGCGCGATTTCGGGCGCATCGCTCGCGACGCGCTGGTGCTGGTCGGCGGCGTGCTGGTGATCCTCGGCATGGGTATGGCGCTGACCAACTGGCTCGTCGACCAGGAGGTCCCCCAACAGCTGCTCGAGGCGGTCCGCGCGCACGTCGGCTCGCCGGCCATGTTCCTGCTGGTCGTCAACGCCTTTCTGCTGGCGGTCGGCTGCGCGATGGATATTTACACGGCCATCGTCGTGATCGCACCGCTGCTGGTACCCTTGGGCGCGGCCTACGACGTGGACCCCGTCCACCTCGGGATCATTGTGCTCGCAAACCTCGCCATCGGTTACTCGACCCCCCCAGTCGGCATGAACCTCTTCATCGCCGCCCTGCGGTTCCGCCGGCCGCTGCTCTCGCTCGCGCGGGCCTCGCTGCCGATGATCGTAGTACTGCTGGCGGTATTGGCGCTGATCACTTTCGTGCCGGGGCTGAGCCTCTGGCTCGCGAACTGACGGCCCCTCGCACGCACCGCCCGCTCCCCACCGGGCGCCGAGATGAACGCCCCCGTCGGCCCGCTTCACCGCGGCCGGTCGACCGATCGCCCGCTCGCGCGCCCGACGGCGCTCAGATCAGCGACATCACCCGGCGGTCGAGCGCGGCCTGATCCTCCACGAAGCTCATCAGACCGGCCGCATTCATCAGCGCATCCAACCCGACTCGCCCCGCGCCCAGCGCCTCGCGCCAGCGGGACCACGAGGGAATCTTCCCCTCCGCGCGGATCGCTGCCCACTCTTCCGCCGTCCAGTCGGGAAACAAATCGTGGATTCCTTCGCGACGCACCAGCGCCACCAGCTCCTCCGGTCGGGAGCGATCGTGCAGCTCGGCAGCGGCCCGGCGCGCGAGCGCACGATCGCGCTCGGACACCTCCCAGAGCACGTGCGCGCCCACCGCCCGTTCCGAGAGGCCGTCCGCCCAGTGCACCGGCAGCTCCGCGTCCAGCCGTGCCTGCAGCGGCGCCGACGGCCGCGCCGCGTACGCGGCGGCGACCTTCGGCGGAAGGGTGAACACGTCCACGCCCGCGAGCGTGACGATCTGGTCCGCATCGCGCATGCTGGCTCCGATCAACAGCGTCCGCGTCGCTCCCCGCGCGCGCCACGCTCGCAGCCCCCGCTGCGTCGCCAGCGTCGCCCTTTCGCCAACGTTCCGTCCGTCGCCCAGCCGGTGATCCACCACGAACGCGTTCAGGCGGCCCATGAACACGTTCACGTAGTCCGGCTGCGCGAGCGCCGCAGCCAGCAGATTCTGCCGCGCCGAAAACCCCAACGTGAAGTTCACCGGCACGCCGGCGCGCACCAGCCGCCGCGCCGCAAGGTATCCGGCGGGCGTCAGCGGCACCTTCACAATGAATCGATCCGGCGAGATCGCATGGTACCGCCGGCCGTACTGCACCGAACGCTCGACATCGTTGGCCAGGTCCGTGTGCAGCTCCACGCTCACTCGTGCGCCAAACGCGCGCACCAGCCGAAGGCCGTGCACCGCGTTCAACACGAACGCGATCTCCAGCCGCAGCTCGTCCGCGGAGATCGTCGGTGTCAGCTCCCGCAGCCGTGCAGCGGCCGCGCGCACCAGGCCGTCGTACTGACCCTTTTGCACCTCCGCGTTCAGCAGCGTGTTGTTCGTCGTCAGCGCCTCGAACTCCGCCGTCCAGAGCGCGCGCGCCGCCTCGAGGTCACCGGTATCCAGCCACAGCCGCGTCCCGGTCGCTCGCACCGCCGCCCAGCCAGCGTGCGCGGCGGGAGCGGCCACCGCCGGGGCACCAAGCTCCGCCGCCCGATCAAGAATCCATTCCCTCAGCGAGTCCGCCACCTCTGCGCTCATCGTTGCAGCCTCCGCACCTCAACAACCTAGCCCACCGCGCCACATTGTCCAGCGGCGCACCCTCACCGTCATCGGGGGGAACCTCCCCCATCCAATCATTGGAGCGGCCCCGCCCGATCTCAGCCAACGCTCCGACGCCCCCACCGGTGCCGCGCACCGCTGCGGCGTGCGGCGCAAACCTCAGCGCGGCGCAATCGTCCAGGACACTTGTTGCACCGATATACAGTCCACCGGACAGACCTGCCGGCAGAGATCGCAGCGAATGCATTCCGCCTGCTGGATAAAATACGCGTGAAAGGGAATCGGAGGATCTAACCGCCACTCGCGGGGAGTCCAGCCCGTTACGCGACCCTCCGCATCACGTTCAATGGCGGCGACTTTTACGATGCAGGCCTCGCGCGGCTTCACCTCAACACACTGGTCGCAGTAGATGCAGCGCGACACGTCAATTTCGTACTTGTAGTGGCACAGATAACATCGCCGCGCTGCCGCACGCGCGGCGCCTTCCGAGTAGCCCGTCTCCACTTCCGCATTGGCCGCACGCTCGGCCGGATCCAGCAACGGCATGCTGTGGCGCGGGATCGCGTCGTCCGCGCGCGTGCGCGCGAGCGCCCGTCCGCTGGTGACACGTCCCCCCTCCGCAACGCGATACTCGCCCATCAGCCGCGCATCCAGTTCGGCCGCCGTCCGGCGGCCGTCCGCGATCGCCTCGATCAGGTTCGACGAGCCCGCCGCCGCATCGCCACAGACCAGCAACCGCGGCGGCCGCGGGTCCGGCAGCGCGGGCGGCACCGGCGTCTGCCCGGTTGCGAACAACACATGATCCGCCGCAATCTCGAACTCTTCCTGCGGCACCGGAACCGGCCGTCGTCGTCCGCGCTCGTCGGGCGGACCTGGCCGGGTCCGCATCATTCGCACCGCGGTCGCGCGGCCGTCCGACCCGGCCCGCACCTCCACGGGCATTGCGTGAAACTCGAACCGAACACCCTCGCGCTCCGCCTCCTCGCGCTCGCCGGGCGTCACCGCGATGTCCTCCGCCCCCCGCCGATAGGCGATCGTCACCGATGCGGCACCGAGCCGCAGCGCGACCCGCGCGCAGTCGAGCGCGGTGAATCCACCGCCGATCACCAGCACTGCGCGTCCCACCGCCCGGCGCGCCCCCACGTTCACCTCGCGCAGAAATTTCAGCCCGTGTTCAACGCCCACCGCCTGCACGCCGTGCACGTCCGGCAGCGTCGGACGCTCTGCGCCGGTTGCGACGATCACCCCATCGTGGTCAGCGAGGAGCTCCGCAACCGTCACGTCGCGCCCCACCTCGACGCCGCAGCGCAGTGTGATGCCCTGCGCGATCACCTGCGCGACCTCCCGTTCCACGATGTCGCGTGGAAGCCGGAACGGCGGAATGCCGGTGCGCAGCAGCCCGCCCGGAGCCTCATCCCGCTCCAACACCGTCACCTCGTGCCCGAAAAGCCGCAGGTCCCGCGCCGCAGCCAGCCCCGCCGGGCCGCCGCCGACCACCACCACCCGGCGGCCGCTCGGCGGAAACCAGGACGGCAACACCACCAAATCGTTTCGCCGCGAAAAGTCCGCCGCCGAGCGCTTGCACCAGCAGATGGCCACCGGCTCGCCAAGTCCCGGCCAACCGTGCCGACAGGGTGGCTCGCACGGCCGCGCACACACCCGCCCAAGCACAGCCGGAAACACGTTGTCGCGGAGATTGATGCGGTAGGCGGCGTCGTAGTCCCCCGCCGCGATCGCCTCAAGATACCCGGGGATGTCCGTCCGCACGGGACAGGCCGCCTCGCAGGGGATGTTGCGGGCCAGCCAGTCGAGGTCGGCCCGCGTGCGGGCCCACCCCGACTCCACCGACAGCACCCTCGAAGGAACGGTTTCCCGGATGACCGCACCCACTGCGAAACACCTTTGGTCCGGGCTGACGCCCGCGCCGCCTCCCTTCGCGCGTGCGCCCGGATCAGGTCTTGTGCCGGAACGTGATCCGACCCTTCGTCAGATCATACGGCGAGATTTCCAGCGTCACACGATCACCGGTAGTAATGCGGATGAAATTTTTTCGCATCTTGCCCGAAATGTGCGCGAGCACCTCGTGACCGTTCGGCAGCTTGACGCGATACATCGTCGCCGGCAGCACCTTCGTCACGATGCCGTCCACGACAATACAGTCCGACGACTCATGCGCCGGTGGCGCGCTGTCTCCCGTCGGCCGATCTGGTTGCTCTTTCGGCATGGGTGCTTTATACGGAGAGGTGGCCACCAACGCAAGCGCGGCCGCCGCGCTGCGACGGCACGCACACGATGAGCCGGCGGACCGTTCATCGCCGTTCATTTCATTGCACTGCGGGTCTCTTCGCCGCTTCGCCGGCGCTCACGCAGGAGACCGGCCCCAGCCGCGGCGAGATCCGTCGCCGAACGCCCTCTGGCGCCCGCGTGCGAGTATCGGATCGCCGGCTACCGGCACGTGTCTTTATGGATCGCACCAGTGGCAGCGACCTCGCCGTTCACGCCGGTTGCGCATTCGCGCCGGATGTCCCATGACCAGCCGCATCCCACGGGTGTCGTTGACCGAGCTGGTGGTGACCGCACACAGCGCGGCCACAATCGCGCCGTTCCATCCCCACGACGAGCGCGGCGAGGGGACTCCGCCGAAGAATCGTCCATGCAGGGAAATGGAGCGCGGCGGCCGCACGCCGTCTCGCGCAACGCCCGCCCGCCACCGCGTCCGCACCGACCTGGTTGCGCCGGTCCCCAACCATCCATACGGCGTCCTCGTGACCCGTGCGCGGGACGTCGTCGCCTCCACGTGGCACACCCGACCCTGCGACATCCCGTCTCGCGCGCCTGGCTCGGCGAATCCGCGCCATCGAATGATGCCGGGCCGCTGCATGAACGGTGATTTTCGCGTCCACGCGGCTCAGGGGATGATCGGCAAGGCAAATCGGCTCGGCGAGGCTGCCCGTGCCGCGGCCGCGCTCGCCGCACGTCACCGTGGTACGCCCGCAGATGTCGCCTGCGCTGAGCTGGGGCGGCGGTCGCGATGGAGCACACGAGCTACGAGCTAACCGCAGCGCGCATATCCGCCGCGGGCGTCCAACGTGCGCTGGCGGAGGCTGCGGTGCTCGTGCTCGTCGCCGTGGCCGGCGCCGCGGCGCGATGGTGGATCCATGCCCCGCCGCGACCGCCGCTGGTGGGCACCGCGGCGGACTTGCTCGACTGGCGCGCGCGCACGGCTGACATCGAAACGGTTCGCCTGCCCGGCGCGCTCGAAGAGGCGCTGCGCGGCGAGCAAGTCTGGGTGGACGTTCGCCCGCTCGCGGAGCAGAGACAGGGACGGATTCCTTGGGCGATCCCCCTGCCCCACGCGGTCCCCGCAGATGCCGCGCCTCCACTTCCGGCCGTGGAGCCGGACCGCCCGCTCGTGTTGTACTGCGGTTCCCCGGCGTGCGACTCGGCGCTGCGGGAGGCGCTGCGGCTGCGCGCGGCCGGATTCCGCCGAGTCGCAATCTTTGTCGAAGGATACGCCGGCTGGGCCGCTGCGGGCGGACCCATTGAGCGAACTGGCGAGCAGGAGCGATGAAGCTTCCATCCCACTGGATCGGGGCGCTCTATCGCAACGGGATCGCTGCGCTGCTGGCCGCTGCCGCGATCCCCAAGGTGCTCGATCCCACCACCTTCGCAGCGCGCGTCGCCGCCTACGAGTGGCCCGGCACCTGGTGGCTGCCACTCGCGTGGCTGCTGCCGTGGCTCGAGCTCACCGCCGCCGCGGCGCTGATCGCGATTCCAACGCTGCGCCGCGGCGGCTGGCTGCTGGCGATCGCTCTCTTTCTTGTCTTTGCCGCCGCCGTCGCGTCTTTGCTCCTGCGCCGGATGCAAATTCCCTGCGGATGTCTCCCCGGGATCGCCGAGCTTCCCCCCTCCTGGTGGCACGTCGCCGCGAATCTGGCGCTCGCTGCGCTTAGCGCAGTCGGTCTACGCCACGAGCCCACGCCCCCTCTCCCCCGCGCTCGCCCCCGGGATGGGGGCCCCTGCCCCTAACCGCGCCTCAGCGCAGGCGACGGCGCAGCAGCATTGCCGCCGCCACCATGCCCACCAGTCCCAGCGTCGAAGGCTCCGGAATCACCGTCAGCGTGATGTCGCTCGCGTTGTAGTCAATCTGGAACTGCGTCGAACCGACGTTGAACGTGCTTCCGGAAGATGGCAATCCCGCAAATGTGCCGCTCAGCGACGCGAATCCGCTGACGACCTGGAACGTATCCCCAATGTTCGGCGTGAAACCGAGAATCACCTGCAACGTCGGGTTCGACAGCGTCAGCACCGTGTTCGTCCCCATCAGCAACTGGTCGTACTGAGTGCCCGGCGTAAGACCGTTCAGCTCGACCTCAAAGATGGACCCACCCTGCAGCACCACGTTGTGCAACGCGGTGAACTGGCCGGGACTTGCACCCGGGGCCAGCGTCGCGCCCGCCAGCACCTGGATCACCCCCGTCACCGAGCCAAGCCCCTCCAGCCGGCCACCCGCCACCGTGATCAGGCCGCTGCCGGTGTGGACACCGTTGATCCGCAGCGTGCCATTCGAAATCGTCGTCGTGCCACTATACGAGTTCGAGGCGGTCAGAATCGTCGTCCCGCTGCCGACCTGCACCAGCGAACCAG